>JBFJVZ010000348.1:0-8545 GCA_041623895.1 Pirellulaceae bacterium | reverse complement strand
GTGAGCGAGGGAATTGCGTGATTTGTCGCCTCGCTCACGCTTCGGGTTACCAATGGGCTACCGTCATGATCAAGGTTATTTCCAAATTCCAGCACTAGGCTTTGTCTCAAAACTCAGATTCGTGGTAACTGGGAGGGCGAAGCTCCCGCTGAGCCGTTGCGTTCTCGGCAAAGTGCGGCTCGGCGGGAGCCTCGCCCTCCCGTTTTGAGACAAAGCCTGGTGCTTTGGGAAAAAGGGGTCAGACCCCAATAATGCAAAGCACCCGTAGGGCCGTTCCGGCTTTGGGGGTCTGACCCCTGTTTCCTGGCCACCTACGTGGCCGCGGCCCGACCGTGCCCTTGCCCAGTCGCATCCACCCATGAACGAACAAGATCGCAAATCAACCGATATCGGGTTCATCCTGATCGTAGCGGTGGTTGCCATCGTTGTGGTTTGGCTGTTGCTCACGCCGTTTATCTCCAGTGTCGCTTCATCTTCGCTGCATCGTTTTCATCTGCGCAGTCACTCGTTCGCCTGGTGGTCGGTTCAGCAGCCAATCCCGTCGATGTACAACTTCGGCAACCGTTACGAAGTTACCGAGATCCCACCCGGGTTTATCGATCCGATCTTCGAAGACTTTGCCGACACGACTGAGTGGCGGTACATCAATCATTTTCCTGCCCGGGTATTGACGTGGGCCAGTCGCCGATATCGAAATTTGAACGACGGCAAAGATCGCTGGGTCACGATTGAGTCTTCCTACCGCGGCCAGACACTGACAACACGTTTTCACGCCAAGCCAGTTGCTGATGGCGGCTACGAATTGATTCGCTTGCCCGACAAGGAGGCTGGGCGGTGAACGTGCCTGCCGATAATTCCCGAGCCGTGTCGGCGCACCGCATCGTGCAGATTTGTCTGTTCGTTTCGTTGATGTGGAAGTGGAGTTTTTTCCAGCTTGCAGATCAGGTCTATTTGCAAATCCCACTTGCCGATCCGTTCTTTCCAGATTGGCTGGAATCCCAGTGGACGTTGCGGATCGCACTTTTGGCCACGGTTGGCTCAGTCTTTTTCAGCATCTTTGTTGCCTCGCGGGTCCGCGTCGCCTGCGCGATCATCACGTTTGCCGGTGCATCGATGCTTTGTCTGCATCAGGGCAGCTACAACGACATGACGTTCGTCACTGCATGGTGGACGTCGCTTTGGAATCTGTGGTTTGTCACTCGCATGGACGATGCAGATCAGGAAATGATGTTCCGCCGCGGCGCGTTTCTCAGCCGACTGATCATTTCCATGATTCTGCTGGGCGGTGCGATCGGTAAATGGACGGCGGAGTATTGGTCGGGCGAAGTGTTTTGGGATATCTATTTTCGCGAACGAGACTTCTGGGTGTTCAATCTTTTGCGCGAGAACTTCGCGGAGGAGACATTGCGCGAGATCGCCATGTGGTACAGCCGCAAGGTCGTTGTGATCGAGACCGTGGCCGGCTTTGGATTGTGGTTGCTGCCGCCAAAATGGGCTGCCGGCACAGCGATCGCGCTGCTGATGTCGATCGCGATCTTCTCCAACTTCTATCTGATCTCTGTATTGTTCAGTCTGGTAGGGCTGGCTGCCGTGGGGTTCTTTGCAACGCGCCGCCAGGATGGCGAATAAGTCGGGCGGGGCGAGGCGCCCGCCGATCTGCAATCCGTGAACAGCACGGCTCAGCAGGAGCTTCGCCCTGGGATGCTGAAACATCGGAATCTGCAGCATTTGTGGCCAATGGCGAACATCCGTTTGTTGCGTCCAAGACAACATGAGTTTCCTGGGAGGGCGAGGCTCCCGCCGAGCCGAAGCGTCGGAAGTAGCTTTGCGGCTCCGCGGGAGCGTCGCCCTCCCAGCGGTTGGGAAACTTGTCTTCTTGTCCCCCACGCGTAACCAAAAAACTTATATGCCGGCCACTTTTCAGCTGCCCAGCTTCGCTCTCCCGGCAAATCGATGGCCTGAAAGTGCGGTGTAGGGAGGGCCAGGCGGGCGAGGCTCCTGCCGAGCCGAAAGTTCCGTCATCACGGGTATCGGCTCAGCCCTGCCGTTTACAAAACGCCTTTCGTGCTGGGTACGGAGTCGCTGCGCGGATCGCTTTCGGCCGCCATCCGGATGGCTCGCGCGGTAGCTTTGAAGACGCCTTCAGAGATGTGGTGCGCATTTCGCCCGTGATGCAACAAGACATGTAAATTGCAGTTGGCGTTGGCGGCAAACGACTGCCAAAAATGTTCCACCAATTCGCTGTCGAAGGTGCCTATCTTGGCAGCTGCGATCGGTGCGTGATACTCGAAAGCGTACCGCCCACCCAGATCAATTGCCGATGTGACCAAACATTCGTCCATCGGCAGTGTGAAGTGACCGTAGCGGCGTATGCCGGCGCGATTACCCAGTGCTTGATCAACAGCTTGGCCAAGCGAGATGCCGATATCTTCGGCTGTATGATGATCGTCGACATGCAAATCACCGATGGCCTTCACGTCCAAATCGACCATGGCGTGCTTTGCCAGCAGGTCAAGCATGTGATCGAGAAAACCGATACCGGATTCGCGTTTACCGCTGCCGTCACCGTCCAGGTTCAAAGACAAAGTGATTTCGGTTTCGCCGGTTTTGCGTTGAATCGTTGCCGTGCGTTTCATTGTTCTCAAAGGTACCTTTCCAGCATCAGCAAACAGGCGTCGATTTGTTCGTCCGTGCCAACAGAAATCCTCAGTCCGTCACCCCAGTCGGGAAATTGCATGTATCGAATCAAGATTTGGTTCTGCTTCAGGAATTCGTACATTGCCTGATGATTCCCACTGGGATGCCGGCACCAGACAAAATTGGCCTGTGATGGTGTGACCTCAAAACCTAGCTGACCGAGACGACCGGCAAGACGCTCGCGAGTGGCATTCATCTTGTGGCACTGTGCGGCCAGCCAGTCCTGGCAGCCGATGGCGGCGGTGGCTGCGGCAATCGAAACGGCATCGCAGTTATAGCTGTCTTTGATCTTGGCGAGTTCGGTGATCAGGTGCGGTTGAGCAACCAGAAAACCAAAGCGAATCCCGGCCAACGCGTAAGACTTGCTCAATGTCCGAGTGACCAAGATCCGTTCGTTTTGCTGGACTAATTCCAGACAGTTCTGTTCCGCAAAATCAGCGTAGGCTTCATCAACGACCAGCGGGCATGTGAGTGACTGGGCGAGGTCCGAGATCGCGTCCGGGGAAACGCAGGTGCCGCTGGGACTATTGGGATTCGGCAAGAAAACCAATCGAGTCTGATCATCATTCACAGCGAATGCAGCGGGCAGTTTCCAGCCATCCTGGAACGGCACTTGTTCCCACGCAGCGCCCTGAATATCAGCCAACGTGCGATACAAAATGTAACTCGGATAAGGCAGTCGCAGTTGTTGTCCTGCATCAACAAAACCGCGGACAAGAATCGTCAAGATGTCGTCGCTGCCGTTGCCGGCCAACACCCATTCCGGTCCCGGCAAGCCAAGTGCGTCGGCAGCTGCGCGGCGAAACGAAGTCGCCAGCGGATCGGGATAACGATTGATGGGACCGACGGCGGCTTGCTTAATCGCCTCGATGACAGCCGGCGCCGGCGGGTAGGGACTCTCGTTGGTGTTCAGCTTGATGAACTTGCCAGGCGGCGGTTGTTCGCCCGGAGCATAGGCGAGCATCTTCGAGAGTGCTGGGCGAAAGAGCGACATCGTAGAACGGATTTCAGTCCGTTACCTTAACTGCGGATAGTATTCTGAGGCGAGATTGATCAATCGCTGTCATCTGGAGCATTTTACTTGTTACCTACGACGTGCGAATCGTGACGCTTCGCGCGTGCGCGGTGAGACCTTCTTTTTCCGCTATTCTGACCACATCGGGGGCGATCTGGTTCAGGGCGGCTTCGTCGAATTCGGTCACACTTCCGCTCCGCAGGAAACTATTGCTGGACAAACCCGCTGCCCAAGTACAGGTTCCACCGGTTGGCAAGACGTGGCTGGGACCGGCTGCGTAGTCACCCAAGGCAACCGGCGTGTGATGCCCGAGAAATGCGGCGCCGCTGTTTTGGATCTTCTCAATCAACTCTCCAGAATTCGCGGTTTCGATGTGCAAATGCTCCGGCGCGAACTCGTCGGTCAACTCACAGGCGTGTTGGCTGTCGCGGACCAAAATCAGTGCACCAAAAGCTTCCAAACTATCGACCGTTAATTCATTTCGCTGCAATAAGGCCACTTGCCGCGAAAGTTCATCATCGACCGCGTCGATCAGGGGTTCGTCCCAGGTGATCAGGATCGCGCTCCCTGGGGAATGCTCGGCTTGTGCCAATAAGTCGGCCGCCACGTAATCGGCTCGTGCCGTGGAATCGGCAATCACGATCACTTCGCTGGGCCCGGCGAAGGAATCGATATCGACGGTGCCGTACGCATACTTTTTCGCCAACGCAACAAACAAGTTTCCCGGCCCGACAATCTTGTCGACCTTCGGAACCTGGTCACAACCATAGGCGAGAGCAGCGACCGCTTGTGCGCCGCCGATGCGATAAACTTCCGTCACGCCCAGTTCGTGACACGTTGCCAGCATGTCGTTGTTGTAGGCACCGAACTGAGTCGGCGGCGCAACCACGGCAATTTCGCTGACCCCAGCAACTTGCGCGGGAACAACGGTCATCAACACGGTTGAAGGGTAAGCCGCGGCGCCGCCGGGCACGCAGACGCCCACTCGTCGTAGCGGTACGTATCGTTGTCTCAAAGTAACACCCGGTTTGGGGCTGATCGTCACGTCCGTATGCAAGATCGCCTGCTGAAACTCGGCAACGTTTTTGCGGATTTGGCGAACCGAATCCAAGAACGCAGGATCCGCTTGGGCGTGGGCGCTGGCCAGATCCTCGGCCGGTACGCGTAACTGGTCTGCTGACAAGTCTGCTTTATCGAGTGCCTTTGTGTAGCGGAGCAGGGCAGGGGTGCCTTGACTGCGGACATCGTCGCAGATTCGCCCCACAACTTGGACGGGCGTCAGCGGCTCGCCAAAAACTTCTTCGGTCAGCGCGCGGCCCCGAGGACTGACCACGTCGCCTTGGGGGCTGAGTTTGTCTCGCAATTGCTGAAGCACATCGAGCGAGCCTTGGCGGGCATCGACACGTCTGATTTTCGTTGTCGTCATGATTGGTAGCACGGCCTTTCGCCCGTTGCTGTACTTTTCGAGTAACGGACTGAAGTCCGACCTGTGTTTGTGGGTAATGGATGGAAGTCCGTTGTCCGATTCTGTGCCCATGATAAGCCAGTACAATGGAAGTTGTTTACCCGTGTTAGCAACCCCTTGATGGCGAATGAGCGAACAAATCGACCTGCGAAGCGACACCGTGACCAAGCCGACGGCTGCGATGCGGCAAGCGATTGCGTCCGCCGAGGTTGGGGACGCCGTGATTGACGTCGATCCGACCGTCGAACGATTGGAACAAATGACCGCAGAAATCCTCGGCAAAGAGGCGGCGGTGTTTGTTCCCAGTGGTTCGATGGCAAATCAAATCGCCGTGCGGCTTCATTGTGATCGCGGTAGCGAATTCATCTGTGAGGCCGATTGTCACATCTACCATTACGAACAAGGTGCGTTCGCCCAATTGTCTGGCTTGGTCGCCAATCAGGTCGCGGGGCAGGGCGGTGTGATCAAAGCCGAACAACTGGTGGACCTGATTCCTCCCGAGAATGACCACCGCCCGCGGACAACACTGATCTGTCTTGAAAACACGCACAATCGCTGGGGCGGACGCATTCAGCCGCAAGACGAAGTGTTGCGTGTTTGTGACTGGGCCAAACAAAGCGGATTGAATCGTCACTTGGACGGGGCCCGACTGTGGAACGCGGCGGTCGCCAGCGGGATCAGCGAACGTCAACTCGCCCAGCCGTTTGATTCGGTCAGCGTTTGTTTCAGCAAGGGTCTCGGTGCGCCCGTCGGATCAGCACTCGCGGGCAGCGCCGACTTTGTTTACGAAGCACGCCGAATCCGCAAACTCTTCGGTGGTGGCATGCGGCAAGCAGGCATCATTGCCGCCGCCGCCATCCACGCGCTGGATCATCATCGCCAGCGCTTGCACCAGGATCATGATCATGCCAGGCAACTGGGGGATGCCATCGATCGATGCGAATCGCTGAGTATCCGCGGCGAGCGGATCGATACAAACATGGTTATCTTTGAGATCGATCCGCAACATTCAACTGCGTCGCAGTTCCGGCAAGCTCTGGAGTCGCGGGGTGTTCGCTGCTTTGACGTCGATCTGCAAGCAATCCGGCTGGTGACGCATCTGGATGTCAGTGGCGAACAAGTACAGCGGGCTTGCGAGATCATCAGCCAGGTCGCCAATTTGTCGATCGCGGAAAGCGTTTGATGGAAAGCGCGAGCGCGGAACCAGAACGGCGCGCGGTGGCGACAGCGGCGATCGTTGTTTTCGTCGTAGCGGTATTGCTGCGATTGCCCTCATGCTACGAAAGCTTTTGGCTGGATGAACTGCACACGGCCTGGTCAATCTGGGATGATTTCGGAGATGTCGCCCCGCGAGCGGAAGTTGGCAACCAAACACCGCTTTACTTTCAATTGACTTGGTTGTGGAAACAAATTCTTGGCCCAACAGAAGTCGCCTTGCGGCTGAGCAGTGTGTTAGCCGTCTCATTCGCTGCGGCCTTGTTGGTGATCGGCGTATCGAAGACCGCGCAGCGGCTTTCGGCCGGCATCCTCTCCGGAATGGTGCTTGCCGTTGAATCAAATGCGATCTTTTTCGGCACGGAGCTTCGTGCCTATTCGTGGTTGATGCTGATCGCTGTGATTGCCCTCTGGTCGGGCATGGAATTGCTGAACGGTCCAAACGCGGTGAAGCCGAGTCGCTTGCGGCTGCTGTTTGTCGCATCCGCTTGCCTGGCTTCGCTTTTGCACCCAACTGCGATGGTCACGTTTGGTGTGCTTGCGGCTGCGGTGTTCGGCCTGCAGTTGGTCCAATGGATTCGCCGGTCTGATCGGCGTGCCGCGTTCAATGTTCTTGACCTTATTTGTTTGTTGATCTTAGTAGCCACCGCTTTTTTATTGGCCAACTCGACCGTCCCGGACTCATGGCAACGACGCGAATACTGGAAAGCATTTGGTCAGGCGACAACGGTCAGGCAACTGTGGACGATCTGGCCTTGGGCGACGATGGTTGGTGTTCCGCTGGCGCTGGGAATGTTGACTGCCTGGAAGCGAAGTTGGCGTGAAATGGCGGGGCCGTTGTTGCCCTTGTTAGTTGCCGTTCTGACCACCGTTATTTTCTTTTTCGCATCGTACGCCGACTACGTGCCGTTGTGGCATCGTCGTTATTTCATCGCCGTGTTACCGTTGCTGACGTGGTTCGCCGGCTGCTGGACGTGTTTCGCTTTGCCGTCAAAACCAACGCCGGCAAGTCGGCTGACGGCCACGCTGTTGGTGGCGATCGTTTTGATCTCGCTGACCTGGCATCAGGGAACAGCACAACGATTGGTCCATGGCAAGACCAGACTGGCCATCCGCGGCGAGGCCTGGCGCGAGGCAATCGCCTGGGTCAATAAACAGCAGCATCCCAATGACAGCGTTTGGCTTGACAGCGGGCTGATCGAAGTACGCATCTTTGCTCAGTCGTACAACGTCGATTTGGAGCCCGACCAGCTGCAGTGGCAGTATTTTACGTTTCCCACGTTAGGGCCGTACAAGTTGCCCAAAGCGCAAGTTGCATCGCCATCGGCCCGCTGGGGCGCAAAGGGTGACCGCGGTCCACGCGATTTCCCAAGTGACAGACAGGGCCGTCAAAGTTTGTGGATCATTAGTCGCTCCAGATATACGCAAGTGGAGGATTGGTGCAAATCGCTCTCGCCGCGGAGTACCGAGGTGGAAATTCGTCGCTTTGGCCGCATTCACGTCGCCCGGCTCTCTCGATTGACCGCAGATGAATCAGGAGACGAATCTGAAACACGTCAACAGTGAGTATTCGCGACCAGAGGCGGGTATTGCGGGACAACAGTTGTCGTTGGCCCTAGACAACGGTCTAAAATACAAGTTGTTGTTGAGAGAGAACCTAATGTCTTCGCTGAACCGACTACTGTCTCTGCTTATTTGGTGGTGCTGTCTCTGTGGCTCACTAACCGCTGAGGATGCAGCCGAGCGTGGGTATCGTTTGTTGACCGAGACCGCTTTTTTGCCCCATGATTTTCAGCAATCGACCTTTGATGAAGTCTGGCGAAGCTGGCCGGAACCTCTGCGGTCGGAGGCTGAGAAATCATCGCTGCAGCAACGGAGGGCGATGGCTTTCGAGAGATACGGATTGACTCGAAGGCCTGACGATGATTCCGAGAAGCCTTTGCAATACGTCGTCGATCCTGATGGGCGTTGGACGATGAACTGCTTTTCTTGCCACGGCGGCAGCGTTTATGGGGAGCCGGTTCCCGGAGCCCCGAATAATCGCTTTGCATTGCAGACGCTGACCGAGGAAATTCGCAACACCAAGTTTCGTCTCGGCAAACCGCTTTCGCGAATGGATCTAGGTTCGCTGTTGGTACCGCTGGGCACTACTC
>JBFJVZ010000347.1:0-8593 GCA_041623895.1 Pirellulaceae bacterium | reverse complement strand
CGTTCCCGCGACATGCTCAAGTGGGGCATGCTCGTGATCAATCAAGGCAAGTGGAACGGCGAGCAATTGATTCCGTCGGAGTTTGTCAATCAAGCCACAAGCCGCATTCACACAAATGATCAAGGCACCGGCTATGGCTTTTTCTGGTGGCGGCATGACGTTGAGGTGAATGACCACAGCCTTGACTGCATTTCTGGTCGCGGGGCGGGCGGACAATTCATCCTGATGCTTCCCGATTTGGAATTCATTGCAGTCGTCACAGCCCATAACAAGGGCATGGGGGGCATGTTGAAAACGATTCCGGATCGCATCTTGCCAGGCTTTATCGAATCTGCCGCTCGTTTTTCAAAACAGGAATAAGATTTCCATCAATGGGACCATCGTCCCGTCCGAGATGCCGGCTCACGGCAATATTGCTCGGGACAATGGTCCCAAGCTACGTCATTGTTCAGGCGGCACGCGCCGCAGCTGTTTCCCCATATCCCCAGTTGGTGAAGTACTGCTGCCATTGTTCGCCCAACCGTGCCCGTGTCTCAGGATCGACTTCGTGATGGCGGTTCTTCTTGTACTCACCCAGCGAGTCCAGGTGATTTTGCATCGTTTGTTGGGTGAATCGGAAGGCGGGCAGATCTAATTCCCGATAGATCCTGGCCATGGTTTCGATCGGCCTTTGCTCTAATTCGGTAAAGGCAATCTCCGTCAGTTGTCCGGGTGGAATGTGCTGGCGATCTGCGAAGTAACTTTCCGTTACCTCCCGAACATTCTGGATCGTAGATTCCGCAATGCTGTGCGTGCCCAGTCGCTGCAGCGCCCACATTTTGAATACGGTTTCCAGGCAATGAACGGTCGACGAGTAAACTTCAACCGGGTCGCGATGAATCAGCACGAATTTGGCATCGGGGAACAACCGCACGAGCTCGCGAACATGTCCCGTATGCGCCGGTGACTTCAGCACAATGGGGCGGTGATATTTGAAGGTAAGTTTTTTGAGGAAATGTTCCAACGCCTCGGCCCAAATCCGCTTTTCAGATGCCGTCGCCCGCTGAAACGTCAAAAACTTGGTGTAGGCTTCGGCCCGCCGCGGAAAGGCAATGCTCAGATTAAACGACATCCCCGTCAGACCGGCGATCGCAAAGTCGTCTTCCTGAGGTAGTTTGGCTCCAATTTCCACATTGTCTTGCACGCGCCTGCTGGGCAGCAACCAGTTCAGCATTCGCGAATTGAAACGTTCCGTGGTCAAAAACGAATGCGGAAAGAAGACTTGGTATGTATTTGGAAACGCAAATCTCCAATCGCAACACAACAGATTATGTAAGTGCGTGGTACCGCTTCGCCAAAGTCCAAGCACAAAAATCGGCGGATGAATCTCCGTTTTGCGTACGGCGTCGCCGTAAACCCAGTCCTCAACTCTTCGCTGGGCGGAGTTTTGCAGCGAGCTGAAAGCCGTCACCGCGGCGCGAAGATAAAACGGTGGATCGATCGAGAATCGATTGTCTCGAAGGATTTTGAAATAGGTGCGAAATGAGGTCCCACCCAGAACGCCAGTGCCGAAGGCCTCGAGAAAATTTTGTTGCCAAGCCATACCGTGTCCTAAATGCAGTTGGACTGCTCGCAAATGGTGCTTGTTTGCAGCCAGGATTGATGAATTGACTAGCAAAATTGGCGAACCGTTTCGAGTCGAATTTCAGTGCCCGTATCACGACTGTGAAACTGCCGGTTTCATGTACTTTCTAGCGGTGCTGGTGTTGCCGGCTGACGACATCGATCTGATCGCACCATCCGTGAGCGATGATGGAACTAGTGCTCTGTCAACTTTTGACTTTAGGGTAGCCGGATTCGCCAGAATTCGGTTCGTTCCAAGATACCCCGAAGTCTGGCGACATCGGCTACGACCACCACCCTAAGATTGAATCTGGACAAAGCACTAGTTTTCCGGGCGCTAACGAATGACGTCGATGTGATTCACCGGACGTGGTTGGCACCCACCCTGTAGGGATCGCTGCGCATTTCTTTGACAATACGCGTCAATAAGTGAATTGCGACCTTTCGTCAGCGCTGTAATTCCGCGAAGATTCACTTCACCCATCAGCGATCTCAGTCACGGATTGATCTCATGCGACTACGGAATTCGGCAGACTATCGCTCGTTGGCTTGGGTGGCAATCGCTATTTCGTTGGTGGTCGCCCAGTACTGTGACCCAGCTCTGGTCATTTACCTCTGTCCATTCAGTTGCTACTTAGCGATTTCATTGGGCACGGTTACCCACAACCACAATCATCGGCCGACTTTTTACGGGCGTCGATGGAATCATGCCTTTGGTCATGTGCTGACCTTCTTTTACGGCTATCCCTCGCTGATGTGGGTACCCACGCATAACTTGAATCACCATCAGTTTGTCAATCGTCCTGGAGATGCAACGGCAACCTGGCGGTATACCAACAAACACAACTTTCTGGTCGCGATCACGTATCCTCTGGTGTCGGGGTTTCACCAGCGGATCCCGATCATGCATTACCTTGATCGTGTGAAGCGGAAAAAGCCGAATCTCTATTCCATCATTCGCATGCAATACATCTCGTGGATTGGCTCTTACCTGGTGATGGGGGCGCTGGCCGGATTCTTGTATTCCACTCAACCAGGGCTGGGACTGTACCTGTGGTTGTTTGCAGTGATTTTGCCGGCGATCCTGTCGACCACGGTGATCATGGTTTTCAACTACATCCAGCACGTGCACACCGACGCCTGGTCGGAGCACGATCATTCCCGAAATTTTACGGGCTGGTGGTTTAACTTTCTGTTTTTTAACAATGGCTATCACACCGCACATCATGACGATCCCGGCTTGCACTGGAGCGAATTGCCGCAAGCTCACGCCGCGATCGCTGATACGATCGATCCCGCCTTGAATGAGCCCAACCTGCTCTGGTTTTTTCTCCGCCAGTATGTCGTTGCATTCGTCTTTCCGAAGCTGGCGACGACACAGATTGGGGCCAGGCCGGATGCCGACAGGGACACGCTACAACAATCGCAAGAATCAGCGGCCAAGACCAAGAAAGTTGCCTAGCAGGCCGAAAGAAACGGGATGCCGCAAGAGCCTTCGTCGAATCATGTCTCAAGAGGCTGACGTGATCTCGCTTCATTCAAGTCCGCGTCAAGACAATTGTCAGATCAGAGCCAGTCGTCGTCCGCTTCGTACACGGCGGCGACGGCATATCAATCCGTTGTGCGAATCTGGCAGTCCTGTTCTTCACGAAACTTTGCACGCACGTCCATCAGAATCCGGCCCAACATGTTTTTGCCTTTGCCGTTCCCACCATCGCCCCAGTAATCGTCGTTGGCGGTGTGCTCGATAATCTTGGCGTCGCCAGTGGCCAGCAGCAATTCCCGCAGCGCTTTGTGTTGTGTGAACTTGGCCATGACGGATTCACGCATCACATTGACTTTGGCTGATTCCCAATCGCGTCTGAGTATCCGCTTGCGGTCTCGTCCCATTCTCGCTGCCTGCATTGGTGAATGCGCTTTGCGAATCTTCTCCTGTTCGGCCTTGTCCTTGAATTTCATCGCCTGAAAATAGTGCTCGCTGGTGGGCCAAACCTGCTTGCCAATCTTGATCGGATACGCCCGAAATTCGAGAATTCGCCGTATTCATCCGCTGTGCTGTAGAATTTGATTGGATCGGTCATCGCGATTCTTGGCCGGATTGCTTGCGGGCAAGTTGAGATCGAGACACTCAACTCAATTGATAGGTTCGCATGGAACATTCGCAATGTCCGCTGCGCGGATCATCTTCACTTTTTTTGACTAACCGAGTTCCGACTGTAGAATCAACTCTTGTTTCAATGTCGCGACCTTCGTTGACGACGGCGACGAATCCGCTTGCCGTTTCCCGTTCCAGAGATTCCTTTGCTATACGAGATCGCCGCGAGAATCGTTGACGATGATCCGGATGCCGTCGGTTGTTTCGACCCCACCAAGGTCGTTGTGCGGATCCGCGATGAAATTCCCGGCGTGACCGTGTGCATTCACGACTACGCGTGGCGTGATTACGACGACTTCGTTTCTGGGGCCGCCTACGAGGGGGCAATCCGCGTCGCGGAAAATGATGCTCGTCGACGTGGTCCGATCTTCATTTTTCGCGTGCGGTCGGACGCCAACCAAGTCATCAAGGGTGCTGCGGAACGATATTCCGTGGGGATATGGAGCGAGCACCCAATACCGGAATCGACCAAATCTCGGTTTCTTGCGTTGTTGAACACGTTCAAACTTGGCGGCGTCTCTGTGCGGTCGGTAAAGATCGTCGGCAACGAGATCGAAGATGTATAAAGAAGAGCGAATAGCGTGGCATGGCCGCAAATGCGAGTCGGGCACTCCTTTTTCTTATTCAACGCGGGCTCTGATTGTATAATCTTTGGTCGGCCAACGTCTTGCGCTTCGGTTAGGGGCGGCGTCGGCCGTGCCAACGTTAGGCGACCTTCCGATTGACCGAATACAACGACAACTACCCAACTTGTAAGCGGACGTACGCAACACTTCGCATCTACCCTGGCGCTCTCACACCCGCTGGCGTTACGTCGCTACTTGATATTGAACCATCGCGGACCCAAATCGCTGAACAACGGCCTGCGGGTGTACTCGATATTCCTGCCGGTTGGTTCCTTTCATCTGATGGCATCGTTGAATCTTGCGATGTGCGGCGGCACGTTGATTGGATACTCAATCAGATTGCTGACAAATCGGCCGTCTTCGAATCGCTTCGGCAATCTGGTTGCACCGCAGATATATCGTGTTACTGGGTGTCTGCATCCGGGCATGGCGGTCCGTCACTTTGGCCTTCCCAGATGACCGGTCTCGGCAGACTTGGCCTTGAAATCTGGTTTGACGTATACGCGGGAGGGGATGATCCGGTGTCCTAAAACAGCAACTGATTCCGTGCGATGGAATCACCGCGGGGACAGAGCACTGGTCGTGGGCGGCGGTTTGCCGTAAGTTGAATGTTCACGCCTGTTGGCAATTCCGGAGCGATGCGATGAACGGATCACGATCATTGATAATGGTCCTCTGCACATTCTTGTTGGCTTTGTTGTTGTGCGGGTTTCCAGCGGGCAACGTTTACGGCCAGGCCGCGATCCAGTCGTTTAGCAGTCGACCGTTCGTGACTGGGATTACGCCCGTGATCGGATCCAACGGTGCGGTCGGTGGCGTTACGGTGGACGCCGCTGGCGTCGTCGCGCGAGCCCAGACCGAGGCTGCCGGAAATCTCCGCGACATTCGCCAGCAAGCGATCGAAAAAGATGTTCCCGATCAGCTTCCCCTACGCATGGTTTCTTTGGCGAGTCTGGATCGGGCGGTGGCGAAACGGATTGAGCGAAATGAGCAACCGACGGAAGAAATGTTTTTCCTGGCTGGCCTGCAACGAGTGCAATACGTATTCGTCGTGCCCGAGCGTAACGACGTCGTGATCGCCGGCCCCGCAGGTGCAGTGGGGCTCGGCGCAATCCGCTTGGATGACCTTATCGACGGTCTGCGGTACGCACGACGTGACGACGCAACG
This sequence comes from Pirellulaceae bacterium, assembly GCA_041623895.1. GTDB lineage: Bacteria > Planctomycetota > Planctomycetia > Pirellulales > Pirellulaceae > JBFJVZ01. The sequence goes on along the minus strand of JBFJVZ010000347.1, from coordinate 3,042 downwards.
GCCATCACATGTTCGATCGAGCCCACCGAAGAGGGGTTGAAGCGCTATGCCAGATTGAAGTCACAACGGCTCGCCTTCAGCAAGAGAGTTGTCAGCGCGATGGAAAGAGCGATGGGCTCGCAGCAGATCATCTTGGGTGGGATCGCTGCCGATAGCCATTTTGCACGAGTGTTGGTTGCCGCCGACTACGTGATGAAACGGCTGGCAATGGGATTCGAGCCGTCACCTGTCGACGGCATGCCCAATTACTTGCAGCTGCTAAAGAAAAACCCCGGTCCAGCCCAAGTGACTTCGCCTCGCTGGTGGATGGCGGTCAATTACGAACCACTCTTGCGGAGTTCCGATCGGTTGGCCTGGCAAATACGTGGACAAGGCGTCAAGACGTTGACCGAAGACAGCATCTTGAACGATCGAGGCGAGCGGACGAATGTAGCTGATCCCAACCATCTAGCGGAGCAGTGGGCCGCAATGATGACGACCAAATACAACCAGCTTGCTGCCGAAGTCCCGGTATTCACCCAGCTGCGTGACTGCATCGATCTGGCCGTCCTTGGTGCGTTGATTGCAAACGAAGGAATGCTGACGGTCGCGGATTGCAAGCTGAGCGTGCTACTGGATGAATCGCGACTGCAGGGCCCGCGTTTCCCGATTCCAAAATCCTTACCATCGCAGGCCACCATGGTCAAAGGCCACCACGGCTGGATCATCAGCGTCTCCGGGGGTGTTGAAATTGATCCCTGGTCCGTCGTGCAGCGAGTGGAAACAGCACCAGAACTTACGATGCTTCACAGCAAGTTGACCGGTAGCCAAGTCGCTGATCGTTGGTGGTGGTAACAACGGCGAGCAGTACGAGATGCGAATTTACGAAACGAATGCGACGCACAGGCTGGAAGAATTAGCGGCCGGGCTCGGGTACCAGTTGGATATCCGCATCATGGAACCGCACGAGGACGCCCGGTATTTCGTCACCGCGGTCAAAGATGTGCCCAGGAAGCCTCCTGCGCCGCTGGGCTGGACCGACGAGGAGGCCATCCATTCGTTGCGACGAAGAACTTGGATTTCCGGACGATTGAATACGTTCTAGTGCTGCATCATTGCCGAGAATCAGGGTTCAAGGTGTAGCGGACGTCACCCAGACTTTCGGGCGAAGATGGCCATCAGGCCGAAACTCTTGGTGAGTTCCGTTACCATAGAATTAGGCTGCGACCGGACGCTCTCTGGCCCGGCGGCGGATCCCAACAATCAAATCTGCATGAAGCACCAGAAACGGAATGCTTCCAGTTCCCGCTACTTCAGCGCGTGACACTGCTTGTCACGTCAGCCAAACCATTGCCCCCAACCGTCTATGATGTAGCGGTTGATTCAATCGATTCACCGGAGATTCACGTCATGCGAACGTTTCTTGTCACTGTCTTGGTAATTGCTGCCTCATCCGATTTGCGCGGCGATCAAGCGGTCGTCGATGCGGGCAAGTTTGCCTCCTTGCAGGAAGCTGCCGATGCGATCCCGGAAACAGGCGGTGTGCTTCAGATTCCGCCCGGCACTCACGAAATCACTGAGCCGATCCGGATCAAGACAGGCGACACCAGAATCGTTGGCGTCGGCACCGCGTCGCATATCAAGAACAACAATACCGAAGGCGAACCGGCGATCTTGATCGAGAACCCGGAATTTTCAGGCAAGGCAACCCCCAAGGACGACAGGTTATGGCGTGTCAGCATTGCTAACTTGCGTGTGACGGGCAACGAAAAAAGTGGCGCTGGCATCGAAGCCCGCTACATCGAGGAAATCTTCGTTCACGGCGTCACCAGCAGCCATAACGGCGGCGACGGATTGCGGCTACATTTCTGCTACGAGGATCCGCGGATCAGCGATAACTTGTTTACGTACAACAAACGGTGCGGAGTCGCTTTGGAAGGCTGTCATGACATCATCGTTTCGGCGAATCATTTTGAGGAAAATCAAGACGGCTTGAAATGCATTGATTCTTTTAACTTGGCGATGAGTGGCAACAATCTTGATGATCACTTGGGTCACGGTGTGGTGATCGAGAACACGTATGGGTCGGTTGTCGCCGGCAACATGATCGAAGAGTGCCAGGGTTGGGCGATCGTGCTTGACCGGGATTGTTACGGAATCACGATGTCCGCCAACGTGATCGCCCATGATTTTGCCGGCGGGATCGATCTCCGTGATGCGCACGGGTGCGCGATTTCGGCGAACACCTTTACGATCGTCAAGCAAACCGCGGTCGCAGTCCGTAGCGAATCCGCGAGCATCACGATCACCGGTAATAACTTCAGCGATACCTGGATCGGCAACGATGACGGGGGCAAGCCATTGCAGAAACGCGAAAGCAAACCGAGCAATTCGGAAGAGAATCCCAATGAAGCGACTGGAATCCTGCTCCAGGAATGTTCGGCAGTCGTGATTTCAGGCAACCTATTCTCTCGTCTCAGTTCGGAAGCGGTCGTAAAAGAAGGCGATTGCCGAAAGATTCTGTTCGACGGCAACGGGGAAAACGAAGGCGACTGACTTCAATCAAAACATCCGCTGCCTTCAATCAATCGACGGTTAATCACTTCATGTCTAAAGTCACCGAAATCTTTGACAAAGTCCCTGAGATCAAGCACGTTGAAGAGGCGCTGCAAACGAACTCCGACGAGTTTGAAAAAGTGGTGCGCTCGCGACGCAGCACTCGCGTCTACACCGAGCAGCCGATCCCGGAACAAGTGATGCGGCAATGCTTGGAGTTGACGCTGTTGGCGCCGAATTCATCAAACTTACAACCTTGGGAGTTTTATTGGGTCAGAACCGAGACCGTGAAAAAAGAACTTGCCAGATTGTGTTTGGGACAACCTGCGGCAACTACCGCTCAAGAGTTAGTCGTCTGCGTGGCACGCCTGGATACATGGCGCCGCAATCGACGAATGATGCTGGAGATGTTGGAGAAATCCGATGTAGAAGTCCCCGAGTCCGCCCTGCAGTATTACCGCAAACTGGTGCCACTGGTTTACAACCAAGGACCACTGTACTTGTGGG
>JBFJVZ010000346.1:0-8669 GCA_041623895.1 Pirellulaceae bacterium | reverse complement strand
GATGCCCTCGGGGGTTTTTCCGCTGCGGGATCTTGACAAACAGCTGCTGGTAGGTGAGCTTATTGAGAGCGATTCTCAATATCGGTAATGGCCGGTGGCTGATAATCGCCCTTCCCCGAGCTATCCCACAATATCGTGACGGACGATTCCAAATCGAGCGGCGAGACGGGCGGAACCGCACCGCTTGCCAACCAGACCGAGACGAAGTCTGACACGCCAAAAATCTCATTCGCGGATTTGGCGAAAGGTCATCGCATTGTCCGCATCGTGCATGGTGAATCGGTTTACGAACTTCGTTTGACCCGCAATGGGCGACTGATCTTGTCCAAGTGAGTCGGAATGCATCATTGCCAAAGGCAGCCATGTTAAAGCGAATGACCGATCTTGCCACGCTCGCAAATGCCTCGAAAGGACTGTACCGCTGTGAGCGTATTCATGCCGATGGCATCGAAGCGTTACGGATGAAGCGGATGGGCTTGTGCGCTGGGCTTACGGTCGAAATACTCGGCACGGGCGATCCGATGATCGTAGCGGTCGGTCATTCACGACTGGGGCTGTCGCGATTTCTTGCTCAAAAGATCGAGGTCGTGTCCTTGGAGGATTGCATCGCGGGAGATGCGGAGTGACGGTCGAGCTGGAGATCGTTGAACCCGAGGTCGTGTTGGGCAGTTCTGCGCCGCGAGTCCTGTTGGTTGGTAATCCGAACACGGGCAAGACTTCGCTGTTCAACGTGCTTGCCGGAGTCCGCGCCAAGACCGCCAATTACCCCGGCATTACGGTCGATTTCAGGCAAGCTGAAATCGCCATTCCTGACCCCGCAGGCAGGGAAGACGAAAAGTCGATCGTTCTGGTCGACCTGCCAGGCATGTACAGTCTGGAGCCGGTCAGTCCCGAGGAAGCGGTCGCCGAAAAACAGCTGCGTTCCGATTCCACAGCGGCTGCGATTTTGATTGTCGTCGACGCAACCAACCTGGCCCGCAACTTGGTATTGGTCAGCGAGATTCTGGAGCTGAATCGACCCACGATCGTGGCTGTCAATTTGATGGACGTTGCCGAGTCGGCTGGGATCGACGTCGACATCAAGCAGCTTGAATCCCAATTGCATTGCCCCGTGATCGCTGTCAGCGCAAGAACGGGGAAAGGGCTCGATACGCTGAAGTCAAAGATTAGCGAGATCATCGCGCCGCCATCGGTCGGCTTGCCAATTGCCCGAACGTCCTGCGTCGCGGGCTGTCACGGCTGTCAAATGGCTGCCCGATTCACTTGGGCCAGCAGTGTGGACGCCGGCACGGTTCGCGGCGAAACCCGCGTTCCCGGCCAGATCGGCTGGCTAGACCGTTGGCTAACATCCCCGCTGGCCGGATTGTTCAGTCTGGCCGCTGTGATGCTGTTGGTATTTTTCCTGATTTTTTCGCTGGCCGATGTGCCCATGACGGCGATTGAAAGCGGTTTTGGTTGGTTGGGCGACCGAGTTGCCGCGGTTTTGCCGACAACCATCGAATCACGGATTTCCTGGTTTCCGATCGCGCTGACGATATCGCTGCTGATGTTTGCCGGCTGTTATTGGCTGGGCGAGGTTGCTTGGAGCAAGAAGTCTGTGGTGATCGCAGTTCTGATATCGGCGATCGTGGGTTGGCTTCCCATCGAAGATTTCCGCAGCCTGTTGATCGACGGCGTGATCGGCGGGGTTGCCGGTGTTGTCGTTTTCCTGCCGCAAATCTGCATCCTGTTTTTCTTCATCACTTTGTTGGAAGACTCCGGTTACATGGCCCGGGGGGCATTGGTGATGGAGCGGATCATGCGACATGTCGGTTTGCCGGGCAAGGCGTTCGTGCCGATGCTCTCCGCGCACGCCTGCGCCATCCCGGGCATCATGGCGACCCGTACGATAGAGTCTTGGCGTGATCGATTGGTGACGATTTTGGTACTGCCGCTGCTGACTTGTTCGGCCCGGCTGCCGGTCTACGCCATGGTCGCGACGCTGTTATTCGGCGACCGTCCTCTGCAAGCCGCACTCGTCTTCGCGGGGGCTTATTTGCTGGGACTGATCGCTGCCCTGGTAACGGCGTGGTGTTTGAAGAAAACCGTGGTCCCCGGCGACGTGGAGCCGATGATTTTGGAGTTGCCGCCGTATCGCAGTCCAAGCTTGCGGAACGCGCTGATGACTGTTTTGGATCGCGCGCACGTTTTTCTTCGGCAAGCGGGCAGCATCATTTTACTGATCTCGGTCGTGTTGTGGGCGATGGCCAGTTATCCAAAGCTTCCCGCGGATGCGAAATACGCCGATGAGCTGACCGAAGCGCAAGCGTCCCTCGAGTATTCGTTTGCGGGCCGCGCCGGTCACTTGGTCGAACCGATCTTTCGGCCACTCGGGTTCGACTGGAAGATCGACGTAGGGATTCTCAGCTCATTCGCGGCCCGAGAAGTTTTGGTGTCGACCTTGTCGATTGTGTACGGACTGGGTGAAGCAGGAGCCGAGGACGAATTCGGGCTGGTGGAAACGTTGCGGCACCAGAGGACCGCGGCAGGAACTCCGGTCTTCACGACAGCGAGCAGCCTGTCCTTGCTTGTCTTTTATGTGTTGGCGATGCAGTGTTTGCCCACGCAAGCGGTGACCAAACGCGAGACCGGAAGTTGGAAATGGGCCTGGTTCCAGTTGGGGTACATGACCGTGCTGGCCTACGCCGCCGCCTTGCTCACGTATCAATCGCTGTCAGCGTGCGGACTCGGCTGACTCATCGTCGTCGGCTACGCCGCCAAATCGAGCCGAGACGAAACGTGAACAGCGGGCGTCTACCTGGGGTTACACCAACCCTCGCTTGAGGCTCGGTTGGTTCACTAGAGCATTTTCAGATATCTCGTAGGCCAGGACTTGTCCTGGCAATGAGACGCCAGGACAAGTCCTGGCCTACCGAAGATCCCACATCAATGATGAAAATGCGCTAGCTAATCAGAGTGACGCTGTTCAACCAGCTAAGCTGCCACGGCCGAAGTCTTGCTTTGCCGGCCTGATCGATATTGCTCCCAGCCCTTGCGCAGCCGATTGGTAATCGGCTGCTCAATTCGTAGCGTGACAATGGTGGCAAGCGAGAAAGAAAAAGCTAACGCGATCAAGAAGCACAACTGCGGCGCGACACCAGCGGTATCGAATCGGTGGATCAACACGCAGCCCAGGTTGTTGTGGAACAAGTAAAGCGCGTAGGAAATCGTGCTGACGAAGACTAAGGGCCGCAGACGCAAGATCGGAACGCGACCGTACGCACTGGCCGTCACCAATCCGATGATCAGAACGGTTGCCAGCGGGTTATGTTTGCCGTGATCAATCGAATGAAACACGCAGGCGGCTGCGACGATTCCTAAAATGTTCTGCCATTTCTTGCCCACATCGGTCTTGATCATGTACAGCAAGAAACCAATCGCAAATAGCGGAACAAAATCCAACAGCATCAAGCGGCGCATGGCCATCACGCTGCCGAACCAAAACGTTTGTCCGTGCGATGCCTGCAAGGCGTCCAGGGTTGGGCAGATCACCAGCGACAACAGCAACAATGTGCCCCAACCGATGAAATAGCGTCTGAGTGCACCAATTTTGTAAAGGATCACCAGCGTCGAGTAGAACATCATTTCGACTTGCAGCGTCCACATCACCGGATCAAGGCACTCGTATCCGAATACTCGTGGCATCAAAGTCAAGTTGGCCAGAAACCGGGCCGTCGTTACTGGTTCGCTACTATGAGGTGGAAAACTCATCACCCACAAGTTGCCGACGATCACGAACATAAAGATCGGCACGATGCGAATCATCCTGGCCGCCACGAAGTCCCGTGGCTTGCGGCGACGCAACAGCGACATGCTATTGACGAAGCCGCTGAGAATAAAAAACATTTCAACACCGTAGGCACCATACGGCCACTCAAAGCCCAACGGCGATGTGTATCCGAACTTGACCGAATAGACGTGCGTGAAATGAAACAGCATCAAGTTGATTGCGGCCAGCGCGCGTAAAGCATCCAGCTCAAGAATCCGGCGATGCGGTTTCAGGACTTCCGTAGATGCTGGGGTATCGTCAGCCATGTCTTGCTGGTCTTGAACGCAGTTTCATTGTTGAAGTGGCGGTTTTTGACCCTTTTTCCCGACGTCAATCGTCGCTGAGGAGGGTGCACTGAACCATGGGACCCACTGTCGCTGCGCCGGCTGCCCAACACTGCGGACGACCCAGAATTCCGCGTCAAAGGCGCGGTTGCAACGAAAACGCCGATTATGCTTTTTGCTGATCCAGCGGTCTTCCTACGCACTGTTGGTTGAAGAACGGATTCGCCTGCGCGTCTGCCGGCGGCTGCGGCCGGGCTGAACCGTATGTCTGATGGTTGTCACTGCTGTCGGAACCGAAATTGATCGGCATGTTCAGACTGTCGATGTGCTGCTGTGACGCGCGCATCATTGCTGCTATACTGCCTGTCAATCCAACAATGTCCCACAGCTAAATAAGCAAACATGCGCACGATTACAGCCACCCTCTTGTTGTTTGTCGCACTCGCATCGGTAACTTCTTTGATTGCGGGCGATAAGCCCAACGTGATCGTGATCATGGCCGATGACTTGGGATACGGTGACGTTTCTTGCTACGGCGCGACCGAACTAAGTACTCCGAACATCGACAAATTAGCCGAGGGTGGATTGCGGTTTACGCAAGGCTACTGCTCCGCTTCCACCTGCACGCCAACTCGATTTTCGTTTCTGACCGGGATGTATGCGTTTCGCCAACCGGGCGCCGGGATCGCGCCGCCCAACGCCACGCTGCTGGTGAAGACCGGTACGGAAACCATTGCCTCGATCATGAAGAAGGCCGGCTACGCAACGGGAGTGGTCGGCAAGTGGCATCTGGGATTGGGCGAAGGCGGCGCCCCTGATTGGAACGGTCTGCTGAAACCAGGACCACTGGAGATCGGTTTCGATTATTGCTACTTGCTGCCGACCACGAACGACCGAGTCCCCAGCGTGTATGTCGAAAACCATCGCGTCGCGAATTTGGATCCGAGCGATCCGCTTTGGGTGGGGAATAAGAAACCCAGTCCCGATCATCCGACCGGGCAAGACCCCGAAGTCCGCGCGAAGCTCAAAATGGATTGGAGTCACGGACATAACCAAACGGTTCACAATGGGATTGGCCGGATTGGTTTTTACACCGGCGGCCAGGCGGCGCGTTGGCGGGATGAAGACCTGGCAGACGCCTGGGTTGAAAAGTCCACGGCTTTCATCGAAATGCACAAGAGCGAACCCTTCTTTTTGTTCTTTGCCTCGCACGACTTGCACGTTCCCCGCATGCCGCACGAGCGATTTCAAGGCAAAACAAAACTCGGTTATCGCGGCGATGCGATTGTGCAATTGGATTGGTGTGTCGGCGAAATCACCAAGACGCTTGATCGTTTGGATCTCAGCGACAACACGCTGGTCGTGTTTTGCAGCGACAACGGGCCGGTGTTGGACGACGGTTACCAAGATGGCGCAATCGAAAAGCTTGGCAAACACCAGCCTTCGGGCATCTATCGCGGCGGTAAATACAGCATTTACGAAGGCGGCACACGGACGCCGTTCATTACTCATTGGCCGGGAAAAATCAAACCAGGCGAAACCGACCAGATCGTTTGCACGGTGGACCTGGCTGCCAGCATGGCCGCTTTGACCGGCCAATCACTCGGCCAGGATGCTTGCCCCGACAGTTTTGATGTATTGGGTGCGTTGTTGGGAGATCCCGGCGCCGCGGGACGCGATCATCTAGTTCAGCAGCCGAACAAGGGTCCAACCTTGGCCTTGCGAATCGGTGATTGGAAAGTCCTTTCCTATGCAAACGCGAAACCGCAAAAACATCTGACTTTCGAGAAGAAGGCCGGGAAGTACGAACTCTACCACTTGGCAGAAGACCCCAGTGAGAAAAACAACTTGGCCGGTAAACATCCCGAGCGGTTGCAGGAAATGTTGGCTCGTCTGGAAAAGATCAAGTCGGACGGACGGTCCCGGCCTTGAAGCACTAGTACTAGTGGTACTTCGAGTCAGTTTTCGCTCGTTACCCACAAGTTCAACGTGGATGAACCACTAGCTGGGCGGCCAAGGCTGGTCATTGCGCACGTATTTCCCGTCGACGAAATCATCAAACAATCGCGATACCAGCGGATGTGAAATTGGCTTGCCCGATTCGTCCGCGATCAGATTCTCCGCCGCAACATAGGTGCACGTCGCTGACCCATCGACCAAAACGTGATACCACGGCTGAGCTCGATCCGGCTGCGTTTGATTCTTGTAGTACCACTGATCGTCAGCCTGGCAGAATTCATCGCGTTCCACGACCAAGCCGCGGTAGCGATATCGAACGTGAAAGACAACTTGTCCCGGCTCCAGCAGAGCCACTTCGTCGGTCGAATGGTTAAACGCAATCACATCTAGTGCTTTGTTCAGATTCAATCTTAGGGTGGTGGTCGTAGCCGATGTCGCCAGACTTCGGGGTATCTTGGAACGAACCGAATTCTGGCGAATCCGGCTACCCTAAAGTCAAAAGTTGACAGAGCACTAGCCTCCACTGCTTCATTCGATCAAATAACCAGCGACATGACCAGACCCGAAATCGGACTACGAAGTCACTCGCACCAGCCGACGCGATCGGCGAAGAGAAATTAAAAGAAATCCGCTGAAACTAGTCACCCGTTTCCATCGGCTTGGGAAAAAAACGCTTGGCGACAGCGGCAACCAAGACCGGCACGGCGATGGCAACCCCCAAGGCAAATGGCAACCACTGATGTCGCTCGGCAAAGTCGCCAAAAGCCGCGTAGGCGATGGCAATACCTAAATTGCTCAGTACGACAGCCGGCATGAAACGACGCCATGACAACCGATGGATCCCGGCAATCAGCACGCTCGCCTCCGCAAACACCGGCATTGCCCGCGTCAGCACCAAGACCAGCGGGCCATATTGATCGCTGACATGCCGCATCCGCGCCAAGTCTTCGCCTTTGGAAAACCACAAGGCAAACGGCTGTCCCCATCGCCTTGCTAATGCGAACCCAATCATCGCGCCCAGATTCATGCCGACCCACGTGGCCAGCGTGCCAACAAGCAAGCCCAATTGCCAGCCGCTCATCGTGCTGATCACGCTGGATGGTATCGGCAGCAGAATATCGGTCGCCAGCAAGCCAACGACCAAGGCAAATGTAGAAGTCGTCGACGGCGGATCATAAGCAAGCCCGCGCAGCCACTGATCGAATTGGCCGCCAAAAAACAAGAACGGCACGATTGGGACCAGCAACACCACGCACATCAGCGGCAGCGTGCGAAAAAGTTCACGCACCGGATCTCCTACAAGAAACTAATCCAGCGGAACATCGTGATACTCCAGCGCCCACTCACGCATGAAGCGAACCCGTTTCGGATCGATTCGATAAACAATCAACTCGGGGTTGTCGATCGATCCCAAGTAGTTTCGCAGCAGCGGATTGGACTCCCAGATTTCCTGCAACAGTTCGCGATCATTCACCACATGGGCGACGCCGGTGATCCGCACCTGGTCGTGCTGCTGGTCCAGGTAACAAAGTTCGACATTGGGGTTGGCGGCGATTTCTTGTGTTTTATGGTACGCCCGCAGGTTCGCGACGTAGACCGTGAACTCGTCTGTGCGGACGGGCGACACCGGGCGAACTCGCGGCCAATCGCCGTCGATCGATGCCAAGTAAGGAAACCGATCCGCCTTCAACACATTCAACGCCAATGATTTTACTTCACCAGGTTGGATCGGTTGTGGAGTCGGCTTCGTCATGCCAGTAGTATAGCGGTTATCAAAGTGCAACCAAATCCGCCCCGAGCATCCGTCGTGGTCCTGTTACGATTTTCGTTATTGGCATTCGCGTGCATTTTTGCACTGGCTCCGGCAACCTTGGCAGCAAAGGAGCGCGCGCGTCCCAACATTGTCTTTATCCTCCTGGACAACGTGGGCAAAGATTGGATTCGCTGCTACGGCAGTCAAGAAAACCAAACGCCTAACATCGATCGACTCTGCTACACGGGGATGAAATTCCGAAACTTCTATGTCACGCCGGTGTGCAGCACGACTCGCACGATGCTGTTGACCGGCCGTTATCCGTTTCGAAGCGGTTGGCACACGCACCATGATTCAGCGATTTACGGCGGCGGCTATCTGGATTGGAACCGCGAGATCACTTTCGCCCGCGTGATCCGCGATGCCGGATACAAAACATGCATTTCCGGAAAATGGCAAATCAACGATCTGTTTGATCCCAAGCAAAGCGACGCCTTGGCCAGGCATGGGTTTCAGAACCATTGCATCTGGCCCGAAGCAAAGCCGGGACTGCCGGCACACAAAAAGCGGTATTGGGATGCCTACCTCGTCCAGGACGGAAAACAAATCGACACAACCGGCAAGTTTGGTCCCGATGTCTGCACTGACTACTCAATCGACTTTATCAAGCGGCATCGCGACGAGCCGTTCCTGCTGTATCAGTCTGCAATCTTGACGCACATTCCAGTCACGACCACGCCGCTAAGTCCCGATAATTCGGCAACCCCGCGGGAAAAGTTTGCCGGTATGCTCCGCTATGCGGATCATTTGATCGGACGGATTGTCGCGACGCTGGATGAACTGGGGATCCGCGACAACACGCTGG
>JBFJVZ010000345.1:0-8695 GCA_041623895.1 Pirellulaceae bacterium | reverse complement strand
CCCGGCGGTAATGATCACCATGGTCATGCCAATCGCGATGATCGCGTAAATGGCAGTTTGGTTGGCGACGCTGAGAATATTATCGAGCTTGGCGAAGGTGGGCCAATAATACGGTTCCGGGCTGACACATTTTGCCTGGCCCACGCTCTCAAAGCGATCGTAGATGGTCCACGTCGCTGTGTCTCCGGTCGCGGCAACGGCGTCGATCTGTTGGCCGCTCTGCAACACCGATTCGATCGCGCGTCGTGCATCGACGGGTTTGCCGGCGACACTGGCGGCAACCTTGACTCCGCGCTTGTCGAAAGTCTCTTGCGCGCCGCGGACAAACGCTTCGTCGACCGGAGTGGACTCGGCGATGATCACGACCGTCGCGGCATCGCCTGATCGGGAAATGATTTCCCTGGCAACCAGTCTGCCAGCTTCGGCGCCCGTCGGATTTTGCTGCTCAAGCGTCAGCAGACTGAGCACGACGATCAGCAACAAGAGGACAAACACCATGCCGTAATCGTTGACGATGGTTGCCCAGAGTTGCGACTTGCGGCTGGTTGTGTCCATGAATGTTTGTTATCCGCGGTTTCTAGCCGATCGCCAGTTCCATGATTTCATGCTGGCTTGTCGAGGCGACGTCATTGATTTCGCCAGTGATGCGTCCATCATGCATGACCAGGATGCGGTCGCTCATGCCAAGCACTTCAGGTAACTCCGAACTGATCATGATGATCGCTTTTCCTTGGGCGGCCAGTCGGTTGATCAGTTGATAAATCTCGTGCTTGGCCCCGACATCGATCCCACGCGTTGGTTCATCAAAGATCAAGACCTCCGCATTTTGCTCAAGCCACTTTGCCAACACGACCTTTTGTTGATTGCCACCGGAAAGGTGTTGGGCGAGTTGTTCCTGATTGGGAATTCGAATGCTGAGTGAATCAACATACTTTGCAAACTCGCTTCGCTCCTGTCGCTCCCGTAACATACCGAAACGCGACAGTTTCGATAGATTCGGAAGTCCAAAGTTTTCACGAACACTGCGGCCCAGCACCAAGCCCTGTGATTTGCGATCTTCCGTTAACAGGCAAATGCCGGCCGCGATCGCTTCTCGCGGCGACGCCAAACGAAGCGGTTTGCCGTCCAAACTGACTTGTCCCGATTCTGCACTGTCGGCGCCAAAGATTAGACGTACCAATTCCGTACGGCCGGCCCCCACCAAACCCGTCAGTCCCAAGACTTCGCCGGCGCGGACCTCCAAGCTGACGTCCCGAACCACATCACCACGAGACATCCCACGGACCTGCAGGCGTACCCGACCAATGTCTGCGCGTTCTTTGGGGAATTCATTTTCGATCGAACGGCCCACCATCATCTCGATCATCTGTTGCCGAGTCATCTGCGGGGCCGGCGCATCACCGACGTACTGGCCGTCGCGGAGTACGGTCACGGTGTCAGCGATTTGAAAGATTTCATCCAGGCGATGGCTGATGTAAATGATGCCGATGCCTTGACTTTTCAATTCAGCAATGATGGCAAATAGTTTTTCGACTTCCTGTGGTGTCAGCGCTGCGGATGGTTCGTCCATCACCAAAATGCGAACGTCTTGCGACAGCACTTTGGCAATTTCGATCAGTTGCTGCTGAGCAACGGAGAGCTGTCCGCAGGGAACATCCAAGGGCACATTCACACCAAGCCGAGCGAAAAGTTCCGCCGACCGAGCACGCTCCTGTTTGCGATCGACAAAGAGTCCCGATTTTTCCCGACCCAGGAAGATATTCTCCCAGGCGGTGAGGGCTGGGATCAGATTGAACTCCTGGTAAATCACACCGATCCCGGCTTCGATAGCCGCGGTCGGGCTGGCCAGGTTCACCGGCATGCCGTCAATCGAAATCGTGCCCGCATCGGGCTGGTGTGCTCCGGCCAGCGTTTTGATCAGTGTGCTCTTACCGGCTCCGTTTTCACCCATCAATGCCAGCACTTCGCCGCGGTGCAGTTTGAGCGAAACAGCGGACAGCGCGCGGACTCCCGGAAACGACTTGTCGATTCCCGACATTTCCAGCAGCACAGTTGGCTGGGACGTTGTGGTCATGAAAAACTACTTTGCTGCTTCGATCAGTCTTGCCAATTCGGAATCGTGCCGGAGCAAGTAATCCTGTTGCGCCCGATATGTTGCCGCGGTCTCATCGATCAGTTTTCTAAACTCCGGATCCTTGTTGACCGCTTGCCGTTGTTCTTTGCGATATTTCGTGATCTGCTGATCGGTGCGAAATAGCTGCGGATATTTTTGCTCCAGTTCCGTTTGGGCTGCATCGCGAACGGCGAGCAGTTTTTGGTAACCGGCATCGTTTGCAAAACGAAGTTTCAACCGCTGCAAGGCGGCGCTCCGCCGGCTGGGCGGAAGTTCGCCAATGTCCGGATCTTGTTCCAATAAGTAGTCGTCAATGGCGCGGGCTGCCCGGTAAGTCGCATGCAGGGTTTCCTTATAGTTGGCGTCATCGGCCAGCAGACGCTTGCGCTGTTGGGAAATTTCCTTTTGAAATTCTTTGTGGCTGCGAAACACGTTGGGATACAGTCGTTTCTCCTTCGCCTTTTGCTGGTCAACCTTGCTGACCAGCGCTCGGTAATTCGCATCGGTTTGGTATAAAAAATCATGCGCGATTTGTTGACGAATCTTCAGTTCTTCCTGCAGGCTTTTTTCGACTGGATACTTGCTGTTTGCGCGGCGAATCCACTGCAAGTGATGTTCCTGATCGGGGTGCGGCTTGGCCGTCAAGATTTGCACGTTGTCAAATGCGGCGGACGGCTGGTCAACTTGAAACGCAAAGTACGTCCGCTGTTTGTCCAAGATGTGGTGTTTGGCATAGGCCAGATGCTCGCGATCGAGATGAGCCACCAGTTGATCACCACTGAATTCAACCGTCATCGTGTACCAGTGATCGGGCTGAAAGTCGAACGCGCATTCACCGTGGCGGCGACTGAAGTAGGGTCCCGAATCGTCTTTGGCCGTTTGAATAAAGAACTGATTGGGATGAATGTGCACGACCGCGTTGTAAGGACCCGAAGCGCCGGTCATCAAGCGAATCTCCCCCGCACCACGGAACTGAAAGTCAAAGCGAATCATGGCGTCCTGGTAACGCGGCTGTTTCAAAAAGATCCGTTTGTTTTCGCCCGGTAGTTCGTTCCGCACCAGTACTCCATCCTTGGTCTGCCATTCTTTTTGAAAGAACCAACGCTCGCTGATCTGTTGCGGTGAAAAACTGTCAGCAAAATAAAGCTTCGTCGGTTGCACCAGCAGCGGCGGTGAGGGCGTGCGGGCGGCAACTTGATCGCGCCAGGTTGCCAGGTGATCTTTCAGTTGCCGCACTGTCTGAGGATGTTTGTCGGCCAGGTTTTTCTGCTCGGAGGGATCCTGATCGAGCCGATATAACTCGGCGCGACCTGAATCAAAGAATTCAATCAGTTTCCAGTCACCCTCTCGGATCGCGGCGGCCGATCGCCCACCCAGAAAATGGGGCGAGTCAAGCGGATAATGCCAATAGATTGCCTCGCGACTGATCACCGCTTGCGGGTCCAGCCAGGTGCTTAACGTCGAGACCCCGTCCATTGTTTGCTCTGCGGGTACCGGGACCTCCGCCGCTTTCAGTAGCGTTGGATAGAAGTCAACATTCACGGTCGGCTGTTCGCAAACAGAATCAGCGGGAACGCGGTTTGGCCAGCGCACAATCAAAGGGACTCGAATGCCGCCTTCGTACAATTCGCTTTTGCCACCGCGGAGATGACCGTTGGTTGTCACGTTCGCTTCGCCGCCGTTGTCACTGGTAAAGATCACAATGGTATTGTCCCGAATCCCGAGTTGATCGAGTTTGTTGTTGATCAGACCAATTCCATCATCAATGCTCTCGAGCATGGCAGCCAAATGTGGATTATGATCGGCAGCCCAATGATGAAGAGCATCGCCCTGGTGGCCTTGATCTTGACACAGGTAACAGTGATCGCGGCTGCTTTTGCCCGGTTGGTGTTTGTCACGGTACTTGTCAACCAATTGCGGTTTGCCATGCAAAATCGTGTGCGTTGCATAGTGGCTGAGATACAGAAAGAAAGGCTGATCGTGATGGCGGTCGATGAAGTCAACCGCTTCGGCATTCATGCGATCGACCAGAAACTCGTCTTCACCAAGACGGTTTTCCGCTATATCAAGCCA
This sequence comes from Pirellulaceae bacterium, assembly GCA_041623895.1. GTDB lineage: Bacteria > Planctomycetota > Planctomycetia > Pirellulales > Pirellulaceae > JBFJVZ01. The sequence goes on along the minus strand of JBFJVZ010000345.1, from coordinate 4,509 downwards.
GCGGATCGGCTGATCACGAAACACGTAGGGCCAAAAATTAGCCCCATTGCCAACACCTTTTACTTCGCGCGCGAAGTCCCAAGCGAAGCCGTGGTCTCGCGGCTTGATCTCGTGTTCAGCAGCGTGATACTGGTAGCCCGTGAGATGCCATTTGCCGATCATTCCGGTTGCATACCCAGCACGCTGCAGGGCTTCGGCAAGCGTTACATGCTGTGTCGACAAGGCATTGGCAGAATTTGGACGCAAATAATCGGTGATGCCGACGCGCGCCGGATACTGGCCGGTCAGCAATGCGGCACGATATGGTGAACAAACCGGTGCAGCTGCGTAGGCTTGCGTGAACCGCATCCCGCCTGCGGCCAGGCGATCGAGATTTGGGGTTTCGTTAAAGTCGTTTCCGTAGCAGCCAAGTTCAGCCCAACCCAGATCATCGGCCAGTATGAAGACGATGTTGGGGTGATCTGCGCCGGCATTGGAATTGGCGTTGAAAAGCAAGGCGACCGTGGCGGCAGCAACGAAAAGCCAAAGCGGTTTCATACGAGCGTTATTCCGAGGTGCGCCCGTCCTTGCTTGTTGAAGGGCTAGTGCTGGTGTTTTGTCAGGATTAAGAAAGGGGCTTAAACACGCGCCCGGGAAAAAGGGGTCTGACCGGTCTGACCCCTTTTTGGCGGCCAACCCAAACATCAAGCTTTGACAAAGCACTACGCTGAACCACCGCTATTTTGAAAACTTGCCTATCGATGCTTTGGCTTCCGTCGTCTGCAAACATTGCAAGAACGATTGTGTCGCCTGTTCGTCTCTCCCATCAGCTGCCAGGGTAAACACTTGTTTGGCAGCCGCGACGGCCACCGGCGGGAGCGCCAACACTGTCTCGGCAAGCTGTCTCGCTTGCTCGTGCAATCGAAACGCCGGCACGATTTCGTTCACCGCTCCCAGCCGCAAAGCTTCACTTGCGCTGATCGACTGGCCACTGACGGCCAGACGCAATCCGGCGGCGCGGCCCACGATCGATTGAACAATCTGCACTCCGTAATTGGGCGGCCAGCCAAGAGTTACTTCCGGCAAACCGAATTTTGCGTTGTGAGTTGCCAAACGAATGTCGCAAGCACAGGCGCAGACGAAACCGCCGCCAAGCGCGATGCCGTCAATCGCCGCGATCAGAATTTGCGGCAACTCGGTCATCCGACGGTAAACGGCCCCGCGTCGGAGACTCAGGCTGGTCATTGCTTGTGGATCGTCGGGTCGCAGTTGCCCGACATCGTCGCCGGCGGAAAATGTGTTTCCGGCGCCGGACAGGACGACAACGCCAACCTGGTCGCCACAGCTGTCCAGCCAATCAACCAACTGCTCCAGATCACGTGTCATCGTCTGATCAAACGCATTCCGTTTGGCCGGACGATTCAGGGTGGCCCACAGCAATCGCTGCTGGCGACGGAGATCGATGGAAGTGAGCGCTGGCATCTGTTTGCGAGTTGAACCGGCCTCAATCGGTTGCGTTTTTTTTGCCAGGCGGCTGGAGAATTTGTCGGTTTGGATCACGGCGCGGCGATGGGTCCCACGCCCGATCACTTCCCAGGTATCGCGTGCCTGCAAATCGAATCCGATCACGTTCTTTTCGACTTGGTTGATCGTGGCGGTCGCAGTCACCTCTGTATTCGGCGGGGTCGCGGCCAAATGTTCCACCTTCACATCGATGCCCACCGATTCCTCGCCCGCCTCAAGAAACGGCCGCAGCGCCTCGCGCGCGGCATGCTCCATCAGATTGATCATCGAAGGTGTGGAAAAAACAGTCGCCTCTTGCTGACCGCCCAGGGTGATGGTTTGGCCAGGGCCGACGATCCCCGAGAGTGTGCCGACATCGCCTATCTTGATCGTTGACTTCATCGAGTTTTGACAAATCGCGGGATCCGCACGCGGCGGCGAATTCACTTTTCGGATACGTTTCTGTTATGCTTGATGCCCCGCCCTTTCGCACCTTCTTTGCGAAAGCCTCCATCGACAAACAGACTTAGGTAATCGAATGAAAAAAATTGCATGTTTGATTGTACTTGCTGTCCTGATTCCAAACACGGTCGTCGGCCAAGACAAGCAACCCGACCCCTGGCAGAAGAAGAAGGCGGAGCGGTTCAAGCCACTTAGCGACGATATCATAGCAGCCATTGCCGCAGCCGTTCCCGATCAGGCAACGGCGAAGCCGCAAAAGGCACGCCGCATCCTGGCCTTCTATCGTTGCGAAGGCTTCATTCACGGTTCGATTCCGCACGGGAATCAAGCGCTCGTGGAAATGGGTCGCAAAACCGGGGCCTTCAGCGTGGATCTTGCTGACACCTACGACGTGTTCACGCCTGGAAACTTAAAGCAGTACGACTGCATCTTGCTAAACAATACGACGCACATGAGTTTTCCCTCGCCATCGCAGATGAATGCCTTCATGGATTTTGTGTCTGCTGGTGGCGGCCTGGCCGGCTTTCATGCGGCCAGCGATAACTTTGGCCGGCATCCCGAATGTCTTGCGCTGGTTGGAGGGATCTTCAATGGGCATCCCTGGGGTGCCGGCGGCAAGTGGGCGTTCAAACTGGACGATCCCGGCCACGTATTGAACAAGGCTTTCGGGGGCAAAGGTTTTTGGCATACCGACGAGATCTATCAGTACAAACCGGAATCGTACGTCGGCCCGGACGTGTTGAGAATCCTGGTGAGTCTGGACATGAGCAAAGACGAGGTTTCCGGAAGAATCAAGGATGGCCCGCGTGAAGTTCCTGTTTCATGGCTGCGCAAAGCCGGCGATGGGCGGGTGTTCTATACCAATTTTGGTCATCGCGAAGACACGTTCCGCAACCCGGTGATTTTGCGTCACATGCTGGACGGCATTCAGTACGCACTGGGTGATCTGGAAGCCGACGCGGTGCCGACGGCCAAGAGTTCAGCGAAGAAGCCCGCGTTGGCTCCCGAGAAGTCGTAGCGCTGTGAAGTTATTGGTACATCCCGGTTTTTGTGTGTCCCACTCAATTCTTACTTCGTCCTTCGACATTCCTTGTTCGATATTGGATGTTCTTCTCTGCCGCAAGAAAACCGCGGAACATCGAACAAGAAATGTCGAATGAAAAAGTCAAAACCCGGAAAGTATGTCGTCGTGTGCTCCGCAAACGAATCGTAAGAAAATCGGTCGTTCGCGGGAGCGAACGACGACTTTTCGCTGTCGTAGAGTACTGGCTACGGCGCATCTCGCTGGCGTAGTTGGCGGCTGCTGATGTCGACGCGAAATTCACTCGTTGGCACGAATTCACACAACTCTCGCAGCCGATCCGTCAACGGCAACTGGCTGGCCTCGTGAAACGTCTGCTGGACCAATCGTCCGAACACCAGAAATCGGCAATTGTGATCGGCGATGGTTTGGATTGCCGAGTCGCGCTGCATGGCGTTGTTGTCGTAGAAGCGAACGTCATCTAATCGCATCGCGGTGTCGGCACCAATCAGGAACGTGGCACCGGGAAACAGCTTCGCCTTGTCGACGAACTTGGGTGCTTGGGTCAGCAGAACCGGCCCGATCGATTCGGCTTGGCGGACACGATGACCAATGGTCAAGAAATCGAGTTCCGGCTTATCAGCGTTGGTCACGGAGATCTCCAGATGAATGTTTCGATTCAGCCGCGAGGAAGCCAGAGCCAGGATTTGCCGATGTCCTTCGTGGATTGGCTGAAAGCTTCCTGGAAACAAGATCGGACGCGCGGGACAATCGCCGCTGATCAGTCTTTCTCCCTCAACAAGTGCTTGCCAATCTGGTTGCGCCTGCTCGTGCAACCAGCCAACAGAATGTTGTTGCTCCGCTTGTTCATTCGGATCGGCTGGGGAGAGTCCTAACTGGCGAGCCAGCACTGTGAGAATGAGGCGTCGCAAGAAACGGACCGGTGAGGCTTGGTGTGGATTATCGGGCAACTGGAATGTGCACTGCTGTGTGGCGTGTCGGCTATGAATGACAACATGTCCGCTGCCTCGATTCGTTTGTGAAATCGCCAGCCCGAGGTGATAAGCCTGGCCAGCCTCGGGGATGCCTCGCGCACGGCGATAAGCAGCAACAGCAAGCTGTCGCGTGGTCAAACACGATGTCAGCGAATCGGTGTTGCCCGATCCAAGAAAACTCCGCACCTGGGATAGATTGGTCAACTCAATGGCAACCATGCAGTCGCGTTGCCGCAGGATCGGTTCGCAGGCGGCGCGAGCGACGTGATCAACAAGAACCACGGCAACTCGGACCTGCCGGCGGCTGATCGTTGCCACTATTGGTTCGAAGAGGTCGAAATCGTCAACCAAGATACGCCTGCCCGATTGGAAGGAAAGCGATCCATTGTACCGCTATTAGAGCAATTTCATCATTGATGTGGGATCATCGGTAGGCCAGGACTTGTCCTGGCGCCTTATTGCCAGGACATGTCCTGGCCTACGACTTTCGGCAGTTAGCGAAGAAGCCGAAACTCTTGACGAGTTTCGCTACCCGAGAATCTGCCTGGG
>JBFJVZ010000344.1:0-8719 GCA_041623895.1 Pirellulaceae bacterium | reverse complement strand
TTAGGGTGGTGGTCGTAGCCGATGTCGCCAGACTTCGGGGTATCTTGGAACGAACCGAATTCTGGCGAATCCGGCTACCCTCAAGTCAAAAGTTGACAGCGCACTAGCACGTCTGTTGATTTCGTAACCCGCGCGTCAGTTCTGAAGTTGCACTATTCGATTCGGAGGCCGGATTGAGGACGCAAAACGTGCCGCAACGGCGTAAACGTGCTGTTGATCAGTGTCGCGTTTGCCTGGTCCGGACAATACAAGGGGCGCAACCCAAACTCGCGGCAGCGAGGGATGAAGGAGTTCCCTCGCTAACACTCCGGTTTACCAGCAGCACCGATACTTCGCGGCTTTTGAAACCACGCGTGGCGCTGTCCAGCTGGGCCTGCTGGACATAACCTCTATAGTTCTGTGTCAAATGAACCCCATCACGAACGATCGAGAAAGCAAGCTTGATCCTACTCATCTTCCCCCATCAATTGTTTGCCAAACATCCGGGTTTGAAGCTGGATCCGGATCAGGTTGTGTTCTTGGAGGATTCGCTTTTCTTCGGAGATGCCCGCTATCCAGCTCAATTTCACAAACAAAAACTGTGGCTACATCGAGCCACCATGAAGCGGTTCGCGGATCGTCTGAAAGATAAAGGATACAACACGAAATACGTCGACTATAGCGTGGATCAACCGACGTTGATCGATCAATTACGGCGGGCGACAAAAACGTCGAAGCGAAAAGGAGAAAAGCTGATCGTCGCCGACCCGGTCGATTTCATTCTGAACAAGCGATTGCGAGCAGCCGCCGACAAACTGGGGGTCGAATGCCAATTCTTGCCTAGCCCAGGATTTATTAATTCGCCCGAAGAAAATGAAGAGTACCGAGCCGGAAAAAAACGTTGGTTCATGGCGGATTTTTATAAATGGCAGCGGCAACGATTGGACATCTTGATGGACGGAGACGAACCGCAGGGAGGACGCTGGAGCTTTGACGAGGAAAACCGCAAGAAGCTGCCGAAAAAACTGCTTTCGTCGATCCCGCCGCTATTGGAATTGAAACGGGATTCATTTGATTCGGAAGCCACACGATACGTGGAGAAAAAATTCCCCGACAATCCGGGTCGCCTGGACAACTTGTACTATCCGACTTCTCACGCGGCCGCGAAACGTTGGTTGAAACATTTCTTATCAAATCGTTTGCAGCAGTTCGGCGATTACGAAGACGCGATCGTCCAGGGCGAGTCCTGGCTCTGGCACAGCGTGCTGACGCCCGCGCTAAATACGGGACTGCTGACGCCAAACGAAGTGGTCAAAGCAACCCTCAAAGGTGCCGCCAAAACAGATGTTCCACTGAACTCGCTGGAGGGTTTCCTGCGACAGATCATCGGCTGGCGCGAGTTCATGAGGGCGACTTACCAGGACCTAGGCGTGGCGATGCGGACGACGAACCATTGGGAACATCACCGCCAAATGCCGGACAGCTTTTATGATGGGTCGACCGGGATTGCTCCCATCGACGATACGATTCAGCGAATTCTGGAAACCGGCTATTGTCATCACATCGAACGCCTGATGGTGTTGGGCGGATTCATGTTTCTGTGCGAAGTCGATCCCGACGAGATTTATCGCTGGTTCATGGAGATGTTTATCGACAGTTATGACTGGGTGATGGTCCCGAATGTCTATGCGATGAGTCAGCATGCCGACGGCGGGATGATCACAACCAAGCCCTACTTCTCAGGTTCCTCGTACATTCGCAAGATGAGCCATTACAAACAGGATTCTTGGTGCGAAATTTGGGACGGCTTGTACTGGCGTTGGATTTGGAATCACGTTGATGAACTGGGAAAGAACCCAAGATGGGCGATGATGTGTAGCATGGCCAAGAAGATGGATGCCGGCAAAAGGAAACGGCACTTGAGTGTTGCCAAGAAATTTCTCAACTCGCTGTGATTCAAGACGCTGCTTCACACTCGAAGCGTTGACATGCCTCCGTCAACGCCGATCACCTGGCCGGTGATCCAGCCGGAATTCTCGGTCAGCAAAAATTCTGCGACCGCAGCAATATCGTCGACCTCTCCAATTCTTTTCAGCGGATATTTTTCCGCTAGTGCCGCGCGTTTTTGCTGGTTCGATGTGAATCGCTCTGCTAACGGTGTCGCGGTCAATGCCGGCGCTACGCAATTGACACGGATCTTGGGTGCCAGTTCGGCGGCAAGCGATCGAGTCAATCCTTCGACAGCGCCCTTGGCTGCTGCAACGGATGCATGCATGGGTAGCCCCTGCGCAACGGCGACGGTACTGAACATCACCATGGCAGCGTAATCCGCTTTTTTCATTGCCGTCAATGACGCTTGCAGACACTTGACCGCACCGACAACATTCAGCTCAAAATCCTCAATCATGGCCGCCGGCTTCAGACCTCGGACCGGCCCCAAGTTGATCGAGCCGGGGCAATAGGCGAGTCCGTGGATCGACTCCGGAAGTTGATCTGGAGCGATCTGGTCAACCGTCACATCGGCCCGCACGTGAACGACCCCCGGAAGTTTTGCTAAGTCATCGTTTGTGCGAGAGACCACCGTGACTGCGGCTCCCCGCGCGACCAGACGCTTGACGATCCCCAAGCCAATTCCGTGGCTTCCGCCGATGATCACGTAGTTTTGTTCAGACATCAAGAAGAACCGATTGGAGAATCAAAAAAGAGGAAGCTGGCGATCAACTTCGCTGTCCGCAGGAGACTTTATCGCGTTGGCGAGCCCCAGGACTCGTCCGGCGACTGCCATCCCGCTTAAAAAGGCTCCCTCCACCCGCGGTCCACCACACCAATCGCCGCACGCCCCGATTTTCAACTGACGGTCAAACAAACAGTCGTCCGATAGCGGATTGGGCGGTAACGCAAACCGCCAACGATGGGCTGATTGATGCAACGAAGGCGTGCGTGCTTGTCCAACCGACTTCCAAAATTCATCGATCAGCAGCTCCGCGATGGTATCGGGCGTTTCGTCGATGTGCTCTGCAGTCCAATCGGACGAAGCGTGCAAGACCCACGATTCCAGCTTGTCCGTACGACCAGGCTTACTGCTGTTCCGCGAAATCCACGAAAGTGGGGATCCGTGCACGAAAGCTCCGTCAAATTCCAGGTTCAGCGTTTGCGAGAATGCCAACATCACAGCCCAACATCCGTTCATCAACGTGTTGCCAGCTTGCTCAGCGAGTTCCGGGGTTGCCGCCAGCAACTTCGCGGCTTGCCCGGCGGGGACAGCTGTAATGGCGAAATCAAACTCTCCTAATGCGGTGCCATCATCACAGTGGACCTTCCAGCGGCCTTGCGAGCGTTGCAGCGGAGCAACTTGGGTCTCAAATTTCAGCTTCAGATCTTTGGCCAAATGTTTGCCGATTGCGTTCATGCCGGGCACTGCGACGTAGCGGTTGGTGCCGCGTTTGTGCTGTTTGATCGAACCTTTCTCCAGCGCGACAATTCGCCCTCGCCAGGGCTGAACAAGCCCATCTTGGATCCATGAACAGAGGTAACGTTGGAAGCGTTTGTCACGTGCGGTGAAGTACTGAGCACCGTGATCGAAGCTTAGCTCCTGCGCAACGTGTCGCGTCGACATGCGGCCGCCCACACCACGGCTTTTTTCAAAGACGCTGACATCGAAACCGTGGTCCGCCAAAGTGCGGGCACAAGCCAGGCCGGAGATTCCTGCGCCAATAACAGCGACCTGAATGCGCGGTTTGTACAACGGACGAGTGGCTTTGCGAAAATACGCCTTCGGGTCCAGTCGCTTTGCGTGCTGCTGGGTTGAACGATCGCGGACGGTTCCAAGAATTGGACGCGGTGGGGAAAAAGGCCGATCGAACAAGCCTAAGCACCAAAGAATCCCTCCATACGACGCGGGATCACGGCCGTCCAAAGCGTACCGATGGTTCAGGTCGATGATTCGCGCCAGCGCGGCCTTGGCGTCAGATGTCCATGTTAGAATGGCTTTACCCCAAGTCATTCGCACGTTGTTGTGCAGTTCACCGTGGATCAAAAGGGACGACTGCGCCGCATCCCAAAGCAGATCGCCCGATCGACCGCGCGCCATGGTTTCCCAAGACAGCACGTCAGGTCGCGTGTCGGTCTGATGCTCCGACAACGTCTTGTTCGCCCAGTCGGGCAACGCCGAAAGACGCCCGTGATCAGGTCGGTAAAAGCAAAAGTTGTAAGCAAGTTCTCGCCAGAACAGCAGTTCGTCCAAGTATTTTTCAGCACCCTGATTGTTCTCGGCCGCCGCTTCCCGCGCGATCCGCATCGGCGAGACCATTCCGTAATGCAGGTAAGCAGACATGCGGCTGACTCCGTCGACCAAGGCGTTGTTGCGTCGAGATTCGTAGCGTGCCAGACCATCCGCTTTGAACTTGCTCCACCGTGCGTAGCCGGCAATCGATCCTCCGACCGTGTGCGGAACGGGCCCGATCGAATGGTCGATTGCACAATCACCAAGCAGAGCGTCGATATCAGCGTTCTGTAAATCGATCGGCGAGAAGGGTAAATCGATGTGCCGGTCAATTTCAACTTGGGGCGTGATATCCAGGGCACGAGCCGTGATGCGATCGTGAAATAACTTCTTCGTTGCATCTCTAAAAGAGAAAGCACGCTGGAAACTTTTTCCGGGCAACTGCATCGGCACTACACAAGCAGTATCCACCGACACGACGCTACGGCCTGAAACGCGGCCAAGCGCGGATGTCCAGCTTCGCAACGGTTCTACCGGCATCTCCTCAGTGACAATCAATGCAGAACGTTGAGCCAGCATCTTCAGGTGGGGGCCGCGATTATCCGAACGCTCGAGATGAAACGCATAAACAACGTTTCGGCTCGCGAACTCGGCTTGCACATCACGGGCGCCCTGCAAAATGAATGTATGATGTCGATCCGAGGCATAGGGGTATCGTTCAGACAAGCCGTGATAGACCAGCAAGGGAAGCTTCAACTGATTGGAAAGATGAATGGCTGCATTCAGCGCCTGGTTTTCCTCGACACGAACAGCAGTCCGCATCCAATACAAGACGAACTCTGCATCATCAGGCAGCGGCTTGCTACCCAGAACTCGAGTACGCTCCCGTAAGCCGGGGGGCAGCGATGTCAACAACTCAGCGATCAACTTCATGGTCCGAGCACGGCAGGCAGGTTAGACACAGTTCCGATTCGTTGCATGGCTGGAGCCGGAATAAGACGCAAGATAGGGCATTTCTATTTCTGCTGGGAAAATGGTTCGTACAAAAATCGCGACCGACGTGTTAGGGAACGCACTGATTCTTTATCATCGTGTGTCAACCGAGCTTGACGACAACCGCAACATTCACGTTGCCCACGGGGAAGCGATGTGGCTTGCGCCGGACCGTCTAAAATAACGCCCACCTGCCGAGTCAGCGAAAACCATGATCTATCGAATCAAAGAAAAATTTTGGTCTTGGGGCAACGACTTTGCCATCACCGATGCCAATGAGCAGTTGATGTACTACGTTGACGGCAAGGCGTTTTCGTGGGGCGACAAGCTTTCCTTTCAGGACGCCGATCGTAATGAACTTGCTTTTATCAGCCAGAAGCTATTGTCTTGGAAACCGAGATACCAAATCATCATCGATGGTGCTGTGTTTGCCGAAGTGATTAAGGAATGGACTTGGCTTAACAAGAAGTTCACCCTGGATGTTCCCGGACCTAACGACTACACCATCGACGGATCTTTCTGGGCTCACGAATTCACCTTCCAGAGACAGAGCCGGACAGTGGCAACGGTCAGCAAGAAATTCTGGTCTTGGACCGACAGCTACGGTGTCGAGGTGGTTGATGGAGAAAACGATATCGCCATTCTCTGCGCCTGCATCGTCATCGACCAGGTGTTGCACGATGAATCGGGCAGTTCGTCCAGCAGCGATTGAATCACCTTATCCGCGGCGGTACTTCCACATGCAAACCAGTGCTGCGACCGCGTCTCGCCAGCCGATTTTTTTGCCTTCGTCGTAGCCGCGAGAATCGTACGCAGTCGCGGTTTCTTTCACCTGCACACCGCGAGCCGCAATTTTGGCGGTGATCTCGGGCTCAAAACCGAAGCGGCATTCGCGCAACCGAATCGATCGAATCAAGTCGCCTCGAAACGCTTTGTGACATGTTTCCATGTCAGTCAATTTCAGACCGGTTAGCAGATTGCTGAGCGCCGTCAGCATCCAGTTTCCAAATCGATGCAATCGCGATGGATCGGCGTGCCCGTTTAAGTAGCGGGATCCGTAAACGACACTGGCGTTTCCTTCCAGAATTGGCGTGATCGCAGCAAGCAAGTTTGCAGGATCGTATTCCATGTCGGCGTCTTGAATCGCGACTACCCTGCCGCGACTGTGACGAATCCCCAAACGCACCGCCGAACCTTTGCCGTGATTGCGTCGACGGCAAAAGATTTTTCGATTCTTGCCGGCGGCTTTTGACTGCAGCCACTGTGTCGTTCCATCGCTGCTGCCATCATCAACCACGATCACCTCGGTTGACGGCGGCATCACCTGCTCGATTCGCTCCAGCACCCTTGGCAGCGTCGAAGCCTCGTTAAACACGGGCACGATGATCGTGATATCGGGACACGCACACGGCTCGCTGGCGGCGGCTGTCGCCGCGGTAAGCAGATCAAGCGATTGCTCGATCCGCTGGATAAGGGGCTCGGAGGACGGTGTTCCCTTTGCCGTCGATTTCTTTGACTCAGCAAATGCCGAGTCAGAGGAGACTGGTTCAGAAGACATGCTGAGGATCAAGTGGAGGATTCGTCGCGCGGATTGAGACAAGACTCGCGCCCAGCAGAAATCTGGCCTGTTGAAGTCCCGGCGGGGATGAAATCGGGAGGATTGGGGATTAACAGCGAAAAATATTCATCTTGCCGCTGCCGGTTGTGCCGAATATGCGTATCTTCGTCGTCGAATTCTCCGAATTCAATTGCCTGGGATCCGACTCGGAGTCGGACGACTCGTCGGCGAATTCTCTCGTATGGGTGTTACCGAACTCGGAGAGTTCGGCGACTATGGCAACCACGCTTGCAACGCAGCCTTTAACTGGTCGCGAGTCTCACGATGCTTTGCATTCGTCGATAGATCTTGCAGTTCGTCAGGATCCGCTTGCAGATCAAATAACTGGGTACGATTCACCTTCGGGTATTCGATCAGTTTCCAGCGATCGGTGCGGATCATCCGTTGGCTATCGCGAAAGTAACCGATCACATGTTCGTACATCGTCGACTTTTCACCCTGCATCACCGGCACTTGGCTGCGCCCGTCAACATCGGGCACGTCCAAACCTGACAATTCACAGAGGGTGGGAAAAATGTCGCGCAAATACGCTTGCCCGCTGACCTGTTTGCCCGCAGGAATCGTTGGTCCGGAGAAAATCAGCGGAACACCGATCGTGTGTTCGTACATGTTTTGTTTCCCGCGCAGACCGTGGCTTCCCATGGCCAATCCATGATCGGAGCAAAACACAACGATCGTCTGTTCTGTTTTTTCAGCCTCGTCGAGCGCCGCGAGAATACGACCGATTTGGGCATCCATGTGAGAGATCACGGCGTAATAGGCAGCGATGTCAGCGCGAACCAACTCCGCTGTTCGCGGAATCGGTAACAGGACTTCATCGCGTCCGCCGCGGTTGCCGTGATCGAATGGATGATCGGGAGCAAAGTTTTTTGGTAGCGGTATCTCATCCGGATCGTACTTTGACTCAAACCCGGGCGGCAACAGCAGCGGATCATGCGGAGCCGTGAAGTTCAGATGAATCAAGAACGGCTGCTCACTCGAGTGTGCAATGATTTCGATCGCGGCGTCAGCCATCGTGGCACTGATGTTGGGAGTCAAGCCAACCCCCAAATCTGGAAGCGGCTGGTCGTCTTCATCGCGAAAGATCCAACCGCGGTATCCGGTCACCGGGTGACCGCGGTAGTCGACTTGTGGTTTCCACCACTTGCCGCCGCCTCCGGTGTACAACCGTTTGGTTCGCGCGTAACCATGCAAGCCGGGACGACCGTTGTTGTGCCATTTGCCGATGTACCAGGTTTCGTAGCCGGCTGCTGCAAATGGTTCTGGCAAGGTCGGCAAGGACGGCTCAATCGTGCGGCCAAAATCGAACACGCCATTACGGATGCCTGTGCAGCCAGTGAGCAGTTCGGCGCGACTTGGCGTACAAATTGGATTAGCGCAGGTGGCCCGCGTGAACACCGTGCCGTCACGAACCAGGCGATCCAGTGCCGGCGTTTCGATCAATGAATTGCCCAGCCCAGCGATCGTATCGGGGCGTTGATCATCCGAGACGATCAACAACACGTTTGGATATTCGGCAGCGTTGGCTTTGATGGCAACAACGCAAATGATGGCAATCGCCCAGCGGCCAATGAAATGTTTCGTCATCCAGCTACAGATCAATCGATGCATCAAAATGCTCCACCTTAAGATACCAAGCACATTTCTCGCTCGCGCTTTCGTGATGATTCTACTGAAACTGCGCCACGGTTATCAGCCGTGCGCTGGTCGGACGTTTAAACGGCCTGAGAGTGATGTCAAAAAAACCGCTACGGCGTTGCCCGCCCCAGATTGGGAAAGCTTGTCAAAGTCGGTGATATGGATTTTGTTACCGCGAAGCGGTTAAAGAACGAAGCCGGGGTCAGAATTGCGAGCTCCAAGCGAGCACTTCGCCACCCCCGGTAAGGCAGGCCATTCGCGCGCTTCCC
>JBFJVZ010000343.1:0-8791 GCA_041623895.1 Pirellulaceae bacterium | reverse complement strand
TTTCCCGCTGCCCACTGGGCACCCTTGGTGAGCGTGTCCAGAAACACTTTGTCCTGGAACGTTTCCTTGGAGTGACCGTAGGTCGTACCGAAGACACGGGCTTTGCCGAAGGTGTTGGTCCAAAAGACACCGTGTTCCTGCTCGTTCTTTTCGCTCTTGGACGTGGCCAGAATGGTGGTCTTGGGCCAGACCTTTTCGATCACGTACAACTCGTCCTTGGCGGATTTGTGGCCGTCGGGAAAACCCTTCATGATCGGATGGCCTGCGGCAACGACCCTGATCGGGTAGTTGCTCTGATGTTCGTGTCTGCGGCTGGTGACCCCCAGGAACTTTCGCCAGTCATCAACCTTTGCCGCGCGATAGGTATGCATGGCACAATGAATGACAACGGCATTGACGCCGGCCCGATGTGGCTCGGTGATTTTGCGGATGTAGTTTTCATCATCCGTGTTGGCAAAACATTCATTGTGGATGACAAGATCAAAGCCTTCTGCCCAGCGCGGGTTGTTGTAAAAGTCGATTTCCGCCGACGTCCCTTTGCCGCCATCGTTAACGACGGTCCAGTTGGCCGCGACACCGCGCTGATCGAAGGCCAACTGCATCGCTTTGGTTTGGAAGTCGTAGTCGTGGCAACACCCGCTGGTGATCAGCAGCACATTGATCGCGTCGCTGGTCGATTCAGCGGAGACAGGTTGTGCAAACGCGGTGGAAACCAGCAGCAGGGTCGCGGCCACGGAATGGGCTAGGATCTTCATGTGAGTTTTGCGAGCGGTAGAAAACTACAGCCGTTCTTCCAGCTCGACCGGCTCCATGATTTTGGTATTTCGCTCCACCGCGATCACCGTCGTTCGTTGGCGAAGCCCATCACGGCTTTCGGAGGTGACGGGCAACACTTGCCGCTTGTCGGGCATTTCCATGCGGACGGTAAAGGATCCGTCCGCTTGCAGTTTGACGGGCCGGCCGGCGACCATCACCGACGCGCCGGGAGCTGTTTTGCCAAACACAATCAGCTCGGCGTCCACCTTGAATGGCAGCTTGGCCTGCCGCAGCAAAGCGGGATCGCCCACCACTTGGCCCTGCTCGCCCTTTTGTGGCATCTGGCGATGTAGCCGTTCCTCGAAGACATCTTTTAGATCCCCGGAGTCCTGTTCGTAGCCACCGCTCAGCGAGTAGATACGCTCGTAGTCTTCGGCAATATCGCGCCAATGCTCGTCGAGGCGCTCGCATTCACCCGGCCTCGGTGTCTCCACAATGTTGCTTCGGCACAGCGTGTAGAATTCGCTATTGTCCGCCAGATACCCGACCAAAACGCGGTACCGTGCCGGCGGCTGATCAACGTCGATGTACCAGTTATCGACACCACCGTGAATCGTGATGTCGCGTTCGACCGTTTCGGCGCGGTTACCCGAGACGTCGGCTACCGACAGAACACGCAGCACCGGAATCGCGGTGTGCCAACGCTCCGCTAGCGCCGACTGAGCCCGTTCCACACTGCGGCGAGTGATTTCCCAATTCGCCTGCAGCCAGTACGAGTCTCGCACCAACAGAATCACGCGATCTTGATGTAGTTCCTCAGCGCGAGTGCGTTGCGCACCGTTTTTGACGGCAGCACCACCGACCAGGGTGCCGGTGGAAAGATCTTTATTCTTCTGGATTGATTCGCGGCGTTTGCGAATTTGGGCACGAATACGCGCGGTCTTGGCGGAAACGCGTGGCGGCTTCAGCTTGGGGATCGGTTTGCTTGCTGCAGCGGATCGGGGCGCGGCCGGTTTTTTACTTGCTGTGCGAGAACTCTTGATGGTGCTGGACGAGCGAACTTTGGCCGGCTCGGATTTACCATTGCTTTTCGTTTTTGGCTTCGACTTGTCGGCCTTCGCATTGGCTCTTCTCCGCAAGCGACGTTGCACCTTGCTGATGGCGTCGACCAATTCATCTTTTCGCATGCTATGCCAACCAGCAACTCCATAGTTTTTTGCTAAGTCAGCCAACTCGCGCCGTGTTTGTGACTTCAAATCAGCGGTCTTGATCACCCTGTATCTCCCAACTCAAAGAATCAGCTTGACACTGAATCTGTCTGTTCATGTTGTTCTCGGCGGTCGCCATCCTGTCGATGATCGCCTTCGTCCAAGTTGTCCTACGCGGCATCCCAGCAAGCGATGATTTGAATTCGCCGTCCACCCGTATTTCCTACGCCCTTTGCGGTCTTTACGCCCCTGGGGCTGAAGGGAACGGGATCCGAAGTGTCGTCGCTCGGATTACTTGCAGCCCAAGAGTGGGGGGTTCGGCGGGAGTAATCAGGCGATTGAATCGGCAGTAACGGCATAATCATCACCGAAATCATTATGCCAACGGCACTCGATCAGTTCTAGGCAGCACGCACGGGATTCTGGAAATCTCCTCAAAAACAATCGGAAATCGCCGGACCATTCGACAAAAAACCATTTCCTTTTCCTGTTTCCCCAAGCTGACAAACGGCCTCAATGCAGTGCCTAAATGTTCACCAGGCCAACCGGTTCTCAGCGTCACCGCCTCGATCAGATGCGGCGAACCGTCGCTGCCACTGGCCCTGTTGGGCGGCAAAGTCAAACTAGCGACGTTGCTTAGCCGCGTTTTGCAGAGTTCCAGCTCGTGGGTTCGCCCTTTGGCCAGTTGGGTAGGAAGGGGCTGTGTTGGGAAACAACGACTCAACTCCTCCTGGGGACGCTGATCCTCCTGGGGAAGCTGGCCACGATAGGAATGATGATCGGGCGGATTCGCAACATCCCGCTGATCGGACTTCCGGCCGCCGCGATCGAGTGGTCA
The DNA here is from genome assembly GCA_041623895.1 of Pirellulaceae bacterium. Taxonomy (GTDB): domain Bacteria; phylum Planctomycetota; class Planctomycetia; order Pirellulales; family Pirellulaceae; genus JBFJVZ01. The sequence continues at coordinate 5,989 of JBFJVZ010000343.1, read as the reverse complement.
TGCTTCGATTCGCGGGACTGGGATTGGAACTCGCCAGTTCGACGCTTGTTTTTGCTGGAATCGGTTACTTGGTTGACACGTTTTTCCAGCTTGAAAAGTCGTATGCGATGGCAGGGGGCGCGTTGATCGGCTTCGCGTTGGGGATGATTCGCTTCATCCAACAGGCGTTGAAAGCCGCCGATGAATCGTCGAGTTGATTTTCATGAACGAAAACAGGCTCAGTGTGAATCACAGCTTCCGTCGCGCGTTTGCCCATGCCCTGGCGTGGGTGATCGTTGGCTGGGTGGTGGCCACTTTCATCATGATTCTGCTTGTCAGGGCGGTGAGTTCACCGGTTCTGTTGGATTCGATTGTCATTGCCATCGCCAGCCTGGTGATCGCCAGCGTCTCGATGTTGCCAGGATTTCTGGGCGGCGCACAGGGCGAGGGCATTGGCGCACAGGGCGAGGGCATGATCGTCCGCTTGATGGCAGGAATCCTGATTCGCCTGGCAGGGACCGTTGCACTCTTTTTGACATGCCGTTATCACATGGCCTCGCCAATGGAAATGATCGCAGCGATGACCATTTCCTGGTACGTACTACTCACTTCGATCGAAGTCACGGTGTTGGTTCTTCAGTCACCCCGTGTAGCACCTCCAAGGCCTGAATCTTTCGGCTTTCCGGCCAAAACGCAGACATAGCACTCAACCATCGGATGAACCTGATACTTGCCGCCGCCGACCCGATCAGTCATGCAGTGCCCCACGCGCTGCATGAGAATCCGATCTTTAAAGTAAATGTGGGCCAAGGCGATGTGCCGGCGCTGAACATTTATGACGGCATTTACAGCTTCTACATCACCAACCATTTGATGATGAGCCTGGTGGCCGCTGTCGCTACGGTGCTGACTTTCATGGTCGTGGCCAATCGGGTGAAGCCCAGCGGCAAGGGGATCGAAGCCTATCAGACGCGGGGGCGAACGTCGCAATTGTTCGAGACGATGTGTACGTTCATTCGCGACGAAGTGGTGCGGCCAAATTTGGGCGCGATGACGGACAAGTACATTTATTACATCTGGACCGTTTTCTTTTTCATCCTGTTTGCCAACATTCTCGGTCTGATTCCGATTGGCTACATCCTGCAGTCGCTGACGGGCAACACGCACTTGTCGCACTGGGGTGGTTCAGCCACCGGCAACCTTTCGCTGAACGTGATGCTGGCGATTTGCAGCTTCATTGCGATCTTGTTTATTGGAATCCGCGAGACGGGATTCAAGACGTTCATGTCACACTTCAACCCACTGGGTTGGGATGGACCCAAGTTGCTCAGCTTTGGCATCGGCATTCCACTCTATTTTTTGGAGTGGATGGGTCTGGTCATCAAGTGCACGGTGTTGGCCATGCGTCTTTTTGGGACCATGATGTCGGGCCATTTAGTGATCGCTGCCTTCATCGGGATGGTCTTCAAGGCTCGCGAGTTGTCCCACGCATTGGCATACGGCGTTGAGTTCTCCGTGATTGTCGGCGGCATCTTGCTGACTTTGCTGGAGCTTTTCATCTGCTGCTTGCAGGCCTTCATTTTCACCTTTTTGACTGTCTTGTTTATCGCCATGGTCGCGTCGCATCACGATCACGAACACGTCGAAGAAGGCCGTGACCCATTCAGTGATGAAGAGAACATGGATGTCGATAAGGTAATTGATCCGTCGCGTATCAGGCCGATGCCCGCACCCGCATAGTTTTAATTTTGACCCTTTCCACCCTCCGTGTCTGATCCCGCCAGCGGCTCAGACCGCAACGTACGACAGTTACTTCAGGAGCGAACCAACGATGTTTGAATTTGGAATGATCCTAGCTCAGCTCGCCAACGATTTCGGCAAGATGGGCATTGGTATTGGCATGGGTTTAGTCATCATCGGTGCCGGCATCGGCATCGGTCGCATTGGTGGCTCGGCGGTCGACGCCATTGCTCGCCAACCGGAAGCCAGCGGCACGATCTCGACCAACATGTTGATCGCGGCTGCGTTGGTCGAAGGTATTTCGGTGATCGCACTGATTTTGATGCTGACTTTTTGACCCGCGCTGCGGATGCGTGTCAAAACGGCTTGCCGGGCAAGTGCGATTGATACAAATCGGGTGTTTGTTTTTCGATTTCGATGATGATCCGTAAGGACGAATCCATGTTGCTAAGACTTGGTCGTATCGGGCTGTTTACTGCAGTCGCGATGTTCGTGTTTGCCATCCCCGCCTCCGCCAGCGCTCAGGATGATGCGGCTGCGGCCGCGCATGAAAAGGCAGCAGAGCACGGCGATGAGCATGGTGAAGATGCTCATCAAGAAGGTGACCCTGATCACCCGCAGGATCACGACCAAGGCGACGATCATGATGTAGCGGGCGGTGGACATGGTGAGGATCACGGAGATCCGGCCGGCACGCCGCCGCTGTTGCAGTTCGACATCGGTTCTGCGATCTGCAACATCGCCATCTTTTTAGGTGTCTTAGCGGTGTTGTCCAAATTTGTTTGGCCCGAAATCCTGAATGGTTTGAAGGCTCGTGAGGAAAAAATTCATGGTGATCTGGCTGCGGCCGAAACCGCCAAAACCGAGGCCGACAAACTAAAAGCCGAATTCCAAGCCCAGCTGGATCAGGCTCAGGGCCAAGTCCAGGCCATGTTGGCCCAAGCCCGCAAGGATTCGGAAGCCAATGGACAGCGAATCATCGACGAGGCGAAGGCCGAGGCTGCTCGCCAAACCGAACGTGCCGTTGCCGAAATCGAAACCGCCAAGAAGGTCGCTATTTCCGAGCTTGCCGGCCAAACTTCCGACATGGCCATTGGCGTCGCCAAGCAAATCGTCGGTCGCGAACTGAAACCGGAAGATCACCAGGAGTTGATTCGTCAATCCCTTGATCGTCTGCCAAGTAACAACTAATCGGGATCCAACCGATGACTGAAGCCGTAAAGCACGAAACCGTGCTCGACACCGGAGCCGAACAGCTGGGCAAGACGTATGCCCGCGCGCTGATCGGTGCGGCGCAAAAGTCCGGCGTCGCCGAGCAGGTGGTCGAGCAGTTGGGACGACTGGTGGATGAGTATCTCCGTGGCAGCCCCCAGTTGGCAGCAGCCTTTGCTTCGCCGCGAATCGATACCGACGAGAAAGCTCGCGTCATCGATCGCGTTTTTGCTGATGAGTTTCATCCCATCCTGGTCAAATTCTTGAAAGTTTTGGCGGGCCGCGACCGGCTGGCGTACGTCTCTGCCGTGCGCGACGCCGCTGAAGCCCAGTTAGATGACATGATGGGCCGCGTCCTGGCGGAAGTCCGCACGGCTGTGCCGTTGGACGATGCGATGCGGAGCCAAGTCGCCACGCAGATCGGCAACATCATGAACAAGCAAGTTCGTTTGCGAGAGTCGGTCGACCCGGAATTGATCGGCGGGATGGTGGTTCGCGTCGGTGACTCGGTGTTCGATAACAGTGTTGCCAATCGCTTGGACAAAATGGCCCGCCGCGCCCGCGATGGTTTCTCCAGTCAATTGCTTAAGAAGTTCAGTCAATTCACTTCCCAGTAAAACGTTTTCCATTCAACTCAAGCCTCGATTCATTCCATGAAATTCAATAGCGATGAAATCGCATCGGTCTTGCAACAAGAGATCGAACATTTCGACAGCAAGATTGACGTTCGCGAAGTCGGTACGGTGCTGGAAGTCGGCGACGGGATCGCACGTGTCTACGGCCTGTCCGGTGTGATGGCCGGCGAGATGGTCGAATTCCCCAACGGCGCCATCGGACTCGCTTTCAACCTCGAAGAAAACAGCGTCGGGGTCATCATTCTCGGTGACTACCTGACCATTGAAGAAGGTGACGAAGTCAAAGCGCTCAGTACCCTGCTGAGTGTCCCCGCCGGTGACGCGGTGATCGGCCGCGTGCTCGATCCGTTGGGAAACCCGCTGGACGGCAAAGGCCCGGTGCAAACTGATGTCACGCGACCGGTCGAGATCATTGCCACCGGTGTGGCCGAACGCCAGCCGGTCTCCGAGCCCCTGCAAACCGGGATCAAAGCAATCGACGCAATGACGCCGATCGGACGCGGGCAACGTGAATTGATCATTGGCGACCGCAAGACCGGCAAGACAGCGATCGCCATCGATGCCATCCTGAATCAAAAAGGCGAGGGCGTTAAGTGCTTCTACGTGGCGATCGGACAAAAGGACTCCTCGGTCGCCGGTGTCGTCGACGTGCTGCGGAAATACGGCGCGATGGAGTACACCACGGTGATCTGCTCCGGTGCCAGTTCTCCTGCGCCGCTACAGTACGTGGCCCCCTATGCCGGCACGGCAATGGCCGAACACTTCATGTTCAACGGCGGACACGCGCTGGTGGTCTATGATGACTTGAGCAAGCAAGCCACGGCATACCGTCAGATGAGTTTGTTGATGCGTCGTCCGCCGGGACGTGAAGCGTATCCCGGCGACGTGTTCTACTGCCACAGTCGCCTGCTGGAACGTTCGGCAAAACTATCGGACGAGCTGGGCGGTGGATCGATTACCAGTTTGCCGATCATCGAAACCCTGGAAGGGGAAGTTTCCGCTTACATTCCCACCAACGTGATTTCGATTACCGACGGACAAATCTACGTGCAACCCGACCTGTTCTTCTCAGGTGTCCGGCCCGCTATGAACGCGGGGATTTCGGTTTCCCGGGTTGGTGGTGCGGCCCAAGTCAAAGCGATGAAAGCGGTCTCGGGCGGTTTGCGCCTGGACCTGGCGGCGTTCCGTGCGTTGGAAGCCTTCGCTCAACTTGGCACCGACCTCGATGCGGCAACTCAATCACAGCTGGACCGCGGCTACCGGATGGTCGAATTGCTCAAGCAGCCGCAGTACAGACCGATGCCGGTGGAAGAACAGATTTTGAGTATTTTCGCCGGCACACGTGGCTTTTTGGATGATGTGGAAATCAAGACCGTCCAGCAGTGGGAACAAGATTTCCTGCAATTCGCCCGCGACAAGCATGGGGATTTGTTGAGCGAGCTCCGCGAAAAAGGTGCGCTGTCCGAAGAGTTGACCGCAAAGATCGAATCCGTGATCAAAGAATTCAAGGCCGGCTACAAGCCGATCCCAGCATAATTTCCGGCTAACTGCACTGTAGATACTCTCCACTGAAGCTATCGAGCAAGCAACCGATTCATGGCCAACGCAAGAGCCCTTGATAAACGACGCAAGTCGATTCGCAACATCCGCAAGATCACGCGGACGATGGAGCTAATCGCAACGGCGCGCTACAAGAAGGCGATGGATCGCGCCTCGGCGGCGACTGCGTACACCGAACAGATCACCAGGATCGTCAGCCGCTTGGCGGCTGCCGGTTTGGATGTTGCCCATCCGCTGTTGGAGCAACGTGAGAAAACCGAATCGGCTCGCGTGCTGGTGCTGTCCAGCAATCGAGGTCTGTGCGGCGGTTACAACGGCAGCATCCTGCGTAACGCGGTTCCGCGGATCAAAGAACTGAAAGAACTGGCCAGCCACGTGAGTGTCGACGTCAGCGGCAAACGCGGCATCAACGGCTTGAAATTTCGTGGTGTTCCCACCGACGAACATCATTTGCAGTTTGAAGATCAGCCGGCATACGACGAAGTCGAAAAAATTGCTGACAGTTATCTTTCGCGATACATCACCGGTCACCTCGATCGCCTGGATGTCGTTTACACCAAGTTCATCAGTACCAGCAAGCAAATCGCGACGATCGAAACTCTGCTGCCGCTCGGCTCGCTTTCCAGCGACGAAGTGGTCGAGGAAGATAGCCGCAATGTCGAATACGAATTCCTACCCAGTGCTAAAAGCATTTTGGAGGAAGTGGTTCCGACCAGCTTCAAAGTGCGATTGTTCAAGTGTTTCCTGGATGCCGCGGTCAGCGAACAGATTGCCCGCATGGTGGCCATGAAGTCCGCCACCGAGAATGCCGGAGACCTCATCAAACAACTTTCGATGCAGTACAACCGCTCGCGGCAGACCCA
>JBFJVZ010000342.1:0-8793 GCA_041623895.1 Pirellulaceae bacterium | reverse complement strand
GCAATCATCCGGTAGCGAGCAAACATTGCTGGAAGTGCCAAACTACGATTTCAATTGGCAGCACTCCTACGAATTGACGAAACCATTGCCCTTTGAAGATTTTGCAGGTTTGCGTTTCGAGGCGATCTTCGACAATTCGGCGGCAAACCCGACCAATCCGGACCCTGAGGAGTACGTCACCTGGGGTGATCAGACCTGGCAGGAAATGGCGGTCGTTTTCTTGACGATCGCAAAACCTCGCAAGCCACCAGCGGCTTCGCCCGAACCGATCGCCACGCGGTGGGAACCGGGCGAATCGGACAAGTTGGAAGCCGAGGAATTTGCCAGTCGTTATATCCGGCGATTTGATAAAAACAACGACGGCCAACTGACCTATCGTGAGCTGCCGACGGCGGTACGGATGTTTTCCTGGTTCGATCACAATCGTGACGGCGTGATCAGCCATGCAGAGATACGTAATGAATCGCTCTCACGCATTCGTTCGCGATGATCTACCGGGACGGAATTCGTGCATAGTCGATTCGGCCTGTTGGCGGACTGGATTATCGATCATCGCCGGGTGACATTGTTGTTGGTCATTGTGATGACCGTGTTCAGCTTCATTGGGCATTATGATCCCTATTTGATCTTGCCCGAACCACAACTTGAGTCGCCAATTCGGCAAAGCGAAACGGAATCGCAGCCGACTCGCGAACCGCCCAGGAATGTCACACCGGTACGTGTCGCCAGCGGTGACGTAATCGTTCTTGCGCAGTCGGATGATTTCTTCACCGCGGAGGGAGCCGAAGCAATCCGCCAGGCGGTTTCCGACCTGGAGTCGTTGGACGTCGTGACCAGCATTCTGTGGATGGATCGCGCACCGATGATGAATATCTTTGGATTGCCGGAACCGATCCTTCCTCGCCGCAACGCCTCGCCCGCGCGTTTCCAACAGGCAAAACAGCGAGCGCTGGAGCATCCACTTGTCGGCGGGCAACTTTTGTCCAGAGACGCCAAGTCACTGTTGCTGATGGTCGAGCTTGACTGGCTATTCGTGACTGAGAACAGCGACTGCACCGACAAATTGCGCGACACGGCTGCTGCGGCTGTGGCCAAATATCCCGGCGTCTCGATCGATTTTTCGGTCACCGGCAATGTACCGATCCGGCTTAGTCGCGCCGCCAGCAATCGTGAAAACGAGATCAAGTATCAAATCATTGGAATGTCTTTGGCGCTTGTCATCGCCTTTGTCTTGTTTCGTGGTCTTTCATCCGTATTCATTGTCGCGCTGGCCCCCATGACGGGCGTCTTCTGGACATTGGGGGTGTTGCATTACTTGGGGTTTGACGACAACCCATTCAACGGAGTGATCGTGCCGATCTTGCTGTGCATGGTCGGCTTCACCGACGGCGTACACATGATGGTGCAGATTCGGCGTCATCGCGCCGCGGGAGCGTCGGCGTCGGATTCGGCACGGCTGGCAATTCGCGAAGTCGGACTTGCTTGTTGGCTGACATCATTGACCACGGCAATCGGTTTCGGCTCCTTGGCGCTGGCACATCACGAGGTTGTTCGCGAGTTCGGATATTGTTGCGTGATCGGTGTCCTGCTGACCTTCATTTCGGTAATCACGATCATTCCACTCGCTTGCGCCAGTTTCCTGGGCCGCCGTGTGCATTCTGGTCACGGACGCAATCTGGTCGATCAGAATCTGGAACGCATCGCCGGCATCATTGATTTCGTATTAAATCGTTCACGACTTATCTGCTGGGTCGCGATCATCACAACACTCGTTCTTGCCTTATGCACATTACAACTGCGGCCGGATGAACGGCTGACGAGTAATTTGGCATCCGGCAGTGAAGCCGCTCGAGCACTGGCACACATCGATCACACATTCGGCGGCATGGAAACGGCTGAGATCCATGTTAGCTGGAATGCGAAATGCGCAGATGGGGCCGGAGAGATCGCCGTTGTGGTCGGCAAAGCGGAAGCCGTCTTGCGTGACGAACCGCTAATCGGAAATCCGCTTTCAATCGCAAGCTTGACCGACGCGTTGCCGGGTGAAGGTGACGCGGAAACGCGAATGTCGCTGTTGGAGTTGTTGCCTCCGCCCTTGAAACGGGCCTACTACACACCGGAATATCGACACGCGACCGTGTCGTTTCGACTGCAAGATTTAGGAATTGCTAAATACGGACCCGTGTTTGAACGCGTTGAAAAGCGGCTTCAGGAAATTCAAGCGGAGCACCCGAATTTTCTGCTTCAATTGAGCGGTAACGCGGTTTGGCGATGGAAGGACCTGTACCGCATCATCGTTGATTTGGCGTACAGTTTGGGTACGGCCAGCGTCATCATTTTTGCTGTCCTGGCAATTGTCTATCGTTCGCTTCGCCTGGGACTGATTTCCGTAATCCCTAATCTATTTCCGTTGGCCGTAACCGGATTCCTGCTGCTGGTAACCGGTCAATATCTGGAGATCGTCAGCGTCTGTGCCTTTACGGTTTGTCTTGGAATTGCCGTCGACGATACGATCCACTTTCTAACCCGATACCAAGAGGAACAGGAACGGACGCATGACCGCAGACAAGCGATCCGCAATGCGTTTGTGGGAGTCGGCACCGCGCTGATCATGACGACGATCGTATTGGCGATTGGTTTCAGCGTCGCATTGACAAGCGACGCGCGCGACCATCGGATTTTTGCGACGATGGGGATTCTTACTTTCTGCAGCGCCTTGTTTGGGGATCTGGTGTTTCTGCCGGCGCTACTGTTACGTCACGCCCCGGATAAACCACCGCAATCCGAACAGCAAGCTTCCGCTACACCAATGTCGAAAATGTTCTGACGGACAGCGCCAATATGATCAGCCGCCGTGGGATAGAGAGCGTCCGGCTGAGCAAGGAATTTGTGCCTGGCTTTTGTTTGGAATCACCAGCGTTGTCGGCATGAACGTTTTCATTTGTCACAACCAGACGACAACTGCGTAGCAGTGGCAGCGTATAGCCTGGGGCCAGGATTGCTCGGCGGCTAATGAATCAAAGGGGAACTGTTTGGCTCGCGCAATGTTCTGCGTCTACGGAGACTCGAGCAGATCGATGTTTGCCTGACGGCTGCTGACCGATTCGGGTTCTCCAAACAGCGGTAAGCGATGGCGCACCAGCCAAGGGTCCTCTGTTTTTTCCAACCAGGCGATCAGCCGCTTGGAAAGTTCATCGCGGGTTCGTTGGTACTTGGCGTCATCAGCCAGGTTGACCAGTTCGTCAGGGTCATTCTCCAAATCATAAAGTTCGACTTGGTCACGAAACAAAAACTTCTTGATGCTTCGTTTTCCAATCTTGGCATCGCGGCGGCGAATGGCTTCCGTCCATGTTGCACGGCGGAGCGTATCGATCGGCAAAGGATACTCACTTCGCCAATCGATGTTCCAAATCAGTTTGTAACGCCGATTGCGAATCGTTCGCATCGGATAGTACTGCGTTACTTCGTGACACACGTGGCTGAGAATGACTTGATCCCAACCCTGCTGCTGATTATCCAGGACGGAAAGGATGCTGCGGCCATGCAGCGCATATCCGGGGCGCGGTGTGTTTGTCCAGTCCAGAATGGTGGGCGTGATGTCCGCCAGCGTCACCATGGCGTCACTGACTTTGCCGCCAGCTGAATCGGTGGGCCGACGAACGATGAAAGGCACACGAATGCCCGGCTCGTAGTGATTGGCCATCGCCCCCGGCTCGGACGATCCATGATCGCTGGTGAAGATCACCAGCGTGTCTTTCGTTGCTCCGGTTCTCTCCAGCAGATCAAGGATCAAACCAACACCATGATCCAGCCGGCTGATCTGTTGATAGTAGCCCGCCAAGCCTTCGCGAACTTCAACCTGGTCGGGCAGATAGCTGGGTACGATCACTTCCTCTTGCGAATACGATACTTCTGGCACGCCTGTATCATTTCGCTTGATCCCCCAACCTGGTCGCTCGATCGATGTTGGATGCGGGTCACTGAAGCCGATCGTCAAGAAAAACGGGGCCTCGCCGGCATGTCGGATGAACTCAGCCGCCAGTTCGGCGAGCTGCTTGACGTCGCGGCCGCTGACTTTTGGATTAAACGTGAAGGGATACGATTCCGGATGCGTGGTGTGTTGTTTGCCCAGCAGTGCGGTCTGATAGCCGCGGTCGACCAATAGGGCGAAGACGGTTTTTACTTTTGGCGCTAGTCGAAACGTGTGGATACCGTGACCGTGACCGTACTGACCGTTGGAATGCGTTTGCAAGCCGGAGTAAATAACGGCTCGGCTTGGACCGCATGACGCCGTGGTGGCAAATGCATCGCGAAAGCGAACGCCGTCGCGCGCCAAGCTATCGATGTGCGGCGTTTTGATCACCGGGTTGCCGTAACAACCACAGTCGTCTTGGTTTTGGTTGTCCGATATCAGCAGCACGACATTGCGGTTTGCCGGGGCCGCAGTGTCCATCATGAATACGACGAGCACCGCGAAAAAGAAATGACGTGTCATGGATTATGCAAGCGATGAAAAAGCGAACGATCAATCAAACTCGGAAGAATATCTTACTGCGGTACAAATAGAGACAGACCAACCAAAGTATCGCCAAGACAGAAACGGCTTGGATCGTGGGTCCGTAAGGCCCGGCAAATAACTCGCTGCCGAAGTAGTTTTCCAGCCGATCCGAGATCCAACGCTTGCTGAGCATCGACATCAAATAGATTGCCAACGAATTCGTGCCGACGACAACCAACGGAAACGTCCACGCCCGCCATTTCTTGATTTCGATCACCCAATACAGCCCAGCAATCAGCCACAGCACGTAAGCGCCGCTGAACAACGTCCAGGCGGGCGTCCATATTTTTTTGATGATGGGACAAACGGTGTAACCGGCAATTACGGCCGTGAGCATGCAAATGACACCCGCAACGATCAATCGCCTGAGCTTGTCGGCCTGATCGCGTGAAGAGCGTAGCAGTGTGCCGGCAAGAACGCCGATCAGCATGGTGATTGCCGAAGGAACGAAATTCAGTGTCGCGTACCCGGCAGCATGCGGCTGGATCGTATTCTCGTGTGGAACCAGATTCAAGATCACGACATCCATTTGTGCCGGTGCGTTGGTCACGATCGCATAGTGCTTGGCTACGTGTTCGGGAACGGAGAGCGATTGAATACTTTCGGCAGATTTTAGCGGCAACGGATCGGGCGGCGGATAAACGCCCAGCCAAATTGTGTAAGCTACCAAGACTCCGACCGCAATTGCGATCTGCACTTTGGCTCGACTGCCCAGCAGCAAGAAGACGAAGAAATACCCGAGTCCGATCTGGGCGAGCACATTGGTCAGAAGCCTGTTGGTGTCGAACCAGTTGTTGCGCGTTTGCAGGAAGACTCCCAAAGCAACCAACACCAAGGCTCGAATCAATGCGTGATAGGCCAGCTTGCTTGTTGAATGGCCGCGTCGACGCCGGCTGGCGTAAGAATAAGGCATCGCGACGCCCACCATGAACATGAACGCCGGCTGAATCAGGTCCCAAAACGAACAGCCAACGACATAGAACTGACTATTCCACTCTGGATGTGTGTTGTGAAACGCGAGGAATTGCCATATCGATCCGGCGTACGTGTCGACGTCGGCATCGGGCCCGTAGCCAAGTCTCTTTGCTGTGCTAGCGAAGGCAAAGCCGTTGACAGCTAGAGTGCACATCACCAAACCGCGAAATGCGTCCAACGACAGCAGTCGCTCCGCTGGCTGGCGATCAGATTCTTGTTCGCTTTGCTCGCTCATGCAATCGCTATCTGACGCCGTTGTCCTTCAAATGATTCGCGAACCACTGATTCACGGCGCCGGTTTGCGTGGCCGGATGATAGGGGGCGTTCTGCGCCGGCAGCAGCGCGCGCAACCGTTTGATGATGCTGGCGGAAGATTCTTGTTGGGCAAGATTGTTCCACTCGTTGGGATCCGTGTGGTGGTCGTACAATTCTTCTGAGCCATCTTGATAACGGATGTAACGATACTGTTTGCTGCGGAGCGCGTGATTTTCTTTTGCATAAGTCGTCAACACCGCCTGACGCCACTGGGTGCCGCTGGCTCCGCCGAACAGTGGCGTCAGCGACGTCCCCTGGTTGGCGCGGCGTGCAGGCAAATCGCAAAGATCCAGCAGCGTTGGATAGATGTCGATCAAGCCAACGGGTTGGTTGGAAACCGCTTTGGGGATCTGCGGCCCCGCCAGGATCAGGGGAACTCGCGTCGACTCCTCCCATAAACTGTGTTTGCAGATGCGATCTTTCTCACCCACGTGATGCCCGTGGTCGCTGAACAAAACGATCACGGTGCTGTCGGCAAACTCGCTGTCACGGAGCGCCGCCAGCACGCGACCCACTTGATGATCCACAAATTTTGTGCACGCCAGGTACGCTTGCACGCTGAGCCGAAATTGCTTGTTGTCATTCGCTTGCAAGAACGCCAGCGTCGGATACTTGGGCATTTCGTGGATTTGCCGGCCGATCTCCGGGACATCAATCAAGTCATCAACCCTGACATCCGGCAACACGACGGACTCGAGCGGAAAAGCTTCAAACCACTTTGCCGGCACGTAGAACGGTACGTGCGGACGGACGAAGCCGACAGCCAAAAAGAATGAGCGATCGTGTCGTCGTTGCAACTGATCAATCGCCCAATCGGCAGCCTGGTGATCAGGCATTTTTTCGTCGACGTCAGGAAAGGCTCCCCAATCGGTTTGCGTACCCGTGAACGGCACATCGGGCAAATGATAGTGGAAACGTTTTGTTGGTTTGGGACCGGAACCGCCAAACGTGCCGCCGAACTCTTGAAAGGCGATTTCGGGTGAGTAACCGTGAGTGATTTTTCCGCAGCCAAGCGTTTGGTAATCGTGCCTGGCGAAGTACTCCGGTAGTAGCTGGCCGCGAAAGTTCAGCCGGTCTGCTTCCATCGGCTTTCCTTTGGGCTGCTGATACAAACCGCTAAAATGTGGATACCTGCCGGACAGCAGCGACGCGCGCGAGGGACCACAAATGGGTCCCTGGCAATGAGCGTTCGTAAAAAGAACGCCGCGAGCAGCGAGCGCATCAATGTTCGGCGTGATCGCCTGCGGATGTCCCTGCAAGCAGCCGACCCAATCGTTCAGGTCGTCAATGGCAATCAACAGCACATTGGGACGGTCGGCCGCAAACGCGACTGGTGTCGCCAACAACAGGAACAGACAAGAAGCCAACAACAATCTGGACAAAGTACTACTTGTCGACTTCTGCGGACTGCTGATTGTCAGGCCGAATACTCTCAAAGTACTCTCGCACCGTCACACGATGACCGATCGGCAGCGGCTCACTGTCCAATACGGCTTCGGCTTGCGTGCGGAATTTCTGGTACTTGCGCGCGTACGCGCGGGCGGCGGATTGTTCACCTTCGGGTGCTTGCAGGATTTCCGATTCGCTGGGCCCGTCACCGAACTGGCTATCCAGCTTTTCTTGTTGCCGCGAGGATGCCAGATTGGTGGGATCGCCTTTGGGATTACCTGTGGCACCTTTGCCCCATTTTTGCGATGGCGAATCGGATTGATTCGAGCTGTTTCCACCGTTACACGATCCGCGACACTGGCTTTTGCACTGTGCCAGCAGGTTTAACTGACACGCCATGCATTTGCCCACTTTCTTGCAATTCCCCTGCTTCTTGCAGATGCGGGCAAGCTTGCACATGCCATCCTTGCACATGGAGTCGTTCTTTTCTTGCAGCCCTTCCTGAAGCAGTTGAGCGGCGTCAGACAGTTGACCTTGTTGCCCCGGTGATAGCTTGGCCAGAAACTTTTTCAGGTTGTCAGCCACTGCGCGGCGTTCCTTGTCGCCAATCTTCGTCGGATCGACAGCCTCAAGTCTTTCACTCGCCTTATCGTATTCGCCTTCTTCCATCGCGGCGGCGGCCATTTGCATTGCTTCCGATGGCTTCATCGCTGCGGCCAAACTTTGCAGTTGAGCTTCCGCCAATTCCAGTTTCATGGCTTCGTGTGCTGCGGCGATCGCCAATTCCATTTCGGATAGCGTCGCCATTAAATCATGCTCGTCGATCCCCTCTTGCTCGAGCTCTTCGACCAGCTCTTCAAGCTTGGCATTCAATTCCTCAAGCTCTTCCAGCTCAGGTGTTTCCTGGAGCAATTCCTCGACCTCCGGCAGCATCGTTTCGCGAAGCATGGAGGCCTGGTTCACGGCCAATGGCATCGGTGCGGATGCGACGGCGTCTCGGGAATTGAACTTCACAACTAGAATCACAAGCAGAGCGATGCAAGCGAAGAAACCTGCGGACGCAAGCGTCCCGCGAGGCGGCTCGATGGCAACGCAGTCATCGGGGCGGACTTGGCGCAAATGCCTGGCAGCGTCGACGACTTGCATACTGCGCAGGGGATCGTTGTCTTCCGCAGAAAACTGCAGCGCTGTAATCGCGCGGTCTTTCAATACGTAGTACTCGTCAACACGCTGCGCGGCTGCGGCAAGCGGCACCGGGGTCAAAAACCCAATCATCGCGCCGCCAACGGCGCCGGCGACCAATGCTACCAATATCCACAGCAATGATACCTCCGGTGCCAACGCATGCACCAAGGCAAGCACCGCCGCGACCCCACAGCCAACGGCCAGTCCAAACGTGGCCGCCTGGATCGTGTTCCCGCGCCGAATTTGGTGGCTAACGCTACCCAAGACATCCTGAATCTGCTTGTCCACGTCACTGTTTTTCATTGCCGGGTTTCCTTGGAAATTCCGATTGGGAAATTCGCGTTACCGGCAACCAGTATAGGGCCCAAGAT
>JBFJVZ010000341.1:0-8855 GCA_041623895.1 Pirellulaceae bacterium | reverse complement strand
TCGGCTGGTGGCAGACAATTTCTCGATTGGCTCCAACCCCAGGCCTGCATTCGCTCGCGGAGCTCGCACTGCTTAGCCTGGGCTATGTAAATTGTCGCCCACTTCGGGGCTGCTAAGCCGGACGCTTTCCAAGTCCTGGCTTACATTGCCTACCGCAGACCTGATCTAGCGATTGGCGGCGGCCACGAAGAAGCCGATGGCAATGCCAATCATGACCACAACGAAGATTGAGAGTTTGATGATCGTCGCCTTGGTAGCGTTCTTCTTGATCGCATGCACGATCAACTTCAGCAGCGCTCCACCGCCAATGGTTGCAAAACCAATTCCGGTCAACAGATAAAAGGTGGCGATTGGGTCAAAGTCGACTTCCTTGCCCTCTTCGCGGTTGGCCGCATTGATCGTGATGACCGCAATCGATACCGCCGTGCCCATCACAAACAACACCAAGGCCAAACCCCACCAGGGCAAACCGGCTTTACTAAGCATCTCCTCTTGCATCCGCTTGTCGTCGGCGAGATCAGTTTCCGCTTTCATCAATGCCAGCTCGCCGAAGTCGATGTCGACTCCGGCAGTCTTGTGCCCTTGCAGTCGCTCACCTGTCTCTTTGTTGTAGCCGCATTTCGTACAAAGGATGGCCCCCGCTTTCATCTGCGCCCGACAAGCGGGACAGACCCCGGCAACCTCGTCGGTCATTCCCTCTTCGTCGAACAGCTCGTTGACCGAGGTGTCGGCCGCTGTTGCGGGTGCCCGTGTGGGAGCCTTCGCCACACCGCCGCCGGGAACGCGAATGACCTGACCGCAACCGGGGCATTTGACCGCTTTGCCGGCCATTGCATCCTGGACGTTAAGTGCTTTGCCACATTGGCAACTGACTCGAATCGGCATATCAAAGATTCAACCAAACGAGAGGATGACGGGAGCGAGAGCGTTTCCAAAAACGGCGTAGTCGGGAAACGGGGTCAGACACCAATAGCCACCGGCGGCCCGCAGGTGCTGCGCACGATGAGTGTCTGACCCCATTTCCCGGCTCTGAATATTCTAACCGCGTTTTCCAGTCGCGTTAGCCTGGCACTCGACAGTAGAGGCTTTATTCCACTTTGGCCTTCAATCGCTGGATGTCACCCTCGACCGACTCACGTTGGCGAAGCAGATCGTCCAAGGTCTCGCGTTCTTTGGCGACCACGTTCTGGGGAGCCCGTGAAACGAAGTTTTCGTTGGACAGCTTCTGCTTTTTCCCGTTGATCTGCTTGTCCAGTTGGTCTCGCAGCTTTTCCAAACGCGAAAGTTCTGCATCAAAGTCAATAAACTCTTCCAAATTGACGTGCACGTCGATGTCGATCGATGGAATTGCCAGCGGCGCATCCATTTCGAACGGTCTGGCCTCTGGCCCTAACTGAACGATGTCCGCACCGGCCAGCGAGGCAAAATACGGCCGCATGGGATCCAGCAACTTCTCTGAGGCGGCGGAACAGCGGATGGAAACGGGAACCACTTCCTGAATCTGTTGGCTGGCACGGATTCGACGAATCGCACCAATGACTTCCTGAAATTCCGTAAACTGACGCTCGATCGATTCGTCATAATGATGCCGAATCGAGTCAGGCCAGGCACTGGTCATGACAAACTCGGCTGTTGATACCGGCTCGGGTATGCCACGCTCCGATGCCGCTTCGTTTAGAAAGCCCCAAATCGATTCGGTCACAAATGGCATCGAGGGATGAAGCAAACGAAGCAGTTGGTCCAGCCCATGGACCATCACCGACTGTGTCGTCGCCCGCAGCCCGTCGTCGCTTAATCTCGGTTTTGCAATTTCAATATAGAAGCTGCAGAACTCGTCCCAAGCGAAGTCGTACAAGACCCGGGCTGCCTCGGCAAAATGATAATGCTCAATCGCATCGGTAACCTGTTGGGTGACTGTCGAAAGCCGGCTCAGCAACCAGCGGTCTTCCAGCGGCAAACTTTCGATCGCGACGGGTTGCGGCTGATACCGGTCCATATTCATCAACACGAATCTGGCGGCATTCCAGAGCTTATTGACGAAATTTCGCGCCGATTCAAATCGCTCACTAACGACCGCGGCCCTGGGATGCGCCAGATCAGCGTCTGACTCGGCCCACTGAGTCGAGAACGTCTTCTTGCAGCCTGGACAATCCAAGGTCGCCAACGAACGGCTTTTCTTGGTTTGGTCGATCAGTTTTTGGCAATGCGGACACTCATACTGCACCGGCATGCGAACATCTTGCATGTCGGTGGCCAAACGCGCCAAACCAAAACGCAGTGCATCGGGCCCGAATCTGTCGATGATATCGATCGGGTCCACACCGTTTCCTTTGCTTTTGCTCATCGTTTCCCCCAAACCGTCCAAGATCTTGGGATGGATGAAAACTTCTCGAAAAGGAACTTCGCCGATGTTGTTCAAGCCCATCAAAACCATGCGGGCCACCCACAAAGTGATGATGTCACGAGACGTGATCAGTGTGCTGGTTGGGTAAAAATATTCTAGTTCTGGTGTCCTCGTCGGCCAGCCAAGTGTGCTGTGCGGCCACAACGCCGACGAGAACCACGTATCCAAGACATCCGGATCACGCTCCAGGCCCAGCGCCTCGACCGATGCTTCGAGCGATTCGTTTTCATCGCGCAGACAAACAAACAAACTGTAAGAACCGTCTTCATTTTCCCCGACCCGGTGCGTGATTTGATCCTGACTGCCGGCCGACAGCTTTTCGACCTGCGCAGCAAGCTCAGCTGCCTTTTGTTGGCTGGGCAAGTTGGCGGACCAAATGGGAATCCGATGTCCCCACCAAAGCTGTCTGCTGACAGGCCAGTCACGTTTTTCGGATAACCAGTCAAGGTAGCCTTTGCGATAACGCTCAGGAAAGATTTTCACCCGTTCATCGGTAACGGCGTCCATGGCTGATTGAGAAAGCTGGTCCATGGCAACGAACCATTGGTCGGCCAGGTAAGGTTCGATCGGCGTCTTGCTACGATCACTATGAGGCAGTTCGATGTCGCGGTCCTCGATTTCGCCGAGCAGCCCCAGCGCATCCAAGTCTGCAACGACCTGCTTGCGAGCTTTTGGGATGGCCAGCCCTTCATACTTGCCGCCTTCGCCGTTAATCGTCCCATCGGGTTTTAGGATGTTGATCATCGGCAAATCAGCGCGGAGCGCAACTTCGTAGTCATTGGCGTCGTGTGCTGGCGTGATCTTGACACAGCCGCTGCCCAGGGCCGGCTTTGCCCAGATGTCGGCGACCAGCGGTATCTCGCGATCAACCAGTGGCAACATGCACTTGCGACCATCCAACGCCATGTCGCGGAGCTGCAATAGCTTTGGCAACATGTTGGCTCTCCGATCCGCCAGGTCCTGCAACTGCGTCTTGATTTCGGGAATCTCTTTTTCGTTCGCTTCGGCCAGCTTTGCTCGTAGTTCTTGCTCGACTTTCTCCAGTGCCTGTTCGGGATCCGGATGAACGGCAACCGCGGTGTCCCCGAGCATGGTCTCCGGTCGCGTGGTTGCGATTTCAACATGCTTTGGTTCCCCCGGCTTGGGATCAATCACGGCATATCGAATATGCCAGAAAGAGCCTTTGCTGGTTTCGTTGAAAACTTCATCGTCACTGACGGCGGTTTGCAGGAACGTGTCCCAATTGACCAAACGCTTGCCGCGATAGATCAACGATTTTCCAAACAAGTCAAAGAATGTGGCGCGAACCGCGGACGCGCAGACATCATCCAAAGTGAATCGTGTACGCCGCCAATCACAGCTGCAACCCATGCGTTTTAGCTGACCCAGAATTCGCGTTTCGTACTGCGCCTTCCACTGCCAGATCCGTGCGACCAATGCTTCGCGTCCCAGGTCGTGACGGGTTTTATTTTCCTGTTCTTTCAATCGGCGTTCGACAACGGCCTGGGTCGCAATTCCGGCATGGTCGGTACCCGGCATCCACAGCGTCTGGAAGCCTTGCATCCGCTTGACTCGAACGACGATGTCCTGCAGCGTGTTGTTCAGACCATGACCCAAGTGCAAGGCACCGGTAACATTTGGCGGCGGGATCACGATGCAAAACGGCTCTCGATCGTGATCGACCTCCGCATGCGCACAGCCGGCATCTTCCCAAGCCCGGCTAATCTGCGGAGCAGCTTCACTGTGGTCAAATCGGTTCGGAATCGTCATGAAAACTCAATCGAATATCGGTCGGGGGTGTGGAGCTGCATAGGTTATCGTCAAGACCGATTTGAGCCTACAGATGTTCGGCACTGCCCACGTCGAGCGGCATCCAGAAGTGCCAATTTACCGCTGCTACGGCAGGATGCCGCACCTACGAATCTGCCCCTACGTTGCTGCGGTCGCAGCCGGTTGCACGACTTTACCGGTGACGTCCAAGTTCTCTTTATGCAACTTGTACTCAACCGCGTCGACCAGGGCATGCCAGCTGGCCTCGATAATGTTTTCGCTGACGCCGATGGTCCCCCAGGTCTCATCGTGGTCGCCACTTTCGATGTTCACACGGATCGAAGCAGCGGTGCCGGCCCCCGAATCAACGACGCGAACTTTGTAATCGATCAATTTCATCTCGGCTAAACAGGGGTAGGTACCCAGCAGGGCTTTCCTAAGTGCGGCGTCCAAGGCATTGACGGGTCCATGCCCTTCGGCGGCGTCAAACCACAATGTATCAGCAACTTTCAATTTAATGATCGCCTCGGCAAACACGTTGTGCGCGGTGCTGCCGGTACCGCGGTCACCGGCAACGATCCTGTATTTGATGGGCTGAAAATGCGGCTGAAAGGTACCGGCGATCCGTTTGACCAGCAAATCAAACGACGCCCCGGCGCTCTCGAATTGGTATCCCTGGTTTTCCAAGCGAACGACTTCAGCCAGGATCTTATCCATCAACTCTTTGTCGTCTTCCACATTATGCTTGCTGGCCACGGCAACGATGTTGCTGCGGCCTGAAAGCTCGCTAACCAGGATTCGCCGCTCGTTGCCAACCAACGCCGGATCGATGTGTTCGTAAGTCTTTGCAGCTTTGTTGATCGCGTGGACGTGCATACCGCCTTTATGTGCAAATGCACTTTGACCGACAAAAGGCTGTCCGCTGCGCCATTGCAGATTCGCCGTCTCGTAGACGAAGCGACTCAATTCGGTCAGGTGTTGCAGCGAATCTTTGTTCAACACCTGATAGCCCGTTTTCTTCAGGGCCAGGTTCGCGATCACCGAAATCAGGTCCACGTTGCCGCAACGCTCGCCGATTCCGTTAATGGTTCCCTGAACCTGCGTTGCTCCGGCATCGACAGCCGCCAGCGAATTCGCAACCGCCAGCTCGCCGTCGTTGTGACAGTGAATGCCTATTTGAACGTCGTAATCGGCGACGGCATCCAGCGCGATCGCCGTCACTTCGGCGATTCGCTCAGGCAACGCGCCACCGTTGGTGTCACACAGGGCAAGCCATGATGCACCAGCAGCGGCGGCGGCTTGCAGGGTCTTGAGCGCGTATTCGGGATTGGCTGTGTAGCCGTCAAAAAAATGTTCGGCGTCGTAGACCACACCGGCATGACGAGCCAGAAATTCCACGCTCTCGCCGATCATCTGCACATTCTCGTCCAGCGTGACGTGCAAGACTTCGGTCGCGTGGTAATCCCAAGTCTTGCCAACCACTGTGATCAGCGGGGTCTGAGCGGCAACCAGCGCCTGCATTCCCGGATCGTCTTCCGCTTTCATCCTCTTGCGTCGGGTCATTCCAAAGGCGCAAATCTTGCTTTTTCCCAAGTCGCGCTGGCGGATCTCCCGAAAGAATTGCACATCCTTTTCGTTTGACAGCGGATAACCGCCTTCGATGAAATCGATGCCCAATTCCGCTAACCGCTCGGCAATGTGCAATTTGTCGTGCAGCGAAAAGCTGACACCTTCGCCCTGCGAACCGTCGCGCAGCGTTGTGTCGTAGATCTGGATTGGCTTGGATGTCATGGCTGGCTAGCTTTCAGGAACGGGACAATTTGGCTCCCGGCCGGTCGCTTGGGATGACGCTGTGATACGAAAAAACCCCCGAAGCAACACGTGGCCTTCGGGGGTAAACACTCGGTGGTCCGTCGAATCTGCGTTCGACCAAAATCGAACGCTCCCCCCGCGTCACGTCCGGCTAATGATGCCGGAGACGCGGATAATAATCGAGATCGATTGCGACTGTGATTTCATTTTTTCGCTGGGATTGATGATTGACAAGGTTAAAGCATACGCGCGGAAATCTTGCTGTCAATGTACGGCATGCCATGGCAGGATAGCCTCCGGCTAGCAGCTCCCGGGCGTTTGTACCCGGGCGTTTGTACCCGGGAACGGCTGTGACGGTACGGGACCAGAAGTACGGCGCGGCAGAGGTATGCCGCGGCAAATCCCTGGAAGTCCACCCTCAGGCCCGCTTGGCAACGGTATTGCGGGACCGGATCCGCAACAGAAAACCGATGTATGCGATCACAAACAGCAGGCACAGTGCGACCATCAGAACGATCATTTTGAACGCAAAGACATTAATGTGCTCGCCCCGCGACCACATCACCGCCGTATAAATCGCACGTGTGCCGCCGACAACGAAGCCGAATCCGCCGATGATCGCCGCGCTGAACATGGCAAGCTTGCGGCGATGAGGATTCAGGCTAACAACACCGCAGAACAAAATCGGGATCCCAAGCATCATGGGAAATACCAAACTGGGAACCTTGGTTGCGGACCCGATTAACCCGGCGCCGGCAAGCACGCAAAGCAACAATCCGAAAACGATGCCGATGCGAGCCATAATAAGTATCCGAAGAATTTGCCTGTAGGCGGATTATAACCGTCCTGCAAGCGAGTGACAGCCTTGGAAAGCTGACTGGTGGCGGGACCCGAAAGAAGCGAACGAGTTCCAAGTCGGCATGCCGAATACCAAGTCGCCGGTATCCGCTACTTGCCCGATTCCATTTTCAACACCGGCAAACGAGTCCGCGATTCGATTTGGCGGCGGATCGGATCCGGTGTCTGATCCGCTGGTCGTGGTCGATCCGGCGGCGGCAGATCGGGCGGCACATATCGGCTGCCTTGTCGCGTCCCGCGCTGGCGAAACATTTCTTCGATCGAAAGTCGCAACGACGATTTTTCTAAACACCACTTAGGCTCGATCAAATAACTTTGCGGCGCGTCACCACTGATCCGCTCCACAACCGTTTGCGGCGGAATCCGCTCCAGAAAGTCAACGACCGTGCGAATGTAATCGGCGCGCTGCATCATCGACACTTCGCCCGCAGCCACTTGATCGCCCAGCGGAGTCCCGCGAACGGCGTACAGGTTGTGGATCTTGACCGAGTCGAATCCCAAACGGCCGATTTCGCCAGCGGTCTGCATGATCATCTCGTGAGTCTCGCCGGGAATGCCAAGGATGACATGCGCACAGCATTCAAACCCTCGGCCGCGACTGCGGTCGATGGCGTTGATCATGTCAGCATGCGTGTGAGCCCGATTCATCCACTGCAATCCTGCATCGTGAATCGTTTGCATGCCGAACTCCATCGACACATAGTGATCGGCCGCCAGCGATTCCACCAAGCTGAGGACTGACTCGGGTACGCAATCAGGTCGAGTTCCGATGGCCAGCCCGACAATTGCTTGATGCTGATTCAGCGCCAAGTCGTACAACTCAGCAAGTTGCTCCACGGGAGCATAGGTGTTCGTGGCGGGCTGAAAGTACGCGATAAAACCGGCGACCTTCTCATAGCGTCGTCGCAAAGTGCCAATGCCCGCTTCCAACTGCTGGCTGACTTGCTTCAAGCGGACTCGCCGCGAAGGACTGAAGGAGCGGTTGTCACAGAAATTACAGCCGCCTCGGGCGACCGCGCCGTCAACATTTGGACAGGTGAATCCCGCGTCGATGCTGACCCGCTGAATCCGGCCCCCAAAGCGCCTCTTCAGCGCAGCTCCGAACGTATTGATCAGCAATCCCTCGTCCTGCCAGGGAAGAGGATGGTCAAAATCAGATCCAAATGCGGGACTTTGAGTTGCCAAAATAGCGGACTCAGTAAGAATATTGGTTAAAATAGAAGTCGTCGCCCGGGCTTCTCCGGTGGCGATCCCACCTTCTGACGGTGATCAGTTTACAAAACCTTATCGGAATTAGATCCGTGGATTTCGACCAACTAGAAGAATCCCCCTATGCGGGACCTTTCGGGCAGCTGACGCCAACCGGTGGCGGTGATCCGATTCCCTTGATGAAAGACCGGCTGTTGGTCGGTCGACGAGCCGAATCGGATATTCAGCTGAAGTTTGCCAACGTCTCCTCTCAGCACTGCCGATTGACGTTGGAACACGGGTATTGGTTCGTCAGAGATCTGAACAGCCGAAACGGGATCAAGGTCGACAGACGACCGGTCATTCGCAAGCGATTGGACCCGAATTGCAAGCTGTCCATCGCGCGGCACGAATATGTGGTCGAATACAATCCTCAGGAACTTGGGGCTTACGGCCCGCCGCCCGCGGACGACGATTACATGGACGAATTGATGCACAGCTCGCTAATGGACCGAGCCGGCCTGAAAAAGCGGGACGACAAGAAGAAGTACTCCAATCGCAAGACCGATTGAAGGCAGCGTGTCCATAGCCGGGAGATTTCATACTCAAGCGGAGAACCATCCTCCGCTTGATCGGTAGCCGTGATCTGTTAAAAGCTGTGTGCGAATCTTCCCTTCCTCCGACACAGCACCCACCCGATGGCCCGACTTGCCCACCACGTTTTCTTTACTCACAAAGACCGCAGCGAAGAAGCGGTCGACCACCTGTTGGCGGATTGGCAAAAGTTTCTTGACGATCCCGATGGCATTGTCGACTTCAGCGG
>JBFJVZ010000340.1:0-8871 GCA_041623895.1 Pirellulaceae bacterium | reverse complement strand
GGCAGCACGTTCGGCATCAATGGCGTTCACGTAATCGTTAAAGAAATTGATCATCACGACACCCCCGTTGGCCTTGGTAAGCTTCAAAACATCATCGGGAACATTACGCGGGTGATCGGCAACGGACCGCGCTGAGGAGTGCGAAAAAATGACGGGAGCTTTGGAGATTCTGAGCGTGTGCCGCATGCAATCGTCCGACACGTGCGAGATATCGACCAGCATTCCCAAGCGGTTCATTTCCCAAACCACCTGTTCGCCAAACGCCGACAAGCCATTGCATTTGGCTTGATCGCTGCAGGAGTCGGCCCAGTCAAGCGTTTTTGAATGCGTCAATGTCATGTATCGAGCACCCTGGTTGTACAACTGCCGCAACACGTTCAGCGAGTTTTCGATCGAGTGCCCTCCTTCGACGCCGATCATGGAAGCGATTTTTCCGGCGCCGCGAATACGATGGATATCGTCGGCACCAAGCGCTAATTCAAACACATCGGGATAGCGCCGGCACATTTCTTTGACGATTTCGATTTGTTCCAGGGTGGCACTCAAGGCGGACCCATCATTCATCATCGAAGTCGGGACGTAGACGGACCAAAATTGCGCGCCCACACCACCGCGGCGCAAACGAGAGATATCGGTATGGAAACCCGGTTGCGACGCAGCGATGTCGAATTTCTCAAACCCGCCCCCGGCAATCCTTAGTGTCCACGGCAGGTCGTTGTGCCCGTCAACGACCGGCGCTAATCGGTGCAGCTCGCGAGCTTGCTGAGTCACTTCGATCGCCGGGCGAGGCTCCTCCGCCGACAATGCGGGCACGCCGAAGATCATCCAGCAAGCAAAACACACGCCAGTAAAAGTGCAGAAGTTTCGATTCACGGCAGCGATTTCGTGCTTGGAAATATCTTGCTTGAAAACATGCAAGGCGACTATCAAAGTGTACCCGCCCGCTGACGCTGGCACACACCAATGGTACGCTTTCAGCAACATCCCTTGCCCTTTTTTCGCCAGCCCTGCTTATGGATTCGCAATTTCCAGCTGAAACTTTGCAAAGGATCGAGCGCTGCGGCATGATCGCCGTGCTGGTGATCGATGCTGCCGACCACGCCGTGCCGCTGGCGACCGCACTGTTGGACGGCGGTGTCGATTGCATGGAATTGACGCTCAGGACGCCAGCGGCAATCGAAGCTTTGAACAACGTTCGTGCCCGCGTGCCCGACATGTTGGCCGGCATCGGCACCATTCTTACTCCCCAGCATGTCGACTCGGTGCTGGAAGCCGGCGCCGCGTTCGGTGTCGCTCCGGGATTGAACCCCAATGTCATTCGTCGCGCGCAACAGCGAAAGCTGCCGTTTGCGCCCGGAATCGTGACACCATCGGATGTCGAAGCGGCCATCGAATTGGGCTGCCGCGAATTGAAATTCTTTCCCGCCCAGCCCAGTGGTGGGATCGCGTACTTGAACAGCATCAGTGCGCCTTATGCCCACCTCGGTTTACAGTACATTCCCCTGGGCGGCATCAGCACCGGTAATCTGGCGGAGTATCTCGCTGATCCGGCCGTACCGGCGGTGGGCGGATCCTGGATCGCGCCCCGAGAGTTGATCGGGAAACAGGACTGGGCGGAGATCAAGAACCGTGCGATGGCCACACGTGAGTTGATTGATCAGGCAAGGTCAGCAAAGGACTAACCCATGACTCGGATTGTTACGTTTGGCGAAATCATGGGACGTTTGACGCCGCCCGGATTCACTCGCCTGCGTCAAGGGTTGCCGGGAACTTTGGATGTATCATTCGCGGGCGCCGAAGCCAACGTGGCGGCTTCGCTTTCGTTCCTGGGTGCCGATGCGACTTTCGTAACGGCGCTGCCGGACAATGAATTGTCGGATGCTTGCATCGCGATGCTGCAGTCAACGGGAATGGCGTGTCACATCATTCGCGCCGATTACGGACGTTTGGGTCTCTACTTTTTGGAAACCGGAGCAAACCAGCGGCCCAGCCGCGTGATTTACGATCGTGACGAGTCCGCGATTAGTCTGACCGATTCAGCGGCTTACGATTGGAGTAGCGTCTTTGACGGCGCCGATTGGTTTCACGTCACCGGCATCACGCCAGCGTTGTCCGCAGCGGCTGCCGAAGCCACGATCGATGCGGTCAGGCAAGCCCAGGCAAGCGGATTAACCGTCTCCTGCGATTTGAATTTTCGCGGCAAATTATGGCGCTGGGATGATTCCGTCTCGCCGCGGGAACTTGCCGGCCGCGTGATGCGCGATGTGCTTCCGCATGTGGACGTGCTGATCGCAAACGAAGAAGACTGCGGTGACGTACTGGGAATCCGTGCGCTGGGAGCGGATATCGCGGGCGGGCAGCTGAACGTGGCTCGGTACCCGGATGTGGCGATCCAAGTGATTCACGAATTCCCAAGCATCTCTCTGGTCGCTACCACCCTGCGGGAAAGCATTTCCGCATCCCACAACAATTGGGGCGCGATGTTGTTTGATGTGGTCAGCGATCACGCTTACTTTGCCCCGCGGGCTGGCGAAAAATATCAGCCCTATGAAATTCGTAACATCGTCGACCGCGTTGGCGGCGGGGACGCCTTTGCAGCCGGTTTGATCTTTGCGCTCACCTGTGAAGACTACGATGGTCCTCAGCAAGCTCTTGATTTCGCGGTCGCCGCGTCGTGTCTGGCGCATTCCGTGCGCGGCGACTTTAACTTCTGCAGCCGCGGCGAAGTCGACGCGCTGGTCACCGGTTCAGGGTCCGGACGCGTTGTGCGGTAGCCGTCGGCCACGACCGGCCAGGACCTGTCCTGGCATGATCACCAGAAAACAACCTAAAGATGCACCGGTACGAAGCGTTTCTGTTCGTTCGGCTCCAGCGCTGATGGCGGATCGATCCAGGGGATCTGCTGGCCGTCGGCCAGCCACTGGCTGATTCGTTGTTTGAATTCAGGCACGATCTTTCCCAGCGCATCGCGTTCAGTCGTACCGATGCATTGCAGGTCCGGCAAGTTAGCGACGCGCGCACGCGTACCTTCATCGGTCTTGGATACATACACGATGCAGGCAAACGTCGGAACCGCTGCGACATCGTTGGCAAGATTCAGTTTGGGTTGAGGATCTGGTTCAGCCATCATCTCACCATGGTTGGATTGTCGATCGCCAGCGGGATAGACTTGTTGAGTATGGAACTGAAAACTTTGATCATACCAACGAGTCCAATGAATCGAATCCCTCTGACGGCCGCTATTGTCTCATGTTTCGTCTGTGTCGGCGCTGCCGATGATTACACGATCGCACGAATCGCGGCGCAATCGGGCTTCGCTGGCCAATCTTGTTGGGTGCATGCCCGCGTCGGGATCGTGGATTCCGCTGGTGACGATCAACCGCTGGCCGTGATGACGACACAGCGGTTACTGCTTAGCGGTTCGGATGTGTTTTACGCGCTGCACGAACTTCGCTCGTCCGACGGCGGCAGCACGTGGAGTGATCCGGAGCGGATCGAAGCATTCGCGCGACAGACTTTTCAGGGCCAGGATCAGCCGTTGCCAACCGGGGCCGACATCGCGCCCGATTTGCTTCGTCCCGGTGATGAAACGACCGTCTGCGATTTCGTGCCGCAGTGGCATGCGGCCACCAAGCGATTGCTGGGAATCGGGCAAACCGTTTGGTATCGAAACAACTCCGTGATGCATGTCCGGCCGCGTGGAGTTGCCTATGCGGTTCGAAATCCCAGCGGTGATTGGTCGAACTGGAAATGTTTGGAACTGCCCGACAAACCCGAGTTTCAAAGTGCCGGCGCCGGCAGCCAACAGCGTGTTGATTTAGCTTCTGGCGAAATTCTCCTGCCGATTTATTTCAAGCGTTCGGACGCTACCCAGTACAGTGTGACAGTCTGCCGCTGCACGTTTGACGGCCAAAGCTTGTCGTTTCTTGAGCACGGAAATGTGATGAGCGTGCCGATCAAGCGGGGTCTGTACGAGCCGTCGATTGTGAGGTTGGGACAGCGGTTCTTCTTGACACTCCGCAACGACCTTGCCGGCTACGTGTGTGGCAGTCAGGACGGTCTGCATTTTGGCAATCCTCAGAAATGGTTGTTCGATGACGGTGCCGATCTGGGCAACTACAACACACAGCAGCATTGGGTCACGCACGACGATGACCTGTATCTGGTCTACACGCGGCGCGGCCTGGACAACGACCATGTCTTTCGGCATCGAGCGCCCCTGATGATGGCAAAGGTCGATCAGAACACGCTCCGAGTCATTCGCTCCAGCGAGCGAGTCATTGTGCCGCAGCGGGGGGCACGGCTTGGCAACTTTGGTGTTACCAGGGTCTCCGCAGATCAGACCTGGATCGTCGTCGCCGAATGGATGCAACCCAAGGGTGTTGAAAAGCACGGCAGCGACAACACCATCTGGGTCGCCAAATTGAAGTGGAATCGGTAGCTGCGGCATCGTGCCGTACCCGCGTGCGGAGAGGAACGGCGGGCAGCCGCAGACAAGCGAATGATGTCAATTTCTCCTGCCTCCGGTAAAAACGTTATGGATAAGGTCCAACTCCCGGTCCCGGGTGTTTACAATCTGTGTGTTCACTCCCACATCCAAAACGACTCAGCTACCGAGGATTTAACGATGGAGAAAGATTCGACGCGTCGAAATTTCTTGAAAGGCACCGCAGTAGCGGCCGCCGGCGCAGCACTATCAACCAGCATTGCAAGAACTGCCCACGCTCAAGGCAGCGACGAAATCAAATTTGCTTTGATCGGCTGCGGTGGCCGCGGTTCGGGAGCGACGCAAAATATCTTTAACACCAAAGGCAACGTCAAGCTGGTTGCTTGTGCCGATGCTTTTCAGCCAAAGATTTCCAGCGCGATCGCCAGTCTCTCCAGAAAATACGCCGACAAGATCGATGTTCCTCCGGATCGCATGTACGCCGGATTCGATGGCTACAAGAAAGCGATCGATAGCGACTGTGACCTGGTCGTCATCGCCACGCCTCCCGGGTTCAAGCCGCAGCAATTCGATTACGCGGTCCAGCAAGGCAAACACGTCTTCATGGAGAAACCGGTTGCTTCCGATGCCCCGGGTGTACGTCGCGTCCTGGATGCGGTCGAAGAATCCAAAAAGAAAAACTTGATGGTCGGCATTGGGCTGCAGCGCCGCCACGAACCACGTTACATGGAAACGATCCAACGGATCCATGACGGTGCCATCGGTGACATCATCACGCAGCGTGTTTACTGGAACGGCGGCGGCATCTGGTATCGCAACCGCACCGCCGAGCAAACGGAAATAGCATTCCAGACTAACAACTGGTACCACTTCAATTGGTTAAGCGGCGACCAGATTTGTGAGCAGCACATTCACAACTTGGACGTTGGTTGCTGGGTCAAGGGCGAGTATCCAGTTGAATGCAACGGCATGGGAGGTCGCGCACAACGAATGGATGGCGATCCCACCAAGTCGCAGATCTTCGACCATACTTTCTGCGAATACACGTTCGCTGACGGCAGCAAGATGTTCAGCCAAGGCCGGCACCTGGCAGGTTCTTGGACGCATGTCGCCGAGTACGCTCATGGCACCAAGGGGACTGCGAATCCTTCCGGTTCGATCGAAGGCGAAAATGCCTGGAGGTTCACTGGCAAGAGCCCCAATGGTCACCAGCAAGAACAGCACGATTTGATCGAGGCTCTGATGCGGGGTGAAATCTACAACGAAGGTGAATATGGCGCCCTGTCAACCTTCACCGCCATCCTCGGCCGCGAAGCCTGCTACTCCGGCAAAATCGTCAAATGGGATGACTTGATGGCCAAGGGCACGGATCTGTGTCCGGGAATCGACAACTACACGCTGGATTCGGATCCACCACCATCGGCGATGCCGGATGCGGACGGGAAGTACCCGATTCCGGTTCCCGGCAAATACAGCCCGTTCCCAGAAGAGGAAAAGAAGGGCAAGAAAAGAAAGGCTTAGGGATCATCCCAACTTCAAAATCACCGCAGCCCCGCGACTCTGCTCGCGGGGTTTTTTCTTGGTCTCAAACAGCGGTCAGCCACAGCCAACCACACCAAAAAAGTGGGTCGCACACGAACTCCGCCGCTTACCTTCTACAATGATTGGGATCAAATTCGCTCTCCCATGATGAGATTTGAAAATGCGACAGCCAAGCTGCGTGAATGCGTGGAAAAAGATTCTTTTCGGCACTCTGTTCGGTCTTCTTCAACTGCGGACGTTCGCGGTTGCCGAGGATTGGCCGCAGCTTCAAGGCAATGCGCTGCGATCCGGTGATGCGTCGCATGTCTCACTGCCCTCGAATCTAAGTCTGGCCGCAGCGATTCCGCTGACCGATGCGATCATGGCGGCTCCGGTGGTTAGCGATTCAAAAGTATTTGTGATCGATGGATCGGGAGTTGTCTTTGCCATCGACGCGCAGACGCTGAATGTCGTTTGGAAATTTCAAACCAGCGGTGGCGCCGGAAACTGTAACAACGTGGCAGCACCCGCCGTCGTGGACAAGTTTGTGCACGTGGGCACGATGGCCGGCTATTACTACGTGCTTGATCGCGACACAGGTCGGCTGGTCAAGCAAATCGATTGCCGCGAACCAATTTTTGCGGCTCCGGTTGTTGGCAAGGATCGAGTTTACTTTGCCACGCTGGGAGCGCGGCTGCACGCGATCGAGCCTAACGGCGATGCGGTTTGGGATTGGGACTTTGTCAAAGAAGTGGTTGGCTTTGAAGGCGATCGCTGGAAGGGCGAAGATTGGCTGGCCTTTCGCGGTGATCGTGTCACCTGGCGCGATCACTTCGTTTGTTCGCGGGAAATCTGTTTGCTCGACAACACCGTGGTCATGCCGGCGGGCGGGCGAACTGTCTTTTTGGAAGACACCGGCACAAGCCCTAAATTGCGCAGCGTCGCGGTGATCCCCGATTACGTGGGTAAAGAGTACCCGGCCACTTTTGGTCAGAGCGCGGACGCGGCGGGCAACGTGTACGTGCAGTGGCATCGCCGTGATAATGCAGGCCGTGTCGAGATCCTGCGGCTGGTCGGCGACGAGATTCAATCCAGTGTCGTCCCCGCTACCGAAACTTCCATCGACCAATACGGTTTGCTCAGTTTCGCGTCGGTCAGCGTGCGCGATAACGACGTCTATCGTGTCCGCCCCGAAAACGGTGCTGGGTTGTGCCGTCACACGATCGGACAAGACGACGTGCAAGTGCTGTGTGAAGCCGCGTCGATTTGTCCGCCCGTATTGACCGCCGGGCATGCGATCTACGGCGGGCTGGATGGAAAGTTGTACATCGTGCCGCTGGATGGTGGAGACGTAATTTCGCTGGCAACAGCCTTTGCTGCGCCCATTACCGCTCCCGTGGCGATTGCCGATGGACGCATCTACGTACCATGTGAAGACGGATACCTGTACGTGCTGGACAACAAGGGAGGCGGCCAACTTCCGCAACAAGATCTCGGCGTCACCAAGATTCGCAGTCCGCTGACCGGTCCGATGGCCGATGCCAAATACGATTGGTACACCAACTACGGCGATTTCAGCGGCACGAACGCCAACTCGCAAGACTTGCAGCCGCCCTTGCGAATGCGGTGGGCGCGGCGACTGGAAGGCACGGTAAAACACTTGCCCGTGTGCGGTGGCGGGCGAATGTACATGCATACGGCCGAAGGCCAGATCATCGCGGTCGAACAAGACACCGGCCGGCTGCTGTGGCGTCGTTATTGGCCCGACGTTTATTTGTCGTTTACCTCACCGCTATACACTGGCGGCAAGCTGATCGTCCCGCAAGGGGGAATCAAACAGTCGCGGATGCGGTGCCTGGATGCGGCCACAGGCCATCTACTGTGGGAAGCTCCCTTTACTGGATCCCCCAGCTGGAGCCGCCAATTCCCGCCGGTCGTGCATGGCAACGTTGCCATTTACGCGTCGGGCTCCGGCGAGTATGCAGCCCAAGGCACGGAAAAGCCATTTACTTTTCGGGGTAAGCCGGTAGAGCGAGGCGACAAGGAAGTGATGAGTTGGATTTACTCCAACGACAATCCGTACTATCCCAAAAACCATCGACCGCGGATTTGGGCGTGGGACTTGGAAACAGGCGAGATCGTTTGGGAAAAGGATTTTTCAGAGTATGGCCGCGGCGGCAACGACTGTGGCATTGCTATCCTGGACGGCAAACTTTTCTACTCGGTGTTCTTCGGTTACGCACAAAGTCAGCGGCAGCGACGCGGGTTGCCTGCCGAGAACAACGGTCTGACGGCTTGCCTTGATCCGGCCACCGGTGAAGTCATCTGGCTGACGACCGATTATTACGTCACCTCGAAATGTACCTTGAGCGCGCGTGACGGGCGGATTTTCATTGGCGGTTTCAATCGCGCCAGCGAAGGCACCGACGATCGCTTTGTCTGGTGCTTGGATTCCAAAGACGGTTCACTGGTGTGGCGATCCGATCCGGTAACGTCGGCATTGAATGTCGTCACCGTCGGCGAACAGTTCATTTTCTCCAATGCGCTACGCGGCAAAGGCAATATCTTTGACCACCAGACCGGCAAAGTCACCGGCAGCATCGGTCACAACTATGCTTGTTGCCGGTTCACGCTGTCGGAACCGTACGTGTTGGGCGCGAACATGGACATGATCGATTTGTCCGCCGACGGCAAACTGGTCTCGACCGGTCCTGCGATTGATTCTCGCGAATGCCTGGGAGCGGTCGTTTCCAACGGCCGCATCTTCTACATGTCACAAGCAAGTGGGTTTGTGGTTTCACAAACCTACGGCCAGCAGTCAAAGCATCTGCCCCCGGTCTGGGAACAAAGGTAGTAGGCTTTTCATGCCTCTTGTAAGTCGTCGTTAGCTCTGCGAACGAACG
>JBFJVZ010000339.1:0-8903 GCA_041623895.1 Pirellulaceae bacterium | reverse complement strand
GCGGTTACTGCTCACTTTTGCTGACCAGCAGGCTTGGCCTGGGCGTCGCAAAACGCTTTGCGGCTCCGCGGGAGCGTCGCCCTCCCAGCGGTTGGGAAACTTGTCTTTCTCGAGTAACAGAAAAACGGAGATACCCGTTTGTGATGAATGAAAACGTTCATGCCCACAACTCCCCTGACTCAAAAGATCCCGTGACTCAAGAGAAAATCCAGGCTGAAATCACCTCCTGAGCCGGACGCTAACGCGGGCCGGCTGCGGACCCAATTCGTAAATGGGATGCAGCAATAAGTGTCCGAAATTCCCGGGATTCAGGCAATTTTCCGAGACTCGTCGCATTCTGCTGCCAAGACCTGAGATTTGGAAATTTCTTAGCAGTCGAGCTGGACAATCGCGTGTAAAATTCGTTGGTGAAGATTTGTCTTGTGAGCAACCGGGGCACGACGGTACGACAAGAACCCCAGCGAGCCATGAACGACGAAAGCCCCACGTCGATCAAACAATCTCGAACGGTATCGATCTCCGAGAACGGATTTCCAGATGCGGATGGAGAGTTCGAGCCTGACGAGCTAGACGACTTTGCTCTGCGCGGCGTCGAACGTTTTCGCATGATCAAATTGATCGGTCATGGCGGGATGGGCGTCGTCATGAAAGCCCGGGACACCGACTTTGATCGTGACGTCGCCTTAAAAGTGCTGCTGAAGACGCACTTTGACAATCCCGAAATGCATCGTCGGTTTTTCGACGAGGCACAAGTGACCGGGCAACTTCAGCACCCTGGAATCGTTTCGGTCTATCAAATGGGATCCAGTTCCGACGGCCGGCCGTACTTTGCGATGAGGTTGATTGAAGGCAAGACGTTGGCCGATTTGCTTCAGCAGAGTGACAAATCAACGCTCGAGCTTGCCCGACTACTGAACATTTATGCGCGCGTTTGCCAGACAATCGCTTACACACACTCGCGCGGAATCATCCACCTGGATCTGAAACCCGCGAACGTGATGGTGGGAGCTTTCGGAGAAGTCCACGTGATGGATTGGGGACTCAGTCGCCGTGTGGATGACCTGGTAACGGACTTTAAACCGGGCCTCGATGCGGCGATCGGACTCGGCTCCGATTCATCCAGCAGAATCACGGGAACACCGGCTTACATGCCGCCGGAGCAGGCGCGTGCAGGTAGCATTGGCCTGCACTCGGACGTGTTCGGCCTGGGTGCCGTGCTGTGCGAGATTCTAACCGGCCAGCCACCCTTTATCGGCAAGAACGTAGGGCAAATCTACCGGCGTGCCGCCAGCGCGTCGCTATACAGAGCCTTTGAACGATTGGATGCCTGTGCTGCCGATCTCTCGCTGATCGCGTTGGCCAAACGCTGTTTGGCTGCCGACCCAAGCAAACGCCCCGGCGATGCCGGCGTGATCGCAGCCGAAATCACTGGTTTCTTGGAATCGTCGATGGAACGTGCGCAGCGAGACCTCTGCCGCTTCTTCGAGATCAGCCCGGACCTGTTTTGCATCGCTAGTCTGGATGGATACTTCAAACGTGTGAATTCAAATTTCTCGCGTGTGCTCGGTTACTCGGATCAAGAACTTGTTTCGCGGCCGTTTCTTGATTTCATTCATCCCGATGATGTCGAAGACACTCAGCGGGCCGTGTTGACATTATCGGAGGGAAAACCGCTCGCCGAATTTCGCAACCGCTATCGGGACTCGCAGGGCCACTATCGCTGGTTTGAGTGGACAGCCAAACCGATTCCGGAAGAAAACGTCGTGTTTGCCATTGCTCGTGATGTCACCGATGAGATCAAGAATAGTCCCTCTCGACATGCGTCATGACCACCAATGAAACGTGCGTTAGTGCACGCCGGCGTGCGAACTGGCGCACCTGTAGTGGAAAGTGACTGACGCGTTTGCAAATTGCGCTGGATCATCCTCCCGCTTGCAGGCCGTGTCGCCGGCAAGCCGCGAGGCTTGTCGAAGTGGCATCACGCTTGCTTGACAGAGTCCCATGGCTTGAATTCCGACCGCTGACAGGCAAAGGAGTCTTCGATGAGTCAAACGTCTATCCTGTGTGCTATTGACTTCACCCACGCCAGCGACGAGGCACTTTCGGTAGCCATCAACGAGACGCGGCGGCGCGATGCAATCCTGGATTTGGTTCACGTCTGGTTCCCTGCCGACCCATTGGCGACCGATATGGCTGGCATCGGGATTCCCATCACCCATGCCGAATCTCCCATTCAGCTTCAGCAAAAACTGGAGTCGATCCCCGTCGACTTGCCGCCGGAGCAAGTTCGCCGGCATCTGGAGATCGGCACGGTGGCTGAACAAATTGTCAAGAAGGCAACGGAATTGAATAGCTCGCTGTTGGTTGTCGGCACTCACGCGCGGGGTGTCATCGGTCGCTGGTTCATCGGCAGTGTTGCAAACGAACTCTTGCGCTGTTCCCCATGTCCGATCCTCGTCTGCCGCCAACCTCATGACCTGGCAGATCAAAATGCAGATGACGAGTGATGGCGTTTGGCTAAGCTAGTGCTTTGTCCAGATTCAATCGTAGGGTGGTGGTCGTAGCCGATGTCGCCAGACTTCGGGGTATCTTGGAACGAACCGAATTCTGGCGAATCCGGCTACCCTAATGTCAAAAGTTGACAGAGCACTAGTCCCATTTTCAGCAGCGGCGCAGCGTAGGGGAAAGGAGTCGGGGTCGGACAAACAATAGCTGGCGGCGACCCCAAACGTGCGGCGCACGATCGGTCCTCTGACGCCTCTTAGGACACGGCCGGATTCGTTCAACAAACATTGGTCGTGGCGGCTGATTTCCCGGTTGCTGCGACCGCTGCTGCAATTGGGGTCTTGTCTGGTTATGCTCTTCCTGGAATCCATCAACTGCCGGATAACCGAAATCAATGAAGACCCCACTGCGACGAATGCGTGAAGGTGCGATTGTGCTGGTCACCGTCTTTGTGGTTGCGGTGATTGGTTATCGCATGTTGGGTCAGTACGATTGGATGGAAGCGGTTTGGATGGTGGTGATCACCATCTCAACGGTGGGCTACGGAGAACGAAGCGATTTCGGTCCCGGGCTTCAACTTTTTAGCGTTGGCGTCATTTTGTTCGGCATGACAGCGGCGGTTTATACCTTTGGCGGCCTGTTTCAATTACTGCTGGAAGGGGAAGTGGAACGGCTGATCGGAAAACGACGGATGGACAAAGAAATTCAGCAACTCGACCGGCACATTTTGATTTGTGGCTACGGCCGCATGGGACAGAATCTGGCCCAGGAACTGAAATA
The DNA here is from genome assembly GCA_041623895.1 of Pirellulaceae bacterium. Classification (GTDB taxonomy): domain Bacteria; phylum Planctomycetota; class Planctomycetia; order Pirellulales; family Pirellulaceae; genus JBFJVZ01. The sequence continues at coordinate 5,618 of JBFJVZ010000339.1, read as the reverse complement.
CCATAAACGGCCGATCGTCGTCATCGATCGCGATGCCAAGGCGGTCGAGGAAGCGCGAGCGTCGGGTATCCTCAGCCTCGAAGGCGATGCGACCGAAGAAGACGTCTTGCGATCGCTACGGATTGAGGAAGCGTCGACTTTGGTGTCCGCCTTACCAAGTGATGCCGAAAGCGTGTTCATCACGCTGACGGCGAGAAACCTGAATCCCGCAATTCTAATCATCGCCCGTGCCGAACATCAGAGCACCGAGCGAAAACTCCGGCAAGCGGGAGCCAACAAGGTCATCATGCCGACCATCATCGGCGCGCGGCAAATCGTCAGAATGATCACGCGACCTTCCACTGCTGACCTGATCGAGATGGTCAATGAAAGTAGCTTTGCCGAGTTGGAGTTGGAAGAATTCTTGATCAAGCCCGCCAACCGGCTGATCGGTGTCTCGGTCAGCGAGACCGAAGAACTGCGGCGGCACAAGCTATTGGTGATTGCCGTTAAAGACGATCAAGGAAGTCTGATCTTTAGTCCCACCGCTGACTATCGGTTCGAGCAGGGAGATACGGTGATGTTGATGGGACACGCTGAAGATATCGAACGATTCTGTGCCGAGTTTTTGGAATAAGATTTGATCAAAGCAGCGTGCCAATCTAGCTGCGGCATCCTGCCCTACGGATGTTGTTCTCAATCCTTGCTGCCCGGCACCTTCAGCGTCAACACCGGGCAGGGGGCATCCCGCACAACTTCTTCGGCAACACTGCCCATCAACAGGTGCGCCAGAAAAGTCCGTCCATGCGTTCCCATCACAATCACATCGATATCGTGCGCGGAGGCGTACTTGGTGATCTCCGTGGAGGGGAAACCAACCAACAGATGGTGCTCGTAAGGGACATCGACGTCGGTGGGAATGATTTCCTGCAGGTCTTTGCGCAGCAATTCATAATCCGTGACATCGGGAATGTAGCCGGCGAATCCCGCGTCGACTGCCATTGGTGGCTGATGCACATGAACCAAATGCAAACGGCCGCCCGATTCTCTGGCTAATGAAGACGCCACGATTAATGCATATCGACCGTGTTCAGAAAAGTCCACGGGACACAGGATTTGCTTGAAGTCCATCATCAGCGGCTCTTTAAACGAAGTGGCTAATCCTGGTGTGATTTAGCAGTACGAAACTCAGGCAAATCATTCATCACCAGCTTACAGTCTATCCTCGACGACAGTCGGGTCGATCCAGGTAGCGATACGATCCAATTTCATCGTCTCCCGGCCACGAATGTTCGCTTGCACACCGGACATTGCATGGTCATCCCCACGTGTTGCGGCATCACTCGAACTTCGCGCCCACAATCGCAATGGTGCACCAAGGGACGGTGTGCCGGCGTCGCGGAGCGAACCAGGGAAGTCGGCTGGATCGGCTCGACAACCGGGATCGGCTCGACAACCGGGATCGGCTCGACAACCGGGATCGGCTCGACAACCGGGATCGGTTCGATTGGTTGGACGGTGGGAATGTCATCATCGGCTTCGTCGATCGGCTCGACAACCGGAATCAATTCATCACTGTCATCAATGGTCAACGAGTGCGCATCCGAGAGGTCGGAGGAAGTCGGGAACAGCTCGACATCATCGTCCTCGTCAAGCGGCTGGAGTGCAGCGGTACCGTCACTCTCCTCTGGTAGCGGAGGATTGTTTGTGTCTTGGACCTTTCCGCCGCTCGTGGTCGCCTGATCAATCGCCATTTGCAATTTTTGCAGTAAACGCTCTGCCGGCACCCATGATCCGTGCAGTCCGATCTTGGCTTTGACACCATCCAGGCTCAACTGGCTAAGAAGCGCAAACGCTTTTTCGGCGGTGTAAGGTCCGGCAACCGTTCCCAGCTTGATGTAAATACCGTTAGCGGCAAGCTCTCGAAATTTTCGCACCACAACTTTAGCGGGATGCCAATTGCCGTCATTCTGACGCACACGCAGCTTGTCACGTCGTCCCCGCTTGAGTCGTTTTCGTAATTCAATTTCGGTAAGCGGACCGATCTCACGCTGGCCATCGTGAATGAACCACTCGATCCTGCCGGATTTATCTGCCATGCAAAGATATTAACAAGAACATCCGCGCGTTTCAGCACAGGTCGGCTGATTTGCCGTACCCGAATGCTAAAAGCCCGCAGCAGTGAAACGTCGCTCAGTCGCGGCCGGTTCGACCGGCACAGCCCGTACAGCAACCGTCAAATTCTTGAGGCGTCGGTCTTTTCTTGGCGGGCGATTTTCGCGCATTCGGGACAGACAGTGTAACGCAATTCCGGAACCGTTTGCCGTTCGTACATTCTCAGTTTCAGCGAGATATTCTCCAACTCCAGCCAACCGGATGGTTCAATTAGCGAACGCTTGCAAAAGCTACACATGGTCAGAAAAGCTTCGGATCGTTTCTCTCCCCGGTCCAATGCTGCCAGGCGACGCTGGGGCACGACGCGAACCAGCATGCTTTCATACAACAACTTTCCATCTGGCTCCCTGCTGATCGTCAATTGCATGTGGCGTTGTAACGTTGGTGAATCGCAGCGGAATGGAACCGTTACCGGAGTACCGGTCGAACGTACGTGATCGTGGATCTCCCGGTATACGCTTTGTGTCGGTTCATCGGAAATGAAATCCCAGATGCGACGGCCGACCACCGCGCTTTCATCCAGTTCCACCGCGTTGTTCTCTCTGGCGAAAGCGAGCCACCAGCGGTCGACGTCGACTACTACGTCTGCATCGTCTATGCGGTAGCGATAAATAGGCTGCTGCGCGACCAAAAGTTGTGCTGCGGAGCAAAAGGAACTTGCTGACTAAACCGATACTTTGATCGTAACACCTCCTTGGCGTCGGTGCGAACATCTTCCAGATAATGATTCTGTTTGCGAAGAATTGAACTTGCCATGTGTGATTGCTGAAGCGGCCGAGACTCGCTGAAACACTCCGGATCGCAGAACTTCGCCGTTACCCATGCTGTCTTCGTGCTTCAGGGCACCGGAAAGCACGAAGGAGATGGCCATATTGTCATGGCCATGTGTGCCGAATCCCTTTTCGGGGGCAACGCGATCCTCATTCATCACTCGCGATGTATGATTGATTAACGATTCAATTCCCCGCGATTCCGCTGCCCGCGCCGGACGTGAAATCTCGCCGGACGTGAAATTCCGGTGTCGCCGGCGGGCGCGGCTTCGGGTCAATTTGTTCTGCGAGGACCGGGAACATGCCGAACCAGACGGCGACCAGGAAAACACCTTTGCAAGTCGATCGGAGGCTTGGGGAACTGAGATGGATCAACTGTCTGGTGGCTGCGGTGGTGATCTTGGCTACGAGTGTCGAGGCCACAGGCCAAAAGCCCGTGGAAAGGAACTCCGTGGGGCAGCAATGGAGTGAGACGAAACACTATGCCGTTGTCCAGGGCGGTGCACGCGTTGGCAGTCAAATGTGTACCGACCGAGACTATGTGTTTCGGCAAATTCCGTCGAGTCTGCGGGGCAGCGACTATCTGAAGATGCGAATGGACGACAAGCAATCGGATCCCAGCAGACCGCTGTTGCAACTGACCTTGTCGCGTTCGGCCACGATCACCGTGGGGTACGATCATCGCTGTGAACAGATTCCACGGTGGTTGAGTTCCTGGAGAAAAACCGGCGAGATCATCACCGGTGCGGAGCGGTGGCAAGGTGTTCTGTACTCAAAAGACTTTCCCGCCGGCCAGGTTTTGCTTAACGGCAACAAGGCGCCTGGGGCAGACGGCATGTACGCGGTTTTTGCCTCGCAAGGTTCTCTCTCAGCCGTCCGCACGAATATCGTCCGTCCGCAAACAGCAAGCACAGCGAGCACGAGTGCAGCGTCTTACAACCGCGTACGGGACCGGCATGACTTCATCGTATTCATGGAAGAGGGTGGCTGGTGCTGGTACCAGGATCCGCGTGCGATCATTCATGATGACAAGCTCTTGATCGGGTCTGTCCAGGGCAATGGCAGCGGTCCAGCACTGGTGGGCATTTATGATCTCGAGGAAATGAAGCGCTTGGGTCGTGTGGTCATGCACGACAACTTTCGCAGGGACGACCACAATTCGCCCGTCTTCCATGTCCGTCCGGACGGCAGCGTGCTGGCCGTTTACGCTCTCCATAACAGCAACCGAATTCATTACTACCGTATTTCCGATTCGGGCGATCTGCTTAGCTGGAGCCAGGAGATGACGTTCACGCACGACTACCCAGCTGCCGGAAACGTCACGTACATGAATTTGTACGAAATGAAGAACGAGGGGAAGCTTTACAACTTTTTCCGCGGGATCGAGTTCAATCCATCCTTTATCACCTCCACCGACAACGGCAAGACCTGGGGCCAGCCGACTCACTTCGTTGCCAGCGAACTGCAAGGAACACACCGGCCTTATGCGCGCTATGCCGGCAACGGAACCGACACCGTTCACGTCAGCTTCACCGACGGCCATCCCCGCAAGTTTGGAAATAGCATCTACTACGCGGCCTTCCGCGGCGGCCATTATTTCAAGGCCAATGGCGAATCCCTGAAAGCGTTGAGCGCTGGGCCGCTGCGCCCCAGCGAGTCTGAACTCGTTTATCGAGGCAGCGGGAAACCGGGCAGAAGAGCCGATCAAAGTGCCCTTGGTGCTGCCTGGACAAGCTCGATGGTGATCGACACGAAAGGAAATCCGCACATTGCTTACACTGTCTATCTCAGCAACAAAGATCACCGATACCGCATCGCATCATGGAATGGCCGCCAGTGGATTGATCGTGAAGTTGCCTTTGCGGGTAACTGCCTTTATGACCGCGAGTCCAGCTACACGGGCCTGATCACGCTGGACCCGGTTGATCCCTCGGTCGTCTTGATCTCCACGGACGTGGATCCCAGCCGCGGAACGAGCGAAGGCGGTCACCACGAAATTTATCGTGCTCGCGTGAATCTTAGCGACGACATCGACTCAATCGAGTGGCAAAGCGTGACTCGGAACTCGCCGGTCCGCAACATTCGCCCGCTGATTGTCCGCGACGGCGACCGCCGCGTTGTGCTTTGGAATCGTGGCGAATTCATCAGCTACAACAACTACCAGCTCGATACGGTTGGGTTCGTGGAAAATGTAGGCAAATGAAATGTCGCCAGACTTTCCGGGAATCTAGGAACGAACCGAATTCTGGCGAATCCGGCTACCCTAAAGTCAAAAGTTGACAGAGCTCTAGTCTGTTAATTTGGCGCACCGATCCGAAGCTGCCAGTCCTGATCCAGTTTCGCGGCATCCGGTTCTTGCATTTGCGGGTCGAGATGACCTGTTTCCGGCGATTGAGGCAGCTGGCTTAACACACTCGCTTGATCGAGCGGATCGAGCCCGGCTGCTGCCTGGTAATCGGCCAATTCGGCGAACCATTCTCGCTGGGCTTCGATCAGCAGAATCTCTGATTCATTGGCTCTCGTTTCAAACAAGTTCAGATAAATCAGGTCGATCTTGCCGCGATCAAAGGCGAAGCGGTAGCGCTGCAGCGTGTCGACGGCAGCCTGAAAAGACAGCTCTGCCTGCTGAACCGCCTGTGCCGTGAGCGCTAGACTCGTGAAAGCCGTCCGCAGCTCGATTCCGATTTTGTCTTT
>JBFJVZ010000338.1:0-8949 GCA_041623895.1 Pirellulaceae bacterium | reverse complement strand
GTCCCCGTCACTCCCAGTGTCCCCGTCACTCCCAGTGTCCCCGTCACTCAGAAAGTCGCGGTCACGCCGGATGTCGATGTCACTCAGGAGACACAAGACACCCGCAGCAAAAACATTCTTCAGCAGTTGAAGCGGCGTGCTGCCGAGGATGCGATTTCAAATGCCATCAGTGCCAATCCAGGTCTTGATGAAAAACAGGCGATCACCCGAGCCGCCAGTGCATTGAATATTGCGCCCCGCACATTACGGAAGTGGCGACAGTTTCAGTGAGGCGTTTGATTTCGTTTCTGCAACCGCAGCGACTCGCCGCAGCGTGGTCAAAAATAGCGAAGCTGCGCAAAGTCTTCCAGAGTCACTGCGGGCACGCCGGACGCTTCCAGTGGACTCTGCATTGTCACTGCTTGAAAATGACCGGCGTTGGCACATCGGCGATCGGTCCATCGCGATCAGCCCATCACGGTTTGCTGTGGCTCGATGGTGGAAAAAATGCGCCTATCCCGGGTTCTTATGAGCCAACTACTTCGCACTTCGAGATTCCTTGTTCGATATTGGATGTTCTCCCGGTGCTCATGAAACCGCAGAATATCCAACAAGAAATGTCGAAGGAGAAAGTTAGAAAAGTTTTTTCTACCACCCACGCTAAACCGTGATGACCATTTGATTTGGCACGCGCGTTGCTGTTTTCACCAAGAGGGGTGACTGCCTGCCAGGTTGGAAATAATCTTCTGCAAGGCACGTGAGGCAAACGCAATGCAGCCTGACGGAACAAGCAAAGCACTGCCAAAAACGACTGCTGCGGGGTGCGAGGCGGAGAGCACTAACGGGCTGCCGTCATTCCCCGTCGTTGGGGTCGGCGCCTCGGCCGGAGGGCTGGAGGCGTTGGAGATCTTCTTTGACAACATGCTTCCGGACAGCGGGATGGCATTTGTCGTCGTCCAGCATCTTTCGCCAGACTTCAAGAGCTTGATGGATGAATTGCTATCACGACACACCGAGATAGCGATTCATCGAGTTGAAGACGGCATGTTGGTGGGTCCGAATGCCATCTATCTGATACCTCCCAAGAAAGAAATGATCATCTCCGGCGGCAGGCTGTTGTTGACGGACAAAGATCCCAATCAGGCGGTCAGCCTGCCGATCGACAGGTTTTTTCGCTCGCTGGCTCAGGATTGTGGTACGCGAGCCATCGGCGTCATTCTCTCCGGCACCGGCAGCGATGGATCGCGCGGGATTCGTGCGATCCACGAAGCCGGTGGTTTGGTCGTTGCTCAGAGCGAGGAGACCGCCAAGTTCGATGGGATGCCGCGCAGCGCGATCGAAACGGGCGTAGTCGATTTCACTTTGCCGCCCGAAGCCATTGGTGATGTCTTGCTTGATTTCAGCCAGCATTTATCGCACGGCGACTTAGCTGCGGTGGGCCAACCGGGGCATGTTAGTGAAGAGAGGATGAATGCCATTTACAGCCTGTTGCGACAGGAATACGCGCTGGATTTTTCGCATTACAAACCGAGTACGGTGAATCGGCGAATCGCTCGGCGATTGCAGCTGAATCGTTCGATGGATCTTGATGATTACGTCGATCAATTGAGATCAGATACGGCTGAACTGAACACGCTGTACAAGGATTTGCTGATCGGCGTCACCAAGTTCTTTCGCGATCAGGATGCTTACGAGCGTTTGGCCAAGGACGTGATCCCAGAGTTGCTGGCCAGCGTTTCGGAGCAGGGAGAGCTTCGTATTTGGAGTGCCGGTTGCGCTACGGGTGAAGAAGCCTATTCGCTGGCGATCCTGTTGCACGAGGCGTTGGAGGCCCAAAACCGTCCGATCGATATCAAGATATTCGCGACCGACGTTCATCGGGCCAGCCTGGAAATCGCTAGTGCGGGGGTGTACAGCGAGGAAGCCGTATCAGAGGTGTCGGCAGCTCGCTTGTCGCGGTACTTCATCAAAGAAGGGCGGAGCTATCAAATCTTGCCGGACCTCCGCAAAATGATCGTCTTTGCTCCTCACAATATCATCAAGGACGCTCCCTTCACGAAATTGGATCTTATTTGCTGCCGCAATCTGCTGATCTACTTGCAGCCCCATGCTCAGAAGAAAGTATTGTCTCTGTTCCACTTTGGGCTCAAGACAGGCGGTGTCCTGTTGCTCGGTCCCAGCGAAAGCCCGGGAGAGATCGCCGACGAATTCGAAACCCTCGACCGCCATTGGAAACTTTATCGCAAACGCCGCGACGTTCGCCTGCCGCCGGACGTGCGTTTGCCGCTCTCGGCCGGCTTCACTCGGCTGCATGAATCGATTCGGAAGCCGCCCTCCGTTGTCTCAGGACTAGCCAACCTGAATCTGCTCCGCGCGTATGACGAGTTGCTCAGCGAGTATGTCCCGCCCAGTCTGCTGGTCAACGAGCGCCGGGAGCTGATCCATTCGTTCGCGGGCGCTGGAAGCTTTCTCTCGGTGCCTGATGGCAGGTCATCCCATGACATTCTGACGATGGTCCCACCCGACTTGCAATTGGCACTTGCCGGCGCACTGCAGAGAGCTGCGAAGCGGAACGAGCCCGTCATCTACGGTGGAGTTGTTGTTCGCAGCGGTGAGCAAAAACACCAGTTGAAGCTGAGCGTGCGGCCACTGACGATTGAAAGCAGCAGTGAAACGTTGTTCTTGATCTCCTTGGAGCGTCTCGCAAAAACGCAGCCGATGGCTGTGCCGATCAGCGACTTTGACGTCGACGAATCGTCTCGGAAACGCTTGCTCGAAGTTGAAGAAGAGTTGCAGTACACGAAGGAAAACCTGCAAGCAACTATCGAGGAGATGGAGACGACGAACGAGGAACTGCAGGCAACCAACGAGGAGTTAGTCGCTTCTAATGAAGAATTGCAAAGTACTAATGAAGAACTGCACAGCGTCAATGAGGAACTGTATACGGTCAACGCCGAATACCAGCGTAAGATCGGTGAACTGACTGAAATGACTGACGATATGGACAACTTGCTGCGGAGCACCGAATTGGGAACGGTTTTTCTTGACCGGGAATTGCGGATCCGAAAGTTCACGCCAAAGATCGCTCAAGCGTTCCAAGTTATGCCGCAGGATGTCGGTCGCTCGCTAGAAAGTTTTTCACACAATCTGGACGACCAAAATCTGCTTGATGATGTTCGGAAGGTGCCCGAAACGGGCGAAGCACTGGAAAGAAATGTCCGCGATAAACAAGGTAATTGGTACCTGTTACGCGTGCTGCCCTATCGATCCAAGGATGCCATCGACGGCGTCGTGATCACGCTAATCGATATCGCCAATCTCAAGCGAACCGAAGAGGAATTACGGCGCATGTCCAAGGTGTTCATGGACGGTGCCGACCCGATTACCATCGAAGACCTGACCGGCAAGATCATCGCGGTCAACACGGAAACAGAAAGAGTGTACGGATGGCGACGAGAGGAAATGATCGGCCAGGATATGTCGATTCTCGTCCCGCCGGAGGCGGAAAAACAGGCCAGGAACCTCCGCCACAAATGTAGAAATGCTGAACATGTGCGCAACGTCGAGTCGGTCCGTCGCGACCGCGCCGGCAAGACGCATCCAATACTCTTGACCTTGTCACTGCTCAGCGACGAAGCCGGCGTTCCGATCGGCATTGCCACGATTGCCAAGGATATCACTCGCCAAAAACGTGCCGAGAAAGAGGCGCTCGAGGATGCCCGACGGCGTGACCAGTTTCTTGCCATGCTTTCGCATGAGCTTCGCAATCCACTTGGCGCCGTGATCAACGCCGTTCGCGTTTTAGATCAAGATGGTGCGGATTCCCCAACCCGCAAAGACGCGTGCGATGTCGTCATGCGGCAGACCAGCCAGATGGCCCGCCTGCTCGACGACCTGCTCGACGTGTCACGCGTCACTCAGGGGAAAATCCGAATTCACAGCGAAGTCGTCGATCTCGCCCGGCTGGTGCGAGATGCGGTTGAGGCAGTCCGCCCGGCCCTCGACGCCCGAGAGCACCAGCTGGAAATTCAAGTCACCGAAGCGCCGATCTTCATCGAAGGAGACGCAGCGCGGCTGCTGCAGATTCAGGAAAACTTGCTCACCAACGCGGCCAAGTACACGCCCCCCAATGGCAACATTCAACTGACCCTGGAAACCCAGGCAGATCAAGCCGTGATCCGCGTCCGGGACAACGGCGAAGGAATACCCGCTGACGTCAAAGATAAGATTTTCGACCTGTTCGTGCAGTCGGATAGATCGCTGGAACGATCCGATGGTGGCATGGGCGTGGGTCTGACGCTCACCCGCCGGCTGGTTGAATTGCATGGCGGAAGCATCGTTGTCAACAGCGAGGGACGCGGCAAGGGAAGTGAGTTTGTCGTGCAGCTCCCGCTTACCGCGAATCGTCCGAGCAAGAACGAGCCCATGGACGATCCGGGCCAGGAACCCCTCAGAATCTTGATCGTCGAGGACAACGCGGACAGCAGGCAAATGCTGGAGACCATCTTGCGGCTCGATGGCTATCAAGTCGCCACTGCTAGCGATGGACTGCAGGGACTGGAAGCAATTCGATCCGCACCGCCCGACATCGCGCTGATCGACATTGGGCTGCCGCAACTCGATGGCTATCAACTTGCCAAACGGGTGCGCGCCCAGCATCCCAACGCGAAGTTGCGGCTGGTTGCCTTGACGGGATATGGACGCGACGAAGACCGCAAGGCAGTGATGGAAGCTGGTTTCGACGAACATCTCGTCAAACCGGTTCATCCCGGTGATCTGACCCGCGTGCTGCGCAAACCACGCTAAAGCATTTTCAAGCGGAGCCGAACTCGCTGAAAGTTTCGGTCGTGGTTGCCGAAAGTCTGGTGACGACCCGGTTAGCAGCGGCGCGGAAACTGCTATCATCCCCGCATGAATTCCAGCCTTCCCAATCCGGCCGACGCGGCGGTGATGATGCGCGGCGCAATCGAGCAGATCGATTTTGCCCGACGCTACACGCTGGAGTTGCTGGCGGCCACGCCGCAGCAACGATGGTTTGAGATTCCCGCTGGTTTTGCCTCCCACGTTGCCTGGCAAGTCGGTCACCTTACGGTCAGCCAATACGGTTTGTTGATGTTTCGCATTCGCGGCCGTCGTCCTGAAGACTTGGAACTGATTCCAGGCAAGTTTCGCAAAGCTTATTCGCGCGGCAGTATTCCCAATCCGGACGCCAGCGGGCAACTTCAACCCGACCAGTTGCTGCAGCGAATGACAAAGGTTTACGAACTGGCGCTCGCCGAACTGGATCGGGTCACACCGGAAATGTTGCTCGAATCAATCGACATGCCCTACGCCGCCTATCCCAACAAGCTGGGTGCCATTCTTTTTTGTCCGTTGCACGAGCATATTCACGCGGGGCAGATCGGTATGTTGCGGCGCGGCTTGGGGCTCGATCCGATCCGGTGAAGCCATGGAAGTATTGAATGAATCGATCTACGACCACCCCAAGTACTACGACTTGGTGTTTGGTGCTGATTGTGCTGCGGAAGTCAAATTCATTTTGGCGTGTGCTGAAAAGTACATGTCCAAACCGGCGAAGCGGATGTTCGAACCGGCTTGCGGAACCGGTCGGCTGCTGTACGCCTTGGCCAAGCGAGGATATGAGGTCGCTGGCCTGGATCTGAATAAGAAAGCGGTTGATTTCTGCAATCACCGGTTCACACGTCATGGGCTTGCTCCGACCGCGTTTGTCGCCGACATGGCCGATTTTCAGGTTCCCCGCAAATACGACATCGCTTTCAACACGATCAACAGTTTTCGGCATCTGGACAGCGAATCGGCGGCCCGAGCGCATCTGGAGTGCATGGGCCGGGCGATCCGTGTGGGCGGCTTGTATTTGCTGGGCGTCCATCTGACACCGACCGACGTGCCGCCCAGCGAAACCGAGTCGTGGGCAGCCCGCCGCGGACACCTTTCCATCAGTACTTACATGTGGACCAACGATCGTGATCCGCAGCGGCGGGTCGAGCGATTCGGCATTCAGTTCGATGTCCACTGTCCCTCGCGAAGCTTCCGCATTGTCGATGAACTGGTGTTGCGAAGTTACACGGCCAGCCAGATGGATCGGCTGATCCGGGCCAGTGACCAGTGGCAATGTGTTGGCACTTACGACTTTGGTTACGACATCAGCTACCCAATCACGGTCGATGGCAGCAGTGAAGACGTGGTTTACGTGCTGAAGCGAAAGCGGGCCGCCTGAAGCATTTTTAGGATTCACGTAGGCCAGGACCTGTCCTGGCGAATGCAGCGCCAGGACAAGTCCTGGCACAGATAGCGACATCAAAAAAGACTCTAAGTGTCCTATTCGGTGCCGCCCTTGGATTTACTCCCCGAACCGGCCAACAGCATCGCCGTGATTCCGCAACCAACACAGAACACAGTTGCAATCAAAGCATTCCGCCCCCAGGCGTTCTTCCTGTTTCGCAGCTGCTTGTAGGCGTACGGCGCTGCGATAGCGAGATCGTACGACTCCAGATCCTCAAACTCCCGGATCAACTCGGCCGGTGTTAATTCGGCGTAACGATCTCGGATCGTCTGTAGATGAATCTCGGTTGTCACGGGAGCATCCACATTTACCCAGCGGATGCCGCAGAAAACGGCAATCAGCAGGCAAGCCAGCGACAGCAGGCTAAGTACGACAAAACCGATTTGACGGCCCACCCTCGCTTCGCCAGCGGGTGGGCCCGAAATGCCAGCATTCGCGGTAGTTTGCGGTAATTGACGAAGATCACCCAATTTGGGGATCTGATTGACGGCGCCACAGGACGGGCAGGCAAGCTCATCACCCGCTTGGGAGGGTGCGACTTGGATCGAGTGTTGGCAATGGGGGCAGGGAAGGGTGTACATCGCAATTGGAAGAATAATTGAAGAATGGCCGTCTGGACCACGAAGGCGTTGTGACTAAAATCCAAGAGAGCAATCGGCACCACCACCCGAAAAAAATGCCGCTCCCGCCTAGCTGAGGTCTGAACCGATCTGGCCGGGCCGGACATCTATTGATGATCTGCGGCGTAATAACGAACTGGTTTGTTCGTCAACGCGAACCGAATGATTTGGAAATCGCATCTGCGTGGTCGATTTTGCCGATCGCCGCCATGAAGGCAAAGCCGTTGTGCTTGAAATTGAAAAACGAACGGGGGGGAATTCTCAATTACGCCGCGCGGCGTTGGTTGGTTCATTCTCCATTGGACGGTTTCAAGTTTCGACGGATGAACACCTGAGTTTTTCGATCCTGAAATTGGGTGCGATGGCGGCCATCAGTAAGTAGTCACTGCCCGCAAACTCAACGTCAGGCCGAACGACTCACCCAATCAGAAAGTTTTTCCTTCTTCACGGATGTCGCCTGGGAACGTGTCATCGGGTGGTAGAGTTTTGAACAGTTTTTGAGGCGCGCAACCTTTGCGCTCTCAAGACACTAACCAACTGAGTCACGCTTTCTCTGGTGTTGAAGGCAGCAGGTTTGCTAGCCGAAGGGGAAAACTACGATCTGGCAGGATTGAGATCACGACCAATCAACTTTGAATTTTCACACCGTTTGCGTTTTACCTATCCTATCCACCGTTTTCATTCCTCACTCTATCAATCCATTACAGTTCAGCCGTCGTGCCTGGATTGTCACGAATTGACCAACACCACACCCTTACCCGGCGGATCCCCGTTGACTTGATCTCTGATCGCATTACGTACACCAATCGCCGAGCCGACACAGCCAAACACTTGTCCGCTCGCGTGGCCATCGACCGCATCAGATCAGTGACCCGCCGCCGGTAAGTTTTGATTCCAATTTTCCAATTCATTTCAAATCGATTCCGCAGGAGTTCGTGTTTTGTTCGATACCCTTTTGGATGAATTTGACGACGTAGCCGTCCCAAGTGCCGAAGCCGTTACTGGCGGATTCCGCAAGCTGCCCGATGATGATGGCGATGACGGCATCGCAGTAGTCGTACCCGCCGATGGCGAGGTTCAACTGGCCAGCCCCGATGAGCTGATGGCCATTGATGAAAGCGAATCGTGGTCAGACGATCCGGTGCGAATGTATCTGACCCAGATGGGTGAAATCCCGTTGCTGACACGCCGCGAAGAGATCGAGCTGGCCAAGCGGATCGAAGAAACTCGCCGGCGATTTCGCACCAAACTGCTGGAGAATCATTTCGTCCTGGTCGAAGCCTACAAGACCCTCAAGAAAGTCTATCGCAGCCAATTGCCCTTTGACCGCACCGTTCAGGTCTCCGTCACCGACCGGTTGGAGAAGGATCAAATTGTCGGTCGCCTGCCTCACAACCTCCGCACCCTGCAGACGTTGCTCAAGCGAAACCGCCATGATTGGAAAGTCGCGCTCAGCAAGGGGGCTTCACGCCGCCGCCGCGCCGAAGCATGGCGCTCGCTGGCCCGCCGTCGCCGCCGCGCCGTGCGACTGATCGAAGAACTCGGTTTGCGAACTCACCGGATTGAGACCCGAATCGAACTGTTGGAAAAATTTTGTCATCGCTTGGACGAGATCGACGCCCAGATCCGTGATCAAAAGCGGACCAAGCACGGTCGTGAAGTTCGTGACAAACTGTTGCACGAACGACGCCAAATCCTCACCGCCTGCCAGGAAACTCCCACCTCGCTCCGCAGTCGTGTCGACATGCTCCGCAAGGTTTACTCGGAGTACCAGCAAGCCAAACGGGAACTGAGCGAAGGCAACTTGCGGCTGGTCGTTTCGATCGCCAAGAAATATCGCAATCGTGGTTTGTCGTTCCTGGATCTGATTCAGGAAGGCAACGCCGGTCTGATGCGTGCGGTCGACAAGTTCGAGTATCGACGGGGATTCAAATTCTGTACCTACGCGACCTGGTGGATTCGTCAGGCCATCACCCGCGCGGTCGCCGACCAGAGCCGGACCATCCGAATCCCGGTTCACATGGTCGAAACGATGAGCCGCGTACG
>JBFJVZ010000337.1:0-8962 GCA_041623895.1 Pirellulaceae bacterium | reverse complement strand
TCCTGACCCCAGGCTATATTCTGCCACTGCTACGCCGTTGTCGTCTGGTTGTGATGAACGAAAACGTCGATGCCTCCAACTACCGTGACTCCAGAGAAAAGCCAGCCTTAGCTTGCTTCTCAAGCCGGACGCTCTCCTCGTCCTAGCGGCTTGTTGCCAGGACAAGTCCTGGCCTACGAGATATCTGAAAATCCGCCAGCTAAAACGTCCAACGTTGAATGATTTTACCGTCCTGGTTTTTGAATTCGATGCTTTCGATGTCCGCTGCAGACGTTGGCATGATCAACCGTACGTGCACGACTTGGGCGGTCGTCGGAATCGATAACCGATATGGCCGTACTGTCTCGGCCGCTTGGCAGTCAACGGAGGCAACTTGATTGGCGGTAAAGTCTTTCTGATCGGCTTCTCGCCAGGATACTTTCAAGCTTCCTGCCTTCGCGGCTCGTAGCCTGATTTCAGCGGTCAGTGGACCTTTCATCTTCAGCCCGTTGGCCGCGATGAAGGGTGATTGTTTGGCGTTGGCCGCCCGGCGTATGACCAGCAGTCCGTTCTTGATTTCGGCTCGACCGTTTCGTGTCACCCAGCCATTGATCTGGGCTGATGACGCGGTGCTCCGCCGCTGCGGTAGCGGCGGAGCGGGTTTGCCATCCAAGTAAAAATCGAAGTACTGCTCCCACGTCTCAGCCATTGCCCCTGTCTCCAGGCCGGGAGGCTGCAACTGCTGCGACCATGTCTGCAAATGTTTGCGGAGCTGATCGGCCACGTCGCGGTGTTGTTTTAACACGCTGTACTTCTCTTCCTTGTCCTTGCTCAGATCAAACAGGTACTCGCGGCTGCCTCCCCGCAGGTACTTCCAGTTGCCTTCGCGCACAGCGGCTTGAGCAATCCATCGCCAATACAGTCGTTCGTGCGGCGCGGTCGTCTGCTGTCCGGTTAGAAACGGAAGCAAATTCACTCCATCCAGCTTGGGATCCTCACCACAGCCGGCCAGCGGCAGGATGGTTCCGGCCGCATCGAGGGCAATCACCGGATGATCAAACGTTTGCCCCGCGGGGATTTGGCCTTTCCAGGAAACGACAAAGGGAACGCGTATGCCGCCTTCACAAAGCATCCCTTTTTCCCCGTTCATTGGATCGTTCAGCGAGCCGTCCCAACCCGGTCCTCCCCCGGGTGCGTCCAGCTTGTGAATCTTCAGCGGTGCACCGTTGTCTCCAATGAAAAAGATCAGCGTGTCTTCTTCGATCCCATACTTGCGAAGCGATTCGATCACGCCTCCAACTCCATCATCGACGGCGGACAGCATGGCAAGCGCCTGGCGCCGTCGCTCGGGCATCTTTCCCGGAAAGCGAGCCAGGTAATCTGGAGTAGCATCCAGCGGAACGTGAGGAGCGCGATAGGCGAGGTACAGAAAAAACGGTTCGTCGTGATGTCGCTTGATGAATGCTTTGGCCGCCGCACTGCCGGCGTCCAAGTGATACATTTCGTTATTCGCAGTTCCTGCTGCGACATCTTTGCCGTCAAAATCAAAATTGGTCCAGGAGCCGCCGCGATAGAAAACATCCTCAAATCCGTGCGTACTGATTTCGCTCGCTGGCCCAAGATGCCACTTGCCGATCATGCCGGTGGCATAGCCAACCTTTCTTAGCCGCTCAGCAATGGTTTGCTGGGCGTTGAATCCATCAAGTGCTTCCTTGTTGCTTTCGACAGCGAATCGATTTTGGTACTTTCCGGTCAAAAGTCCTGCACGCGAGGGAACGCATTGAGGTGCTGTGCTGTAACCGGATGTCATGCGGACACCGCCGCGAGCCAAGGCATCAATGTTCGGCGTCCGTATGTCGGAGAACACATCTTGAGCCGACAAGTCCGCGTAGCCGTGATCGTCAGTAAAGATGATGATGAAGTTGGGCCGCTCAGCAGCAACGGCGGAAGACGTTGCTAAGAGAAGAAAAACGCGAATCAAACAAAGCATTGATAAACCTATTCGATGGTTTCGCAACTTCGCGCGTTGCGTGAGTGGGATCGCCTGCGGAACTCCAACAGCAGAGCCGCAAAGCATCAAGAATCAATCAACGTACAGGAACTCGTTGGCGTTCAATAGCGCCCGGCACAAATCGGTCAACGCGGTCTCCCGTGACTCGGTGGCTGAGGAACTCTTGTTTAACAATTGCTCCTGCTGCTGCCAAAAATCAATCGCTTCCTTGGCCTCCAGAGGCGTTGGGTGACGCGAAAAGACACGCAGGTAAAGTTCATCGACGATCTTTGCCCCATCATCTGTTGATTCAAACGCCGAAACAGCCAGGCGTTTGGCCGCTTCGATCGCTAAATCTGAATTCAACAACAACAGCGATTGAACCGCAGTCGTTGACCGGTTTCTAGCCGCGCAACTCGCATTCGCCGTCGGACGATCGAAAGTTGCCAGTAGCGGGTATCGCAGATTACGTCGCGCGAATATATAAATGCTTCGACGGTAATGATCCGCTCGCCGCGGGCTGATTTTCCATTGCCCGGATTTCAGCGTCTTGATCATCTCGTTGGGCAGCGGTGGGCTGATTCCCGGACCGCCGGCTTCGTGATTCAGAAATCCGCTGACGGCGAACAAACAGTCACGAATTGCTTCGGCATCGAGTCGCCGGCGGGGAAAATGACTCAACAACCGATTCTCAGGATCAATCTGTCGGGCTGCGTCCCAGCGTCGCTGCAAAGTATCACAGGTGGGGCGAGAGCTACGGGTTTGGTAAACCGAAGAAAACACGATTTGCCGATGCAGCTGTTTTAAGCTCCAATCGTTCTTGATCAACTTCTCCGCCATGTAGTCCAGCAATTCCGGATGAGACGGCTCGTCACCCATCACTCCAAAATCACTGGGTGTTCTGGAAAGTCCCTGCCCAAAATGATGTTGCCAGAGGCGGTTCACAATGATCCGTGCGGTCAACGGATGGTCACGAGCGGTTAACCAGCGCGCCAATTCCGCGCGACGCGCGTGGGGATCGTCAGCAGCCACGGCGCGGTCAGTCGGGTTCACGATTCTTGGAAACGCGGGCTGCAATTGCGGTCCCTTGCGACGCCAGTCACCTCGAATCATCAGGTGATTTTGCGGATCGATCCCATGCGATGCCAACACAGTCACGGAATTGTTTTTGGACAACTGAATCGCGGGGGAAAAAAACGCTCGCAATCGATAAAAGTCTGCTTGACTGACCGCATCGTATTTATGGTCGTGACACTGGGCACAGCCAAACTGAAGTCCCAGCAATGCGGCTCCGACCGTTGACGTGATTTCGTTCAACAAGACATGCTTGCGCTCTTCCTGAGAATTGATGTCCGGCATGTCGGGGCCGGCAAGACAAAATGCGGTCGCAATCGACGCCTGCGGATCCTGGGCAGCAAGAACATCACCGGCAATTTGCCAGCGAACGAACTGGTCGTAAGGCATGTCGTGGTTCAGCGCATCAATGACCCAATCTCGATACCGCCAGGCATTCGGTCGAATCTTGTCATGCTCGTAACCATCGGTCTCGGCAAACCGCGCTAAATCCAACCAATATTGGCCCCATCGTTTACCGTACTCCGGCGACGCCAACAAAAAGTCAACCACTCGGCGAAATGCATCCGGGCTGCGATCTTGGCTGAAGGCCTGAACCTGTAATGGCGTCGGCGGCAGACCGATCAGGTCCAAGTAGACTCGGCGAATCAACGTTGACTTGTCGGCCCGAGTAGCAATCCTGATGTTTTTCGATTCCAGCTTCGCCAGCACAAATCGGTCAATGTCGGTGCTGGCCCAGTTTACAAACTTGACCTGAGGAATCGTGGGCCGAACGATTGGCCGATAAGACCAA
This sequence comes from Pirellulaceae bacterium, assembly GCA_041623895.1. GTDB lineage: Bacteria > Planctomycetota > Planctomycetia > Pirellulales > Pirellulaceae > JBFJVZ01. The sequence continues at coordinate 5,126 of JBFJVZ010000337.1, read as the reverse complement.
TGATCGCGGTCGACTTCAGCGATCTCGGGTTCATCGACGACGAGGTCTTCGGCCGCAGCCAAGACGCACGTGAACAACGTCAGTACCGCAAAAAAATAATTGCCAGTCACGTCAACAACTCCCGCACGATATTGACTTCGGCTGGCCCGGTCAGCCGCTCGTCGAGTCCGTTGTGATAATAGGTCAGACGTCGATGGTCGAGTCCCATCAAATGCAGCAAGGTGGCGTGGAATTCATTGACATGCACAGTATTCTCTGCAGCACGCAATCCAATTTCGTCGGTGGCCCCATAAGCTCGGCCGCCACGAATCCCGGCGCCGGCAATCCATCCGCAGTATCCCCAAGGATTGTGGTCACGCCCCTTTCCTTTTTCACTCATTGGCATCCGGCCGAATTCGCCACACCAGACCACTAACGTGTCATCCAGTAAACCGCTTCGCTTCAAGTCTTGCAGCAACGCGGCAACCGGCTTGTCAGTCTTTTCACCGTACTCGCCGTGGTTCTGTGCGACGTCATTGTGCGCGTCCCAGCCATTGGTGTCGCCGGAGTAAACCTGGACGAATCGGACACCGCGCTCGACCATGCGTCTGGCAAGCAAACATCGTTCGCCAAAGTCTCGGGTCTTCGCTTGATCGATCCCGTACAGCGAAATCGTTTCCGCGGTCTCCTGTGAGAAATCAACGACCTCAGGCGCCGCTGCCTGCATGCGAAAGGCCAACTCATAGGCTTCGATCCTGGCGTTCAGTTCATCGTCCGCATCTCGCTGTTGGAGGTGACGGCGGTTCAGTTTGTTAATAAAGTCCAGCGTTGACCGTTGTCGCGCCGGCGCGATGTCTGCTGGCGGGGCAAGATTCAGAATTGGCGTGCTGCCTGGACGCATCGTCGTCCCTTGATAAGTTGCCGGCAGATAACCACTGCCCCATGCCGCCGGTCCACCTTTCAAGCCGCCGCCCGGATCCGGCAACACAACAAAGGCCGGCATGTCTTCGTTTTCCGATCCCAGACCGTAGGCCAGCCAACTTCCAAAGCTGGGATGCCCCATCAAAATGCTGCCGGTGTTCATCTGGTACACCGATTGCGGATGATTGATGCTGTCACCGTGCAACGAGCGAATCACGCAAAGGTCATCGGCAAGTTCACCAAGGTGAGGCAAAAAGTCAGAGACGGGCAGGCCCGATTTTCCGCGCGGCCGAAACGGTTTGATCGGCGGAAGCAGCGGATTGCTGGCTACATTCCGGCGCGTCATCACCGTTCCAAAGCTATCCGGCACCGGCTGACCGGCCAATCGCGTCAATTCGGGTTTCGGGTCAAACAAATCGACATGGCTGGGCCCACCGTGCATGAATAACCAAATCATGCGTTTGCCGCGGGGACTGAAATGGACCGATTTTTGCGGTGCCTTGGAATCTTTCGCTGCAGCATCCCCAGTCAACAACGATTGCAGCGCCATGATCCCAATCCCACCGCCGGCATTGCGGAGGAAATCTCGTCTCAGGAATCTTGAATACTCGGGCTGGTCCATACGTATTAGTTTAACCGGTCTTAGCGATCAGGCTTCCTGTCTGCGTTAGGGGAGCATGGCAATCCCTGTTGGATTCGGATGAGTTTAACGTCGATTGATAGAGTTACGCGAACTGTTTCGTTGTACGCATCATTCGTGTTTGAACTACGTTTCCCATCCATGGATGCAACCTCCCATGCGCAAGGATGTTACCCGATCTTTATTACTTTGGCCTTCCATTGCATCCGCGATGATTGCGGGCACTTGGTGGCTCAGCAGCACCAACGCTCCCATCTGGCAATTGATCCGCAGGCAAGCGAAAATTGCCTGGCACCACGCGGGGGGGCCTGATTTCGTTGCATCCGTGATGTCAGCACAAATGGCCTTTGATGAGCCAATGTTGACCGACAGTCTGAGCGACAGCGCGGCCCCCAAAGTCTTGCACTCCGAAGTACCGGCCCCGACTGATATCATTCCGTTGGTTGAACGGGCCGACCAGGGTGAAGCAGCGATGCGGATTCCAGAGCGTCTCGCGGAAGACGCCGGCACCGATATTCTGTACGCGCCTCGCATTGATGAAGCTCGCGAGACGGCGGGCCTGGCTCTGCATTCGGCTGGCAACGTTGTCGATGATGTTCTGGACTATTGCGAAGATCTGCTTTCCTATGGCCTGATTGCCGCCGATACGATTGCTTCCGATGGTAATTTGAATGGCGACGAAGACTTTGACATGACATCGCCGCATGGCGTCTCAGCGACGTCGACGGAGCCTGGAGACTTGAGCGAGTCGCGCACGACGCAACCGCGATCAACAAGCGACGCCCCCATGATCGTGTTGCTGGAAGTCATCGATGATAACAGCGATGATGATAACAGTGATTTCGGTCAGCCAATCCTTCAAAGTCCTGGTCAATTGACCGAGTCTGCAGCCGGCAACAACAGAACCGGCGCCGTCGCTGTTGGCCCTGTCGATGTCGAACCCGGCGAGTCCGGAGCCGAGAAATTCGAGCGCGTCGATCCTGAAGGAACCGTTCCTGCGGGCAAGCCTCGTCGTTCCGTAATGCCCTCCTCAATTGCCAATCTTGGTGATTTGGCGGCGCGACCGGATGCAGGCACCGATCATCCTCCCGCGATGGCAAAGATCGTCGCCAATAACACCAAGAAGGTCGCACGGCGAAATATTGAGCTGAATCCTGCCGGTTGGCCTTTAACTTTGAAGTTGAACGAAGAACTAGAGATTCTCGCCTCGCTCGCGTTGCGCGAATCACGGCCCCGCGAGAACAATCAGCTCGTGTCGACTTCCTCACCGGCTTCGCTGGCTTCACAGTGGGCGGACCAGGTTGCCGATCGTCTGGCACAAATGCGTTCGCTGGATCGTTTGGGCAATCCGCGCGCGGGCGTGCTGATTGATGAGCTTGATCAATTGGCCACGGATGGGTTTTCACAAGCCGAAGCGTTGACGGTTCGCTTTCAGCAAATCCAATGGTTGCGAACTGCATACGCTTTGGCTCGTCGAGTCGCCGTCTGGAGACCTGTGTTTCAGATCGTTCATTCGGCAACCAAGACAATCGAGCTGTCCGGTCAAATCCATTCGTCCGACACGATCGGCCAAAAAATTGAACGCGTGCGGTCGGAGTTACCCGAAACCGGCGACGCGGACGGCTGGAAACGATTCCTGTTATTGGATGAAATCGACGATGCAACATCGATCGACGTTGATAATCGCAACCTTGTCGCCAAACGATTCTTGTCTCGGCTGCAGTGGCACGGGCTGCATCCCGCGCACCAGCAGTGGCTGGACCGGCCATCCATCCATCAGTTGACCGATGCACTTCGCCCCTGGGTCAGCGAGGCAGTGGATTTTGCAGCGCTCCTGACGCAGCTGGAACGCAAAGAGACGGAGCCTACGATGCTAGCCGAGCGCGAGATCGCGGATATTTTTCAGACGTTGCGATTCTCGGAGACGGCGGAGGCAGTCGCCCTGGCCGACGCTATCAACACCTACTATCGAAACGCCAATGTGCGGATCGCGATCAGCAACGCGATGCTGAATCGGTTTTTGCCAGCCATTGAACCTCAGACCCTGCATGTTCGCACGCAAATACTGGGTAGCAGAGTTCGAGGCGTGAGCCGAGTTGAGAGCGATTTGGATATCCAACTTCAGCCCGCCGACGACCGCTGGTCTTTAAAGTTGCAAACAAAGGGTAATGTTCGCACGCAGTCCGTCGGTCGCAACGGACCGGCCGCCTTCAGCACGTCGCGGCAATCTCGATTCATGTCAGAAACGCCAATCGAATTGACCAAGCGCGACGTTCAAATCGGCGTTTCAAATATTGATGTCGATGGCAATACGCGATTGCGGGGAATCCGAACCAACTACGACGGATGGCCACTGCTCGGGTCGCTGGTTCGTAGTCTTGCCCAGTCCAAATATTATGAATCTTCCGGTACATCGAATCGCATCGCCGATCGCAAAATGAAAACTCAGCTTGCTGACAACATTTCGCAAGAATTGAATGAGCGACTGGATGCGCGGAGCAATCAATTGGAGCAAGTGATCCTGGGTCCGCTCGGCCAGCTTCGCCTGGACCCGTTGGTCGTCGATCTGCAAACCACCGAAGAACGATTACTGGCCCGATATCGATTAGCCGGCGACTGGCAGTTGGGTGCTTTCACGCCTCGACCTCGCGCACCCCGAACCAGCTTGATGAGTCTGCAGATTCATCAATCGACGATTAACAATGCACTTGAACAATTGGTTCCGCGTGAGCAACCAAAACCGATCAACCAGATGATTGTTGACAGCGTTGTCATGTTTGGTCAGCCGACACCGCAATTACCGGGCGACATCCCCGAGGATGTGGAAGTCCAATTCGCAAAGACACGGCCGATCACGGTGGAGATCGCAAATGGAATATTCCGCGTGACCATGCGCGTGATCCGGCTTAGCCGAAAAGAGCAAATGATGCTCAGCCGGTTCATTGTGCGGGCAGAATACCGGCCCGAAATTGATGGACTGAATGCGTATTTGGTACGCCACGGTCATCTGCGAATCAGTGGGCCGGGGATGTCGATGCGGGAGCGTTTGCCGGCTCGCGCCATCTTTAACAAAGTCTTGTCGCCGACGCGAAAACTTCCGCTCACGCTGCCGGCTTTGGTGAACCATCCCAACGCGAAAGACTTGGCGATCAGCCAGTTGGAACTTCGTGACGGCTGGATTGGCCTGGCGATCAGCGAACAAGATGCGCCGCGAATCGCATTGCAACCGAAATCGGACTAGCTCGATCGTTGCCCGCCAGCGACGGCCCAACCCTTCATACCTCTACATACATTTTGCACGTTTGCTGGCGGTTTGATGTCCGGGACGGCAAATCGGGACTGCGGTCGCGCGAATTGGCGCAACGCAGCTTGCAGCAAGGAGATGCGGCAGCAAAGGAAGGTTTAGCGGAACGCTCCTTTTGCCCGTTTCGACGCTTCGGTGGGCGACACCGACGCGAGTTAGCGATACCACCAATTACGTTCGGTCGATGCAACCGCTGTCTCGAATCAATACGCGGTTTCTGCCTTCGGTGTGCTCACTCACACTCCGTTCTGGCACCCTTCTCCCCCACAAGTGAAAGCGAGT
>JBFJVZ010000336.1:0-8964 GCA_041623895.1 Pirellulaceae bacterium | reverse complement strand
GCGATAGCCAAGTCCAGGGCCGCTAAGAATGCCAAGCAACGTGGCGACAACGCTCAAGACGGCCAACGTTGTGGCAACGAAGTAGACGCGGGTTCGCGAAACCAGATCGATATCGGCTTCCAAACGAATCCAGGTTTCGGAAGCAAACATCAAGACCATCGAGCCGGCAGCCAGCGCACCAGCCAAAATCACACCAAATCGCAAGGCGGGCTGCCAGCGATCTGCAAATGCGGCTCCAAATAGCTTGGGCACGACCAAGCCGACGACTGCGGCTGTCAAAACCCAGCCCACCAGCCACTGCATCGCAACTGTCAATACCGGGAATGGCGTGGTGCCGACATTCACGCTGGCCCACATCGCGGTCGCCAGAAAACCCAACACGACCGTCGCGTACCGCATTTTGATTTGCCCAGTCTGCTCAGATAACTCGGCAACCGAAACCGAAATCAAGGCAATCGCACCAATTGCCAAGGGAACACTCGGATCGGTATCCAGCGTCACCAACAACACTGCCAGGGTGACCGAAATCACGCTGGAGGCAATCAAACTCAAACGCCACATTGCCAGCCCAAATCGGTCCGGCGCTAAAGGCAAGGCTCGTACTGAGTCCGCGTCGCGTACAAGCGATTGGCGAATCAATGCCATCCAACTGGCAGCCAGTTGGTTGATGATTGGCAATATCGTCCGCGACATGTAGACCAGAATCGCGATCGTGGTCGATGCAACCAAACTAGCAATCATGATTCGTTGATGCCAATCCGCACCGCGCTCAAGGCCGACACATACCGCGATCAGAGTGATGGCTGACAATGCCGCCAGCAAACTGGTTTCTACCGCATTCTTACGCGAACCACGAAGCAAACATGTAACACCAATCAATCCAGCTACCGAGGCCCGCAACCACAACAGCGGGTCGCTGGAAGCCAGCGACGGCAAGTGTTCCGCCGCATTGACAACCAATAACAGTTCAACCAGCAACCCAGCAGCAACCAGCGACGTGGCCTCGCTATCTGGAAGTACTCCTTGAGCCAGCGGCAACGCGGGCTCGCGACTACCAGTCGTGATGGTGTCCGGGCAGGAGACTCGCCACCAGAGGACCCAAATTCCGATCCAGGTCACGATTGCACTCCATGTATCCCAGTGCCCGAGGGCAAGATCCGTTATCTGGGAAGCAAAGTAGGCCCCAACAAACAGCACAAACCAACCTAGCAACCGCGCTGCATACACCTCCGCCCATAACCACGGTGACCTCAAGTCCTCACGCACTTGCGGTCGCGACCATGCGACGGCTGTGATCAAGAGGCCACCGACAAGACAGCCGATCAGTCCTAACACCAGGTAGCTTGTCGTTGTCGCGGCGGTCACGCACAGCAGACACACCGCAATCGACATGATCGCCACATGCCAAAAATGGATGACGGGTAAGGTAGCTTTCCGGGACAGGACGCTTCGTGCGAAGAAAACCAGCGACGCCGCGGCAGCAACCAGCCAGATCGATGCCAACAGTGTCATCTCGTTGCGAATCCATCCCAGGTCGACCACCAGGCCCGTTGCCTGACCGGACAAAAGCGTGATCGCAAGCGGCGCAAGAAACGGTTGCTTGGGCACGAATTTCTGATGACTGGTCAGGATCATTGCCGTAGCCAGTAGCGAGACGATCAAGCCGCCCCAACTGCCAAACACGGCCAGATAAGGCTTGGGAAGCAAAACGTGCACAATCATCAGCGCCGCACAAGCGACACCAATGACCGCCACAAATACCAGCGACCCATTTCTAGCGGGCTCACTCGTGGCAGGTTGTCCGCGGAAACACCATCCAGCCGCCAACGCCCACGCGCCTGACGCAATCGCCGACCACTGGAGCCAACTCGTTGGCGAATCAACGACCATCAATGGCATCACCAGAAACACCGCCGCAGGAGCTAGAACGGCGGACAAACTAGCAGCCACAACGTCGCGATGTTTCCACCCCATCCAGCCGGTCAAGATCATTCCCGTTGCCGACCAGGCGGCGACCCAGCACGTTTCAAAGACTTGCGGCTTCTGCCCCGCGAACACATCTTCCCACCAGCCGGTGGCAAGCAGAACCAAGGACGAAACACCGATTAGTGAAGCACCAACGACTGATCCGAACAACTGGCCAACCAGATCCGCAAGTTGCCTGTTCGTTCGGATCCAATAATCCAAACCACAGCAAGCCAAGGCAATCACGGTCGTGCCCAAGACCAGCCGCTCTGCAGGGTCTTCCAACAACCAGATCGCCAACAGGCTGCCGCTCCACACCAGCACGGAAACGACACCGGTCACCGCCGCCCAGCCCCAATGATCTTGGTGTGTTTTCGGCAGCTGACGCCTGGCCAACATCATCGCCGCACTCACACCGGATACGGCCAGCAGTGGTAACCCCAGCGTTGGCTCAAGCGTTAGGATTGCGTTGTCGAAGACACCGGCCGCCAAAGCGACAAATGATTCGACCGCCACGCCCAAGATCGTCAGCAGCGCAGCAAGTGTCAGCGGCCACTCCAACAGCTTAGCCGGGGATGCGTCGTTGTCCCGGTAAATCGCGAATCGAGATACCCAACTTTCGTTGTCCGTTCTTCCCGTCACAAGCAGGCACAACTCACGCACTCCTAACCATATCAGCGCCACGAGCGCCAGCAAGATCGCCCAACCCCAAGGTGCGATTCCCGTTTGCCAACTTTCCAGCGACAACAATGATGGCCGGAACCGTCCCCAACCGACAACGACTGCGGCGCCCAACGATGTGATTTGTGCAACTTGGATCCAGACGACTTGTTGACTCGCGAGTCCAACCACCCATAACAGCAGGGTGCTCGCCGCCAGCGCCGTCGCGGCATCCACCCAATCGTGCGACACAAAAATGCCCGCGATGACCGCTGCGACGATTGACATGGCTGCTGACAGACGAAGCCAATAATCAATGGTTGGTCTTGTTCTCGGCCGCCCTGCCAAGAAGAAAGAGGTAATGCCTTTCATCCGCGCCAAGACACTCGCCAGCAGTAAAGTTGCCGCGATCGCGAGCGTTGTCATCATCCAAACGCGGGGTGCAGCCAACGGCAATCCCAACGTCACAGGACGCAGAATCGATAACCAGAGCGGAACCGCTGCCCAGCCACTGTACTTGGAAACCAGCTCAGTCGGCGCTCCCAGCATGCTGACAGTCGCCGCTGCTACCAATAACGCAGTGACCACCCACGCCGGAACCGAGCCTAGCCACTGCAGGGGCGATACCGAAAGGATCGTCGCGATCAACAGCGAAAACGCGATCCAACCGAATCCGGCAAGCTGCAATGGATTTCGATAATCGGATCGTCGCAGAAATCGGCTCGCCAAAAGTGATGTTCCGCCGACAGCCAGCGCCACCAACATCGCCTCGCCACCCACGAACCGTTTCCACAAGGGCAGCTCCTGCCAGGTGACCCCTTGAAGATAAACCGGTGACCACATCAACAAGCCCAATCCCGCGGCCAACGTCGCAATCGGCAGCCACTGCGGCTGTCGGAATGCCCATGCCGCCAACAATGCGGATCCACACAGCGTGCCCGCCCAAGCCCACAACCAATCCGCTCCGACCAATGCCGGCGGCAAGACCAGGAAACTTGCCGCTGCTGCCAGAATTGAAATCACGGTACCCGTCAAAGCCAGGTTAGGACTCCGCCGCGAATGGCTCAGCGTGCCTCCGGTTGCGGATAACGCGATCAAGCCGGGAATGGCAGCGATCGCGATTCGCAATAGTTGATGCGGATGTTCGGGCATCGTGAAGGCAACGTTGGCAATCAATACCGAAAATGCGAAGCTGCCGACCGACATGATTAACAACCGATGCCGCCCGGTTGCTGTTCCCAGCACACGTCGCTGAGTCTGGTGACTTTGTAAGACGACCCATGACAAGGCCGCAGTCAATGCGAAGGAACCTCCCGCAACCAGGAACGCAGCTGATGCGCCAAACGTGCGGATCGCTGCCGGCAACAGCGGTAACATCGCAGCCGGCCCACCGACGCTTAGCAGCATCGCTCCCGCATCACGTTTGCCGACCAGCGCTCGGCTACCCAGCCAAAGCAGACAAAAGTAGACGCCGCCGATACCAACAATCGAAACGACCGTGATCGGATCGTTCAGCGAGACCGCTTCGGACCCGGTGCCCGCGGTCGCCAATCCAGCCAGAACGCTAAGCGGCACCAGCAGACTGGCAATGATCAGCACTGCACGGCTGGTATCCCGCAATCGCCAACGCGAAAGCGTGTACAGCCCGGCAGAAAAAATGGCAGTATTGGCTGCCAAAAAAATAAGTGATGGTACGACACGATGGGTTTCCATCAACGTGTTCCAAAGGCTGATCACCAAGCCGATCGAACAGATGACAATCAACATTCCCGCTACCAGTTCGCCCCAGCGAATGTTGTGAGCGGCCAGGAAAGATGTGATCACTTCCGACATCGATAACGATGGTTCTGGCTTTACCGTGGCGGCCAGATGTTGGTCGAATTGAGGGGCGGCGGCGGACTCGGCTGCTGGTTGTGGCTGATTCTGGGCGCCGGCCAACCAATCTTTCTCTTCCTGCCGCGGGCGCGTGATCGGCGATTCGGCAGGTTGGATGCCAGACGGGACTGCTGCGCCGGGTGACGGGACTGCTGCGCCGGGTGAATCGACACGCGACGGAGTGTCGTCCTCAACAAGCTCGGCAACGATGACATCTTCGTCGGTCGTCATTGCGGGCAACCGATTCGGGGACACTTGTGTGTCCCTGCGGGACAACGCGATCAGCTGGTTGCGCCACTGCTGCGATTGCTCGCGATCAATGAGGCCCTGATTTTCCAGCCTATTCAGGACTCGACTGGCAGCCCGGATGTCTTTGGCCAAGTCGAACGGCGGCTCATCCTGGGACGGACCAACCTGCATGAGCCGCACAACCACCCACACGCCCAACATCGTGGTCAACAACCAAAGCAGCAGAAAAAACGCGTAAACTAGCATGCGGACTCTCGGTTGGATGCGGGCAAACGCAGCTTCAATCATTGCACCGCCCATGCCGCCAGTGGGGAAAAAGAGCCCATTTTTCCGGTATTTCTGCGCGCCACCGCCCATCAACTGCCTGAAAGACCGCGGCTCGTTATCGGGAACCACGCCAAGGCGGATTCTTCCTCCCTCGCGGAAATATCCAACCACAGCTGCGGCAAGCAGCTCGGGATTTGGAAGTTGTCCAAGCAGGGGGCACACCCTATCCTTTAACTAATCGAATCGATCACCCTGCTTTGCGGTCCCTTTCGCAGAAAACTAAGTAACTACAAGGTCACCTCTGATGCGTCTGATTCTCTTCGTGATGGCTTTCTTGGCATTCACGTTTGATGCCGTTTGTACGTTCGCCCAGACCGCGGTTGCCGAACCACCGGCGGCCAAAGAGGCGGTCAAGGAAAAACCGGCAACCCAAGCAATCGCCGATGCACAAAGCGAAGAAGCAAGTGATCCGCTTTATCTGCGCGTGCACAAATCCGACGAAGGCAAACCGATCGCCTTGCAGACCGCGATTGCTCGCTTTCGCGGCAACAAGGGAACCAGGTACCAGGGGCAGGTGGTTGATTTAGTGGGCGTGGTTCACATCGGCCAACGAGACTACTACGTCGATCTGAATGATCGGCTCGCCAAATACGACACGGTCTTGTACGAGCTAGTCGCTCCCGATGGAACGAGGATCCGACCGGAAGATCTGGAAAAAAGGCGATCGGTCTTAGCGTCAATGCAATCCGGCATGAAAGACATGCTGAATTTGGAATACCAATTGGAGCTGATCGATTACATGGCCAAGAATTTTCGCCACGCCGACATGAGCCCCGATGAATTCGTCAAAGATTTTGCCCGTCGCGGGGACAGTATTTGGAAGATGGCCGCGCGGATGATGGGTGCAGGCTTGGCATCACAAGCATCCACGGGCGGGGACGCCGGTCTGCTGTTGGCAATCTTCAGCAACGATCGATCCAAGAAAATGAAGCAAGTGATGGCCCGGCAATTGGTAGACATCGAATTGGTGACAGCGGGTATCGACGATGCCAACGGTGAGAATACGCTGATCAAAGGCCGCAACGCTAAGGCCTTTAAGATCCTGAAAGAAGAACTGGATGCGGGTAAAAAGAAGGTCGCAGTCTTTTACGGCGCCGGCCACTTGCCCGACATGGCGGATCGCCTGGAAGAAGAATTCGGCATGCAGGCCAAGAAGACCACCTGGCTGGATGCCTGGGATCTGACCACCAACTAATCAACGATCCACACCCAGCTGCAGTCCATCCAGCAGTCGTTCCGCCGCGTCGCTCTTGTTTAGCACGTAGTAGTGGATTCCCGGTACGTTGTTCTCAGTCAAGTCGATCGTTTGCATCCGCGCGTGATCAACTCCGATCTTGAACTGATAGTCACTGTCTTCGCTTTCATTCATCGCTCGTTCCAGTTCGCCGGGAATCCTGGCCTTGCACATTGCCGCGATTCGCTGCGCCTGTTTGAAATTCGTGACGGGTAGGATTCCCGGAACGATCGGAACGTCGATCCCTGCGGCCTGGCAGCGATCACGAAACCGATAAAAGTCGTTGTTGTCGTAAAACAGCTGGGTAATGATGATGTCGGCGCCGGCATCCACCTTTCGCTTTAGATTGTCCAGATCGGTTTGCGCGTCCGGTGCTTCTTGGTGAACTTCGGGATAACCGGCAACGGCGATGCCAAAATCATCGGCGAATGCTTCGCGGATTAAGGTGACCAGTTCGTTGGCATATCGCAGCCCGCCCGCAACTGCCTCGAATTTATCACTGCCCTTGGGCGGGTCGCCCCGCAAGGCGACGATGTAATCGGTCCCGCGGCGTTTGGCTTCGGCCAGGTACTGCTTCAACTGGTCAACCGTGGCACCGACACAGGTCAGGTGCGAAGCGACAGGCAAGCCGGTGATTTGCTTGACTTTTTGGACGACTTCCAAGGTCGTGCCTTGTGTGGATCCGCCCGCACCATAAGTGCAAGTGAAAAAGTTCGGCTTGAACTCGCTCAACCGCGCCACGTTCTTGTAAAGTGCCTCCCTTCCTTTCTCCGTTTTCGGCGGGAATAGCTCGAAGGATATCGCCACACGCGATCCGGAAAAGTGTTCAGCAAGACTCATCGATTGTCCTAGTTGTGTTTGTAGTCCCGTCATCAGGCGGACAATTCTGGCCATCGACCGATACTACGAACCGTCACCTACCAATATTGTAGTTCGGCGTCGATTCTGGTCATCATTCCGTGTCGGGCCGCTTTGCCCCGGGCCACAGTGACGGATCGGCTTGGCCGCAGACGACAACGCCTTTTTGATTCCATCCCAGGTAGGCCAGCACGTCACTGGGGCAATAGCGGAGCGTTAATCCGCAGCGACGCCGATGACTATCGTTGGGTGCCGATCCGTGCAGCAGCAAATCGCTGTGGATCGAGATCTGACCGGCTTGCAGCGGCGTGCACATCAGCTGGCCATACTTTTCCGGATTACGGACAGATTGATCCAAGACGTTTCCCTTGGCTTGATCACTGGTGTCAAAGTCGATCAAGCCGTAAGTGTGCGAGCCGGTAAAGACTTCCATACAGCCGTTTTCTTGATCCGCGTCGTCGATCGCCAGCCAAACGGTGACCGCCTTGGTCGGCGTCAACGGCCAGTAACTACAGTCTTGATGCCAGTCGACCCGTTTGCCGTCCCCGGGAAGTTTGCAGAAGAAGTGGGAGCCCCATCCGACAACGTCTTCGCCAAGGATGTCCCGTATGTAGCCAACGATTCGTTTGTCAGTCAGCATGTCATAGACGCGGGAATGTTTCAAATGGGCGCTGCTAATGGAATAGCTATCATGCCCTTGGGCAAGAGCTTCGGCTAGCAAACGGTCAAAATATTGCCGAATACCAGCAATCGCATCGCCGTCATACACATCCAGTGGGCCGAGATACCCGTCGCGATTCCACGTCTCAATATCTTCTGCTGTCAACGTCCCCGGCGACTGTGTCGTGCTGGGAAAGAAGCGGATATCTCGCTCGACCGTCGCGATCGATTCACGGTTTGGGATGATGTCGAAATCGGTTGGTTGTTGCATTCTTTTTGCGATGTTTCACGTTAGAAAACGCGGGACGAAGACGTTTGGGGTTGTCGTGAAACGCCCTTGTTTCGTACCTCAATGACTCTCGCCCGATTGTAGCCGCGCGAATGCGGTATTGGCAGGGCGATGGCAAAAAGGGTCAGGAACCAAAGGTGCGAAGCACCCGAGAGGCCGTATTGGCAAGTGTCTCCTGACTCTCGGAGTCATGCATGTAACGAACCCACTCATCCGGCACGGAGGCCAAGATGGGGTTATTGTCCAGTCGACGACGTCGATCCAACGGGTCGTTCGCCAATCGTGTTCCTATTCTGCGTTGGTTTGGCCCGGGAATGACGACGGCAATGTTGGTGGCCGCAGTTTACTTCGTGGTCACTGGAAAAATCGACTTCTCAGCGCTCGACAGTTTTGGTGATTCCGATACGGTCGTTGATGTGCAGCCGGTGACGCTGCAACCTGCCGCGGAGCGACCAGCCGATCTGATTCGCATTGCCACTTTCAACATTCAAACGTTTGGCGACAAGAAATCGTCGACGCGGCAAGTCGAAGGCGTCGACGTGATGGGGACAATCGCCCAGGTCATCTCCAACTTTGATCTGGTCGCCATTCAAGAAGTTCGCGGCGCAGACGGCACGCCGATCCGCCGGCTGATTGATCTGCTCAACGCCTCGGGCGGACACTATGCGGCGACGATCAGCGAACCGATTGGCGACGAGCATTACACCGAGTCCTATGCGTTCGTGTGGGATGATTCCCGCGTTAAATTGGTCCAAAACAGCGCTTACGTGGTTCACGATAGCCACCAGCGAATGTATCGCGAACCAATGGTGGCATCCTTCGAGGCACGCTTGACTCCTGCTGCCGG
>JBFJVZ010000335.1:0-9052 GCA_041623895.1 Pirellulaceae bacterium | reverse complement strand
GGTCCGGGTCGACGCCTGGGGTGTTGACGGATATGAATAGCCTATGGACCTGAGCATCGATTCTGCACCGATTCAGCACCAGAGCGGTTTGCGCTGGCGGCTGTCGGTGTGGTGGATGATTCTGCGGACGGCGCTGGGGGAGCGTTTGGTCTATCGTGGCGATTTCGCACTCGGCACCCTGATGCGATTCCTGCCGATCATCACTCAAATCTTTCTCTGGTACGCGGTCTTTGATGCGATCGGTGAGGCCGAAGGCGAAAACGCTGCCCAGATCGGCGGATTTGGTTTTCGCGACATGGTGGCCTATTACTTGCTGACCATGGTCGCTCGAGCCTTTTCCAGCATGCCGGGCCTGGCCTCGGGCATCGCTCAACAGATTCGTGATGGTGAAATCAAGCGCTACTTGATTCAGCCCATCGACTTGCTGGGTTTTCTGTTGTTAACGCGGATTGCGCACAAACTGGCGTACTATGCCGTGGCGATCGCGCCGTTTGCGCTGGTTTTCTTTCTGTGCCGCAGTTACTTCGTTAGCGGTTGGCCGCCGTTACATGTTTTCGTTGCTTTCGTCGGCTCTTTGCTGATGGGTTTCCTGATCGGCTTCTATTTCGAGGCCTTGATCGGGATGATCGGGTTTTGGTTCCTGGAAGTCTCGTCGCTGCTGTTCGTGTTTATGTTGTTCAGTTTCTTTTTATCCGGGCACATGTTCCCGCTGACGTTGTTGCCCGACGGCATCGAAACGGTGGTGAATTTTATGCCGTTCAAGTATTTGGCCTATTTCCCAGCGGCGATTTTTTTGGGCAAGATTCCCGAACAGCAGTTGCCGTTGGAGATGGCGGTGGAAGCCGTCTGGCTAGTGGTTTTGATCATTGCGTGTCGTGTGGCGTATGCGCGCGGCGTCAAGCGATACAGTGGCTTTGGAGGGTAGTGCTGACTTCGGTCTGATAATTGCTTCGATGAATTCTTCAACACAACATCCGAATTACTGGAAAGTCTTTTTGACGTTCGCCAGCAATAGTCTCGTCCGCGACATGACGTTTCGCACAAACTTCGTGTTGCAGTGTGTCAGTAGCATTGGCTGGACAGCGATGAATGTCGGGTTCTACCTGATCATTTTTCAGCACACCGGTTCGATTGGCGAAGACAGCGGCTGGGATCGGGAAAAGTTCTTTCTGTTCATTGCCACGACCTGGTTCATCAATAGCCTGGTGCAAGCGTTCTTTATGCCCAATGCCCAGGAGTTTAGCGAAATGATTCGCACCGGCGGACTCGATTTTGCCCTGCTGAAACCGATCGATACTCAGTTCTTGATCTCGTTCCGACGGATCGACTGGAGCGCGCTGTCAAATTTTTTTGCCGGTCTGGTGATCGCGGCGGTTTCACTGGTCATGATCGCCAATCGCGAGGTGGGAGCGATGGTGCCGACGCCGCTGAGCGTGATGCTGTACTTGGTCTTTATCGTCTTTGGCGTCATCATCATGTACAGCTTGATGATCTGTCTGAGCGCGACCAGTATTTGGCTGGGCCGCAATCAATCACTGTACAACTTTTGGTTCTACATCACGAACTTCAGCCGCTACCCGATGGAGATCTACAACCGCGGTTGGGGCCAGCCACTGTTCGGTTTCTTTACCTTCGTCGTGCCGATTTTGGTGGTCGTGAATGTCCCCGCACGACTGTTGGCCAAGCCGCTCCAACCGCGTGCCCCTTGGGAGTGGTGGTTGGTGCTGTGGGCGGTGACGGCGACCGTACTGAGCGTCGTGTTCAGTCGTTGGGTTTTTAAGAAAGCATTGGGCAGTTATCGCAGCGCCAGTTCGTAGCGAGCCAGCTGTTCCCTTTCGCCAGCCAGCGACAAAAAGTTTCCACACGCACGAAACCGGTAATCTTGATAAACTGACGGTTTGACCCCTTCCTGCGCAGGCTTCTGCGAAGTTGCTGCAAAATGGCCACTGATTTGCCAACCGTCCAATTCAATCCAGCCGGCGAAGCGCTGGGCAGGTGGTGGTCCAGACAAGACGATGGACGCATTCTTTGCGAACTTTGCCCGCGCGCCTGTCGGCTCAAACCGGGAGATCGAGGGTTTTGTTTTGTCCGTGCCAACCACGACGACCAGATGGTGCTTGATACCTATGGCCGTAGCACGGGATTCTGCATCGATCCCATCGAAAAGAAACCGCTCAATCATTTTTTGCCCGGCACTGCCGTGCTCAGCTTCGGGACGGCGGGCTGCAACTTGGGTTGCAAGTTCTGCCAGAACTGGGACATCTCCAAGAGTCGTGAAGTCGCTCGACTCAGCGATCGAGCCACGCCCGAGGCGATCGCTGCCGCGGCTCAGCAATCGGGGTGTCGCAGCGTGGCCTACACGTATAACGATCCCGTGATTTGGGCTGAGTACGCGATCGATACGGCCGCCGCCTGCCGCGCGATGGGAATCAAATCGGTTGCCGTGACTGCGGGTTACATCATGCCGGAGGCGCGAGTCGAATTCTTTGAGGCCATGGACGCGGCCAACATTGACCTGAAGTCCTTTGACGAAGATTTCTATTTTCGCTTGACGAGTTCTCACCTTGATCCGGTTTTGGACACGATCCGATATGTTTGCAACGAGACGGAGGTGTGGGTCGAGTTGACGAACTTGATCATTCCGGACGCGAACGATAGCCAGGATGAGCTTCGCCGCATGTGCGATTGGGTGCTGGACAACGTTGGTGCGGAAGTTCCCGTTCACTTCACGGCATTTCATCCCGATTTTCGCATGACCGACCGACCGCGGACTTCGCACGAAACCTTGATTGGTGCCTACGATCTGGCTCGAGCAGCGGGATTGCGATACGTGTATGTCGGCAACGTCAATGATGTGCATCGGCAAAGCACTTATTGCCCCGGTTGTGGTGAGTTGCTGGTGGAGCGGGATTGGCATCAGTTAGGGCGATATCAGCTGGACCAGAATCGATGTCGACACTGCCAGCAGGAAATTGCCGGAGTCTTTGAGAGCCAACCCGGAAATTGGGGTCGCCGCCGCCAGCCGATTCGCATCAGCAGCGTCGCCGGCAATACCGCCGCGAAGAAAAAGGAGAGTCCCATGCCGACCGCCACCAGCGATCACGTAACGGAAGATAGTTTCAGCCAAGCCGACCGTGATCGAATCCACCGGGCGGCCAGCGAACTTGTTGTTGCCGCTGTCAAAGACAAACCGGTTGACGCGGCCGCCTTGTTGGGCGAATTGGCGACGCGTCCAATTGCCGGCGTTTACGTAACGCTCAAACGCGGCGAGACCCTGCGCGGCTGCTGTGGTTTGCAAGGCCGGCCGATGCCGATGGCCGATGCGCTGGCGCACTCGGCCCAGCGAACCGCCAAAGATGACCCGCGGATGGCGCCGATTGCGGAGGCGGAGTTGCCCTATTTGAATCTGGCCGTTTCGATTCTCGGTTCGCCTCGGCCGATCGGCGTCAGTGGTGATGATCGGATTCAGGCGGTGAAGGTGGGCACGCATGGATTACGTGTCCGGATGGGGGACCGAGCCGGACTCTTGTTACCCGCGGTCGCACGCGAGAGAAATTGGACATCAAGACAGTTTTTGGACGCCGTTTGTGGCAAAGCAGGCTTGCCGCCCGGAGCCTGGCGGAGCGATCAGGCAGTCGTGGAGATCTTTGATGGCATCGATTTTGGCGATACGCTGGCCGCTCCACTAATGGAGCAAGTTGATCAGGCGAGTCAGGAGCACGGCGTCATTGATGGGGAGCAGCTTGCCCGACTGACCGAATGGGTGCGCTACAACTTGAGTGCAGTTCAGACCGGCGCAACGCCTTTTTATTACGCGACCGGCGTTGTTGACACTTCGGTGTTGGGGATCGTGCTGCAGATCCAGTACGACGCGAGTCAGCCTCCGCTGAGTTGGATTCATCTGGTCTTGCGTGACGGCGTACCATTGCAATCGACGTTGTTTCAGCTGACGCAGGCAGCTGCACAGACGCTGTCCGCGGTCGGCCCTGCCGGCACTTGGCAAGTGCGTGTGGCGGTTCTTTCCAGCGCCATCCAACATGGATTTGACAGCGACGCTGACTTGCGAGGTGCCGATTGCGGCCGCCGCGCGATTGTGACCCGAGATGCGCGCCGCGTCGCCGTCGCATTTGATCGTGACGCGGATTCCGAAACGTTGTTGCGACGGGCCTTGTCATTGCAGCCGTTTCGATCGGGCGGCACAGAGGTCTACTCGCTCGTCTGCGATTGTCTTGACCCGAAGTTGACGGTTTCGGTGGGACCGCAACCGCAAGCCCGAATCACCGCGCGTCCACCCGGCGTGGCAGGCATGTTTTATCCAGCCGACGACGTTGATCGTGAAAACATTGTTGATGAGTTGTTTGCAGGTTTGCCGGCTGTCAATAAGACGACGGTGTCGGCGGCGATGGTTCCCCATGCTGGGCTTGTCTACTCCGGCCGGATCGCTGCGGATGTTTGGCGTCGCATCGAGTTGCCCGAGGTGGTTGTGATCATCGGGCCAAAGCATACGCCCGACGGGGTGGATTGGGCCGTCGCCCCTCATGACTTTTTTCAAATCTCCGCGACGGCTGGTTTGCCGGGGGCTCCTGATCTTGCTCAACAGCTGGCCGACGCGGTGCCCGGCATGCAAATGGATGCGGCGGCGCACCGCCGTGAACACGGTAGCGAAGTTCAGTTTCCGATTCTGTACCGTCTGAACCCAACAACCAAAGTCGTGGCCGTTGCGATGCATGGTGGCAGTGTGAGTGAATTGCAAGACGCCGCCAAATCGCTGGCGTCATGGCTGAAGGGACTTGAGCGTCCACCGCTGTTGGTAATCAGCAGCGACATGAATCACTTTGCCGACGACGAGGAAAATCGACGGCGCGACCGCCTTGCCTTGGCGATGCTGGAAAAGAACGATCCAGTCGGTTTGCTGTCGGTTTGCGCCGCGGAGAACATCAGCATGTGTGGGCAAATCCCAGCCGCACTGGTGTTGATGACCCTGAAAGAATTGGGGAAACAGGCCGTGTATGAGCAAATCGCTTATGGAACGTCAGCCGACGTGTCGGGAGATCGCTCTCGGGTCGTTGGTTATGCCGGCGTGCTGTTTTGATTTTTTCCGAATGCCCGCAACCGGAATCGGCCGCTGGTCAGCCCGGATGTATCCGGGGAAATCACGGGTGAAGCGGGAACCGCACACGGAGTATATACTGCAGGACTTGATTCCTCGGAGTGAGAAAAACGTCATGACTCAAGTCACTCGTCGATACTTTTTGATGGCCTCCGGTGCGGGAGCTGCGTCTGCGACGATTCCGTTGTCGGCTCGCGCGGCTGACAAGCCGCGTGCCAAGGTCGAGCGGTTGGGCATCGGCACCATCGGCCTTCGCTATCAAGGTTCCGTGATCACCGAAAAGGCTCGGCAGTACGGTGACGTGGTCGCGCTTTGTGATGTTGACCGGCATGTTCGCGAACAGGCTCGAGCGAGTTTTGGCAGCACGCCCGCGATTTTCGAGGACTATCACGATTTACTGGCCCGCCAGGACATCGATGTGGTACTTATCGGTGCGCCCGATCACTGGCATGCCAAGATGCTGATCGATGCGACTCGCGCCGGTAAAGACGTTTACTGTGAAAAGCCATTGACTTTGACGATCGACGAAGGCAAGGTTCTCCGCCGCGAAGTCGGCAGTTCAGATTCAGTGGTCCAAGTCGGCACCTGGCAGCGTAGCGATCACCGTTTCCGACTGGCTGCCGAAATGGTTCGCGCCGGTCGCTTAGGAAAGCTTCGCAAGGTGACCTGCGCCACCAGTCCCAATCCGACGGGTGGTCCCTTCAAAACGGCTCCGGTACCAGGCCACTTCAATTGGAATCTCTGGCAGGGGCAGACTCCTGACGTGCCCTATGTTCCCGAGCGCGGCCATTACACGTTTCGCTGGTGGTACGAGTACAGCGGCGGCAAGATGACCGATTGGGGAGCCCATCACATCGACATTGCGCAATGGGCGATCAATAGTTTGCCGGTAGAAATTGATGGCCGCGGAAAAGCCGCCGATATCCAAGGCGGCTACAACGTGCATCAGCGATTTGCTGCCACGATTCGTTATCAAAACGGCGTCGTGATGGAAGTCAACGATGAGGGCCGTAACGGAATCTTGTTTGAAGGCGATCAGGGACGAATGTTCGTCAACCGGGGCTCGATTTCCGGTGTGCCGGTGGAACAGCTGGCGCAGACCCCGTTGCCTCGTGAGTCGTTTGGTGTCTACGACTTTGATAACCTCGATCGGCCCGAGCGAGTTGGGAAACTGGATGCAATCGTTAACCATATGGGCAACTTTTTCGACTGCATCGAGTCGCGAAAGCAGCCAATTTCCGATTTGGAAAGCCAACATCGTAGCGTGACCACTTGTCATCTGGCCAACATATCGGTGCGTCTGGGACGTCCGATCAAATGGGATCCCGACGCGGAAATGATTGTCGGTGACAACGACGCCGCCGCAATGCAAAGTCGTCCTCAACGAGATGGCTTTGAAGTGGCATAGAACGGACGGCCGTTGCCGCATCCCACAACAAGCACTGAGCGAAGTCCGTTCAACATTCAAAGAGAGAATCTAAATGTCAGACAAAGTACTCATCATCGTTGGTGATGCCAGCGAAACGCTGGACACGATGTATCCGTATTACCGACTGCAGGAAGCGGGATTTCAGCCCGTCGTCGCCGCGCCGGAAAAGCGGCGTTACCAGATGGTTCTGCATGAAGTGAAACCCGGTTGGACGATCACCAAAGAATGGGAGGGCTACACGATTGAAGCGGACATCGCCTTTGCCGACATCGATCCCGAGGATTATGCCGGGATCATGTTCAGCGGCGGCCGCGCGCCGGAATACATCCGCTATGACCAAGATCTTGTCCGCGTCACCAGGCATTTCTTTACAGCGAACAAGCCTGTGGCCAGCGTTTGTCACGGCGTAGAGATTCCCGCGTACGCTGACTGCGTTCGTGGGCGGCGGATGGCGACGGTGCCGAAGTGCAAATTCGACCTGGAAGTCTGCGGCGGGATTTTTGTGGACGAGCCGTGTGTGGTCGACGGCAACCTGATCAGCGGCAGAACCTTCCACGACAACGGACATTACGTCGGCAAATGGATCGAACTGCTGGTCAAAGCCCGCCAGGGCCAGGCGGTCACGGCTTCGTAGTCAAGTTAGCTCCAGCAACAACTGCGAAAGCGACCGAATCCGTGAGCGCGGAAAATAGCTCAGCCTGCCTGTTCGGGAACCGTTGATGGCGGATTGTTCGCCGATTTGGCCATGGTTGGTCAGGGGAGGTGATCTTGTACAATCATCCCGACGTTTCCGTCCACATTTTCGCAATCATTCGGTCAGCATGTCCTCAATCTTGCCCATCATTGATGCGGGGTTGCCAACCGGAATCGTGGAGCCGTTCTCCCAGCGTGTGCAGCGTGAGGGAGGGCCGTTGGTCCGCAGTAGCTTGACGGATTTGCAGATCAACTTGGGAAAATTGTGCAATCAGACGTGCACGCATTGTCATGTCGAAGCGGGCCCCACCAAGACTCGCGAGAACATGAATGCCGAAACCGCGGCCCGGATAATCCAGTTGGCGGACGATTGTCGGGGGCTGCAGACCGTCGATTTGACCGGCGGCGCGCCGGAAATGAATCCAAATTTCCGGATCCTGGTCACGGCCTTTCGAGACCGCGGGCTGCGCGTGATCGATCGATCGAATTTGACCATCCTGACGGAGCCCGATTATCAGTGGTTGGCAGAGTTCTTGGCCGATCAGGGCGTCGACGTGGTCGCCTCGCTGCCTTGCTATTTGGAGGACAATGTCGACGGCCAACGCGGCCAAGGCGTGTTCACCCGCAGCATCGCTGCTTTGCGAATCCTGAATGAACTCGGCTACGGACGCGGTACAGGTTTGAGACTTGATCTGGTATTCAATCCTACGGGTCCTGCGCTGCCGCCCGATCAATCAAAACTCGAAGCGGATTACAAACGTGAGCTTGGAGAGCGATTCGGCATCCAGTTCGATCATCTGCTGACGATCACAAATATTCCGATCAAACGGTATGCTCGTTTCTTGCGCAAACAGGGCAAGTTGGACGAATACATGCGGCTGTTAGCCGACAGTTTCAATCCACTCGCGGCCCAGCGTGTGATGTGCCGTTCGCTATTATCCATTGGCTGGGACGGAACGATCTACGATTGCGATTTCAATCAGATGCTGCAGATGCCGCTTGGCGGTGGAGATCAACAAACGGTGTGGACGATCGATTCATTGGATGATTATGTTTCGCGGCCGATTTCTGTTGCCGATCACTGTTATGGGTGTACCGCAGGGGCCGGCAGCAGTTGTGGGGGCGCCGTGGTGCCAGCACTGAAAGCCACCTGAAATTATTGAGGAACTATGTCAAACACGCTTGATACTGAAAACGCTGTACGCCAGCGCTACTCGGCGGCCGCCGAGGCTCACGAGCCGGCACTATGCTGTCCCATCGATTACGACCGTCGTTACCTGGAAGTCATCCCGCAGGAAGTAATTGATCGGGATTACGGCTGCGGTGATCCGTCGAAGTATGTTCGCGAGGGCGAAATCGTTTTGGATCTCGGCAGCGGCGGCGGCAAGATCTGTTTCATCGCTTCACAGGTGGTCGGGCCGCGGGGTCGCGTGATTGGTGTCGATATGAATGACACCATGCTGGAGTTAGCCCGACGAAGCCAAAGCGAGGTGGCCGCGCAGATCGGTTATGACAACATTGAATTTCGCAAGGGCCGAATTCAAGACATGATGATTGATCGCGATGTCGTTGACGAGTATCTGCGAGAAAATCCGGTTGCTGACGAAGCAAACTTGCAGCGTTTTGAATCTTATACAGCAATGCTGCGAAGAGAGTCACCCATGATCGCCGATGGATCGGTCGATGTGGTGGTCAGTAATTGTGTGTTGAATCTGGTTGATTCCAGCGAAAAGGAACAATTGTTTCGAGAAATCTATCGTGTCTTGCGCAACGGTGGTCGTGCCGTGATCAGCGACATCGTCAGCGACGAGCCAGTCCCG
>JBFJVZ010000334.1:0-9068 GCA_041623895.1 Pirellulaceae bacterium | reverse complement strand
AGCAAACGACGACATACTCCGCCTGAATCGACCCTACGATTCTGCCAGTCCAATCCCGACGATACCCTTTTTAACGGACTGACGTCCGTTCGACGACTCCATGATCAATCATCAGCGACGACAACTTCTGGAATCACGCGTTTGGCCGCATGTGCAAACCCCGGCTCAGTATGTGGGCGGTGAACGCAACATCGTCGTCAAGGACCACAGCAAGATTCGCGGCAAATTGTGCTTGGGCTTCCCCGACGCGTACACGATCGGCATGAGCCATCATGGGCTCCAGGTTTTGTACTCGTTGATCAATCGCCGCGATGATTGGTGCGCCGAACGAGTCTTCACGCCTTGGCCCGACATGGAAGCCAAGTTGCGCCAGCACAATATCCCTCTCTACAGTTTGGAAACGTTCACGGCACTTTCCGAATTCGACGTGATCGGCCTGAGTCTGCAGTACGAGATCAGTTCGCCCAACGTGTTGACCATGATCGACTTGGGCGGGATTCCGCTGGAAGCAACCGACCGCACGATGGCGGATCCGCTGCTGCTGGCGGGCGGCCCCTGCTGTCAAAACCCCGAACCGATGGCCGATTACTTCGACGTCATGGTGATCGGCGATGGCGAACCGACGCTGCCCGTGATCTGTGATTTGTGGCTAGAGCAGCGCGACCGTTATCGACGCGGCGACGGATCCTTTGCCGACGGCCACGAAGGACGCCGGCAACGCGAAGACGCCTTGGCTCAGATCGCACAACAAATCGAATCGGCCTACGTGCCTCGGTTTTACATTCCCGAGTATGCCAATGGTCGGATCGCCGCGATGAATCGCGGGCGCACGGACATTCCTGAAACCATCGCTCCCAGCGTGATCAGTGATTTGGACGGCGTGCCGCTGCCGACCAGCCCGATCGTGCCGTACATCGAGTGTGTGCATGATCGCATCGCCATCGAAATCATGCGCGGCTGCCCGCACCTGTGCCGCTTTTGCCAGAGCACGGTTATCAAACGGCCGCTACGAGTTCGCGAGGTCGAAACGATCGTGCAGGGTGCCATCGAAAGTTACAACAACACCGGCTTCAACGAAATCAGCATCTTGTCACTTTCCAGCAGCGACTATCCGCACTTTGAACCCTTAGTGCGGCGATTGCATGAAGTCTTCAAACCGCTGGGCGTGAACATTAGCGTGCCAAGTTTGCGCGTCAACGAACAATTGCGTTCACTACCGGAGTTGATTGGCAACGATCGCCGCAGTTCGCTCACCCTGGCACCGGAAGTCGCCCGCGACGACATGCGGGAACAGATTCGCAAGAAGATCAAAAACAGCGACTTGATCGAAGGCTGCCGCGCGGCGTTTGCCAACGGATTCGAGGCGGTCAAGCTGTATTTCATGTGCGGCTTACCGGGCGAACGTCCGATCGACCTGGACGGGATCATCGACCTGGCCGAGCAGATTGCCACGGTCGGCAAAGAAGTCCGTGGCCGTTACGCCCGCGTCACCGCCAGCGTTTCCAACTTCGTCCCCAAAGCGCACACGCCGTATCAATGGAACGGGATGCAGCGCCGCGAGTATTTCCAGTGGGCGCACAAGTACTTGTGGAAACGCCGCAACATTCGCAGCGTCAATGTGAAATGCCACAACATCGAAACGAGTCTTCTGGAAGGCGTGCTCAGTCGCGGCGACCGCCGCACGGGCAAAGCAATTCGTCTGGCCTGGGAGCGCGGCGCACGGATGGATGGCTGGACCGAGCATTTGGATCCGCAGCGTTGGTGGACGGCCGTCGCCGATGCCGGCATCGACGTCGAGCGACAAGTTCACGAGCCCTACGAGATGCTGGACAAGTTGCCTTGGGATCACGTCAACGTCAAATACGGCCGT
The DNA here is from genome assembly GCA_041623895.1 of Pirellulaceae bacterium. Classification (GTDB taxonomy): domain Bacteria; phylum Planctomycetota; class Planctomycetia; order Pirellulales; family Pirellulaceae; genus JBFJVZ01. Next base: position 7,198 of record JBFJVZ010000334.1, on the reverse strand, counting down.
GGCTATTTGGAAAAAGAGCAGGGCAGGGCAACCCTGCAATTAGCCGAACTCGCCAAAGTCGAATCGTAAATATCGTCTGGAAGACGAAACAGCCCCGAAGTCTGATCTATCACGGCGCCGTGCCCGGGGTCGAAATACATGATTCCTGAAGATTGAGCCAGAATAGCTTTCGATCAATGATCGGTTCACCGGTTTTGGAATCAACGCATCTCAAGATCGCCCGAGCTCGCATTACAAATCTCAGGTTTTCCCATCTCCCTCGCTCTCCTCGCAGGGTTCGATGTGCACGTGGACGTCTCGGACGCGGGGCATCTCGATCAATAGTCGGTCTTTGACGTCGTGGCCGATTCTGTGCCCTTCGTTGACCGACAGGTTACCGTCGACTTCGACGTGAATTTCGATGAAGTATTCCAAACCGCTCTTGCGCACCCGCAGCTTTTCTAACTCCTTGACTCCGTCGACTTTGGCCGCAACTGCTCGCACCAAGGCGACGGTTGCGTCGTCGGCTTGCTGGTCCATCAGCTCGCCTGCCGTCCTGAAAAAAATACGCAAGCCCGTGATCACCAGCAGCGTGCACACACAGAGGGCTGCGACCGGGTCGATGTAGGGGCCGATCCAGCCCGCATGAGGCGCCACCAACAGCGAAATCGCGACCACGCCGGAGGACAACGCATCGGCGCGATGATCCCAGGCCGTTGCTTTCAGCGCCGATGAATCCAAACGCCTGGCCACGCGGCGGGTGTATTGATAGATGATTTCCTTGACAATGCCGCAGGTCAGCGCGATCAGCCCGGCAGCGATCGCGGGCACCTTCAAATCTTCGCCAAACCGCTTCATCGTTTCCAATGCCAACATGGCGGCGCTGAAGGCAACCAGCAGCGCCACGCACAGTCCGGCGATCGATTCGGCTTTGGTGTGACCATACGGATGGGCTTTGTCTTCTTCGATTTGAGCCACGTGCAATGCGCCGCGCACGGCCAGCGCGCTGGCGACGTCACCGATCGAATTGACCGCATCGGCAATCAGCGCTGAGGAGGCGGTGAGGATGCCGCCCGACATCTTCACCACCATCAACACGACATTGACGCCCAAACCCCATTCGGCCGCACGCGAAGCATCCACATAGACGCTTTCACGACCCGCTATCGAGGCTTCATCGCGAGGAGGTGTGATCGACAAGAAATGGCTTCATCTGGAGAGTACCGGTCGGGCACGTGTATCGTATGACGCCGCCGTGTGCGTCGACAACTCCCTGTCGCCGCCGTTTCGCAATCTCTCATTCCGTTGCCCGTGAATCCTACGACATCGCCAACGCTGGAGCCGGAAAGAGTTGAGCAAGAAAGCATCCCGATTCCGTTTGGTGACCTACCTTTTTGCGTTGTCCGTACCTTTCAAAGCCCATTCGTTGTCGCAGCGGGGATTTCATGGCTGCCCAATCATCACAATCGTCATCATCTAAATCACAGACGTCGATCATCTGGTTCGCCGCGACGACTCTGCTGGGCGCGTTTCTGGTTTTTCAGGTCCAGCCGATCATTAGCAAATGTGTGTTGCCGTGGTTCGGCGGGACGCCGGCCGTGTGGACGACTTGCATGCTGTTTTTTCAGTTGTTGCTGTTCGCAGGATACGTCTACGCTCACGTGTTGCGATCGTTTCTGGGTCCGGTCTCCCAGGGCGTGATTCATTTGACGCTGTTATCGGCCGCCGCACTGATGTTGCCGATTGAACCTTCGGATGCCTGGAAACCGATGGGTGACGAGTCACCGACGCTGTATTTGTTGTGGATGTTGGCAGTACACGTGGGGCTCCCCTATTTCGTCCTTTCCAGCACTGGCCCGCTGGTTCAAGCCTGGTTGAGCTATCACGACACCAGCCTTCGCGTCTACCGCCTGTATGCGTTATCCAACGCCGGTTCGCTGGTAGCACTGCTAAGCTACCCGTTTGTGGTGGAGCCGATGCTGTCGGTCTCCAACCAATCGGTCGTATGGTCGCTGATCTTCTGTAGCTTCGTGCTGGTCCAAGGCGTGTTGGCCCTGGGCCTGTTTCGGCTGCCGCGAGGCCGGAACACAACATCGGCTCCGGCAGCGGCGGATGCAGCTGATCCGTCAAGCGGAACGACGCCGACTTGGGCGTTGCGATTTGCTTGGGTGGCCCTGCCGGCGCTGGCGTCGACGATGTTGCTGGTTGCCACCAACCACGTTTGTCAGGACATCGCGGTGATCCCCTTTTTGTGGGTGCTGCCGCTAAGTCTGTACCTGATCAGCTTCATCGTTTGTTTTGATTCGCCGCAATGGTACAAGCCGAAAATCATTGCCGTGGCAACGTTGCTTGCCATCGGTGCCATTTACGGCAATGACTTATTGCCCAAGCCGCTGCAACTGGTTGCCGAGGGATCGTGCTACATGCTGATGCTGCTGGGTGTGTGCCTGTTGTGCCACGGCGAAGTCGCCCGCATCAAACCGAAACCCAAATTCTTGACTCAGTACTACGCATTGCTTTCCGCTGGCGGAGCGATTGGCGGGGTGATTGTTGCCATCGTGTGCCCGCTGCTGTTGAACACGTTTGCTGAGTTGCCCTTCACATTGTCTTTGGTCGCCGCATTAACGTTTCTGCTGCTGATCGCCTGTCGCGGCTGGCGAGAAACCACTTATGACTGGGCGGCTGCGCGGCGGATGAGCTTTGCTGCGGTATTCGCGATGGTGGCGTCAACCATGATCGTGGCACTCGGTGCTGATGAGGAAACGATCGCTTCGGAACGCAACTTTTTTGGTGTCTTGCAGGTCAAACATGAAGAATTAGGGATTCGACTTGTGCATGGGACCACAATCCACGGCATGCAGCGTCGGGGCCCGCATGCCAGCGAACCGACCACATACTATGGACGGCAAAGTGGCGTCGGCATGGCGATCGGTGCCCTGCAGGAGCGGCAAGATTCGCTTCGCGTGGGAGTTGTCGGCTTAGGCTGCGGCGTATTGGCGACGTACGGCCGCGAGTCCGATCAGTTTGACATGATCGAAATCAATCCAGCGGTGATCGAAATCGCCAATCAACACTTTACGTTCATCAAAGACTGCCGCGCCAAGGTTCGCACGCACTTGGGAGATGGACGACTGGTGCTGGAACGGATGACCGATGCAAAGTTTGATCTCCTGGTCCTGGACGCCTTCAGCAGCGATGCGATCCCGGCTCATCTGCTGACCCGCGAGGCGATCTCGTTGTATCGGCAGCGTTTGGCCGCAGACGGCGTGCTGGCAATCCACGTTTCCAACAACCATTTGGATCTCGGTCCGTTGGTGCATCGGTTGGCCGCCGATGCCGGACTGGCAAGCCGTATGATCGATACTCGCGGTGATGAAGCTACCGGAATCAATCCGGCGTTGTGGATGGTGGTCGCCGCGCCATCAAATCCAATCTTCGATCACGAATTATTGGCGGATGCTTTGCCAGCAACTGCCGAGCAATTGGAGTCCGCCCCGTTGTGGACGGACCAGTGCCATAATCTGGTCAGCGTGCTGCGATTGTGGTGATTGGCTGCGAAGAAGCACGGACATCTTGGAAAACGCCCTTGTCGGTTGTTTCACGCGTTTGCTAGGGTCGCACCGGTCCCGGTCTCAGGAGCAACGAACCAAAAAGCGTTTTTTGACTGAAGTCAGGGTGTTGGGTGGCCGATAACGACTATGTTTCTGCCCGCTTTGCGCTGACTAAAGTCTCTCTTCGCTTACGGATTGCATCCTGGGACAAGGATCGCGGCGCTGACGACCGACGCAGAAATGGCCAGTTGTATCGATCCAGAAAGGTTTGATGCTGATGGCTCGGTCCACCGTCCATGCGCTATCCGCGTCCATACTGTCACAGTTGACACGCTAAGGCTTTTTCTTTGGCGTCCGCTGTGGTGGTTGGATTTACCCGTCCCAAATGGGAGCAATCAGTATGCAAATCTATGGCCCTTTCCGGGTGTCCACCACCCAGAACACTTCGGGTGTCCAGCGAAATCAGCCGCAGCAGCCCGTTGAATCAAATTCGCAGGCAAAACCAGCGGAACCCGTTGATCAGCTTGATTTGACCAGTGCGGCGACCGCGACGAATCGTCTGGAACAGTCATCACCGGTCACGGTGGGCGGTGACATTCGCATTGATCGGGTGGCCGAAATTCGCCGCCAAATCGCCGAGGGGACTTACGAAACGCCGGAGCGTTTGGATGCTGCCCTGGAGCGAATGCTTGATCAATTCGCTTAAGCGGTTGTGCTATTTGCCTAGGCGGGTTACGCAATTCGCCTAGGTGGGCGTGGGCGACGACAATTCCGCTATCCATGCCGATTGGGGGCGGCGGTCGCTGTCACCACTTGCATTTTGGCTAGAATAGGTGGAAAGTCTTTTCACTGATTTCTATAGCCCACGCGGAGCCATGTCGGTATCGACCAATCCTGCTGATTCCAGCGACTCGCTGCAACCCCTTGAAGTCTCGTTGACACCCGAGGCACGATTTGAGGAATATTTGCAGTCGCGAGGATTGCGTCAAACGGCGCAGCGGAAGTTCTTGATCGGCCAGGTCTTCAGTGATCACGAACACTTTGACGCCGAAGAGTTGATGGAGCGGCTGCCACGCCGCGGCGAAGCCAACTACGTCAGTTCGGCGACCGTCTACCGGACGCTGAAAGAATTCGTCGATGCAGGCCTCTTGAAGAGTTTTCAGCTGGACGGCCGCATGGTCTATGAGCATGACTATGGCTATCCACAGCATGACCACTTGTATTGCACGCGGTGCCGCAAATTGATTGAATTCCAGAGCGACGAACTGGTCAATCTACGAAATGAAGTCGCGGCCAAAGAAGGATTTCGCGTCACCAGCCACCGCATGATCATCCAAGGCGTGTGCAAGCAGTGCGGCAAGAGCCGTCGCAAAAAACGCAAGCAGGATCTGGTCTAGGAAAGTTGAAGCAGTTGGCAGTCGGCAGTGCAGAGTCAGTTGGCAGTTGGATACGGACGACTCACAACTGACTACTGACGACTGCCAACTGACTACTCTCAACTGATCTCGCGGATTTGTTTGAGGATTGCATCCAGAACCAGTTCATTGGCATCGAAGTCACGGCTTTCGGCCTGGAATTGTGCTAGCAAGCGTTTGCCGCCTGCAGACAACAAGATGACGCGTGAAACGATCAGCATATCAAGGTAGAAAAAGCGGTAGTCGATCGCCTTTTCGCCTTCGACCGCGTCGGTCAAGCTGACTTCCTCCATTTCCATGTCTTCGTATTCCTCCCTGATTGCGGCGGCAACATTCTCGATCAGTTCGGCATCGGAGAGACGTCCCACATTAAGGTCAATGGAAAAGAAGCCGCCGCCGGGTAGTTCCAGTGTCACACCTTCTTCTCCCTCCTCTTGCGCACGCGGCGACACGGCCCAATTGTCGGGATAAAGGAATTTGATTCCGAATGAATCGAAGGTTGCTGGCATGAATGACGTGTTGGGCGAAATGGGGACGATCCAAGCGACCCCAACATCATGCCATTTCTGAGTTGAAAGTCCCAGCAGCGTTGCGTCTGAGATCACCGATTTGCTATGAGAAAATCGGTGCAAACCGACATTTCCAGGAACGATCCCTGACCCCGAAGCTTCAGTGGCGCGTTTCAATTTAGCAACTGAAGCACACGCTTCGGCTCCGAGCTGAATGAAGAAAACTGACGTCTCATCGCTTGCTCTGTTACTCCTGGCGGTTATTTCGCTTGCCCCGGGCGGATGCCGGGCGATTCGCGGCATCGGTCAACAAGAGAATTCAATCGCCGCACGCCGCATTTCGCGGCAAGGGCTTCAAGCCTTACGAGACGGCCAGTGGAACACGGCAGAACAATTGTTCAATGACGCGCTGGCCCAATCGAATGCGGACGATCGTGCCCATCGCGGATTGGCGGAATCGTTGTGGCAGCGCGAAGATCGAGCGGCGGCGATCAAGCACATGGAACAGGCGGTCCGTTTGAGCGGCGCTGAACCCAAGCTGATCGAAAGATTGGGAAGGATGTATTTTGAAGTCGGCCGCGTGGATGACGCCTTTCAACAGAGCATGATCGCGTTGCAAGCCAATCGAGTTTCGGCGCCGGTGTGGGCTCTGCGCGGCGATTGCCTGTTGCAGCAAGGACAACTTGACGACGCACTGGCGGCCTATCATCGGGCTTTGGCGATCCAACCTGATTTTGTCCAAGTGCAATTGCAGGCAGCCGAGGTCTATCGGTCCCAAGGCCGCTACGATCGGTTGCTGGCCACGCTGGATCGATTGCAGGAAAGTGCGATTGATGAACAAGTGCCCTCGCGCGCGTTAATCCTGCGTGGCATCGCGATGCAGCAGTTACGCCGGGGGCAAGAGGCCATGCAGTGCTTTCAACATGCGGCCGCCAAGGAGCCCGAATCGGCCGAGCCCCATCTGATGATTGCCTCGCTGTGTCTGGATGCTGATGATATCCCAGCGGCGCAATCCGCAGTCCAGCAAGCCATGAACCTGGATCCCAAAGCGGTTCAAGACGGAGGCTGGATCGAACAGTTGGAGTACCACCGACAACGGCTGGCAGATACGGCAATCGATTCTAACTAATCAGAGACGTTCCGATTACACCGGTTTTGACGTCAGCTCGATTGAGGAATACTGTCGCCAGCTCCGAGATTGCCCGGAAAATTCTTGCTCCGCCACGACACCCCCGCGATTGATGACCTACGCTTTCATCGAAAGTCTGTCTACGCGGGGTCCGAATCTTCGTCTCCCGTCTGTTAAGAGAATTTTTATGGCATCGACAACATCAAATTACTCGACTGCATCGACAAGCCATGCCTTCCCGGTGGGCAATTCAGGCGCGGGCCCGTTTGTGGACCGACGTTCATCCGGCAAGGATGCGGTCAGCCGTGAACGGCGCCAGTTCGGCAGTTCGCACGCGCATTTATCGGCACCAGGCCGCGAGTTAGCAATCGCGATCGACGAGTACAAGGTGCAAAACCATCGCCGTTACATCACTTGCGATGAAATGCTCAGCGTGTTGACCCAACTTGGTTACGAAAAGGTTCGATAGCCAACGCCCGCGCGAGCTTTGAAGCAACGCCAGGGGTCGACCAAGAGACCTTCACCGCGGCAAAGCGGTCAGGCGCAGCGGCAAAGCGGTCAGGCGCAGCGGCAAAGGGGTCAGGCGCAGCGGCAAAGGGGTCAGGAACCCATAGT
>JBFJVZ010000333.1:0-9073 GCA_041623895.1 Pirellulaceae bacterium | reverse complement strand
GCGAAGCTCCTGCTGAGCCGTGACGTGGGAAAACGCTTGGCGGCTCCGCGGGAGCGTCGCCCTCCCGGAGGTCCGGAGGTTGGGAAACTTGTCTTCTTGTCCCTCACGCGTAACAGAAAAACTTTATCGATACACGTACACAAATCTGGCAGCGACGCTGCAGTGATTCAACGGCCTCGTCCGAATCTTTTGGTGTCCGAATCGAGTGCTTAAGGCGGCCAGCCGGACTACTGGAAAGAAATCAATTCCACTTCAAAGATCAGTAACTCATGGGGACCGATTTTGCTGCCGGAACCACGCTCGCCATAGGCCAGATCCGGCGGGATGTACAGTTTCCACTTGGCACCTGGTTTCATCAGTTGCAATGCCTCGGTCCAACCCTTGATGACCTGATCGACACCAAACTCGGCCGGCTCATCGCCGGATTCGTCAAACACAGTTCCATCCAATAGCATGCCCTTGTATTTGACCTTCACTTGGCTGCTCGGCTCGGGCGATTCACCTTCCCCCGCGCTGATCACCTCGTACTGCAAGCCACTGTCGGTGGACGTGATGCCTTCCTTTGATTTGTTTTCGGCCAGGAAGTCGTCGGCGGCTTTTTGATTGGCGGCGGCAGTTTCGGACGTGGCGTCACCTGCTGCGCCGTCCCGCTGTTCTTCCGCTGATTCATCGTCTTTGCTCTCCTTTTCTTTCTCCTTGATCAGATCACTTTTACTGAGAGCCAGCTTGTCAAAGTCTTCGCCCGGAATCACGTAATACCACTGTGCGAAGCGGCGATTGATCTCGTCCGCCTTTTCCTTACCCTCTTTGATTTTCTCCTGGAAAGAGTCCCACTTTTTCAAATCGGCTTCGTAGTCCTCTTTCTCTTTTTCGTATTCCTCGCGCAATTTCTTCAGCCGGTCTTCTTCGGATTCCTCTTGAGCAGTTTCCGTTGCTTGTTCCGCGTCGCCTGCCTGTTTTGTTTCCTCTGACTGCGATGGCTCGCTTGTCGCAGATTCCGCTGACGAAGATTTCTGGTCAGTATCATCTGCGGAAGCTTTCTCAGCCGTTGAATCTTGTTGCTTCAACTCGGCCGGCATTTCCGGCTCGACTGGCTTGGTCGGTTCTTCGCCCAAGTGCTGCTTGTCAAATCCAACCGTGACAAAGACGTAGCGCCCCGGCTTGCCTGACGCGGTAGGTGTCTGGTCAGAGGATTGCGGTTCGTCTTTCGAGTCTTCGTGCTCCGAATCTTTCTCGCTGCCCGTTTGATCCGATGTTGTTTGATCCGATGTTGTCTGATCCGCTTTTTTCTCCTCGCCGGATTCATCGCCGACAGCTTGATGATTCTCGGTCGTTTCAGTTTCGGCCTGCTCTTTGTCACCGCTGGAGCCGAGGCCGATTTCCAGTTCTTCGCTGCTACCGGTAAAGACGCGACCAAAATACAGGTTGTAAACGAGGCCATCGTTGGTCGCTGCCGTTAACTCGCCTTCGCGAGAAATCAACTTCAAGTCATCGGGGTTACCATTATCCGCGGGCTGCAGCAAGAAACCTCGTGCCAGCAGATCCGATTGCAACCGCTCCACATCTCGCTGCGATTTGAGGGCCGAACGATCGAGTCGAAGTTCCGGAGTCAGGCCCTGTTGCTTCGGTCGAACACCGGCGATCTTCAAATCAGCGATTGTGTTGACGGTTTCCCGCATGGCATCCTTGTCGATCTCGAAGGCTTCGATATCCAACCCATCCATTTTCCAGTCATCACTGGACGACGTGCGAGAAAGTGTGGTCACGTCGCGCTGTGTCACCGTCCCTCTCAGTTCGTCGAACTGGTAGTCGTTCAAAGCTACGTGGACGACGTCCCAATTGTTGATATCCAGCAGGTCAGTCTTGATCCAATCGGTGAATTTGGTGGAAAGATCAATGTTCAGCGTAGCCACATACACTTCGTCCTCATCCGGATGACGCACGTAGTACTGGTCGGATTCACCATCGACTTGCTTGCCGATGATGTAGTCGGCAAGCACCGATTCATCTTCACCGAGCAGCATCAATCGTTTGCCGACACCTTCAACCTGATCAACACCCAACGTGTCGACCTTTGGATTGACGACGCCGTAGCGGGCATGGTCGGCTTCCCAGCGAGTAACCATTGCCCCACGTTTGATGCCGATCACGCTGCTGGCCGTGCGAGCCAATTGGTCTTCAGCATCGGCGGGGTAGTTATGGTGAGACGGAATGACCCAGCGGCCGTTAGCGGTGCGCTGAACGCTGAATTCCTTGGCTTCGATTTGGTCCGGATCGATCACGGAAACATTCAGTGCGGTCGCCACGGTCGGATCGGTAAAGTCTGGAAAAAACGTTTGGCCAACCTTGCCGTACTCGGCGATCGCCGCAGGTCGACTCGCCCATTCGACCGCTACGGTGACCGCAATGCAGCTGACGGCGACACCAGCATAGAGGACCGTCTTGCGGGTTTCCCGGCCCAGCGATTGCCAGCGATTTCTTAGTGAATCCGCCGTGGCGTCGATCTTTTCTTTCGTTTGATCGCCAAAGCTCTCATCTGCTTTGGACTTTGATGGAGTTGCGGTGGACATGGGATTTCTCTTATTTCAGTTTGTGTATTGCGTTATCAATAGCTAAGGCATCGCTTGCCTGATTGCCGATCGCAGCAAGCTGGAAACTTATGCCGCATCATGATTCATTGCGTTTTCGTCGCCGCGATTGGCCGACGGTTGTTTTTTCGTCTCTCGTTCGTCGCACGAAGATAAAAGCGCCGAGCGCAAAGGCAGGGATTGCCGGAAGACAAACCGACCAAAACCGAATCTTCGACTCCAGATTTCGGATCTGGCGATTCGTTGTCGCGCGAATCCTGCGGATCTCGTCGTTCTTCTTTTGTTCAATCTGGGCTTCAGTCAATGACATGCGTTTTTGTTCGGCCTGCTGAGCCTGTTGCAACATCTGCGACTTGGCGATCGGGTCCAGATCCTCGTTCTCCTGGATTTCCTTGACACGTTGACTGAGCTGCTCGCGGCGTTGTTCCAGTTCTTCGTCCGCCGCCTTGTCGGCTTCCCGCTCCGCTTTGTTCGCCGCTTGCAGGAATTCACGTTTCTGTTCTTCCACGCGGATCAGCGTACGATGCGTGGGCCGGCGGCTGCGAAGCTGGATGAACGAGTCATCGCCAACCATTGAATCAACGGCGTTCAGCACAAACGTCACATTGTCGAACTTCATGCTCAGATTGCCGAGGTTCCGTTCCTGGAAAAAGAAATCTGAAATCATGTCTACATCGGCCACAAAGATCGCGTTGACTTTGTCGTCCCCCGAATTGCGGCGAACGTGGGCCGCCAGCGTATGGGTCGAGCCATCGATAACACGGAAGGGATTACGGCGTGGATTTGCGGTTCCCTGCATCGAAAAGAAATTAAGACCGCCTTCGTCAACAAACTCTTCCCACTGCAAGACGCCCGATTGTTGGCTGGTTTTCAGCAGCGGTTGAAATTCGGTGTTAGCGTCACCACCGTTACGAACTTCGCCGGGATAAAGGGCAATCAATTCTTGCAAACCTGTTGTCACCACATGGTCTTGACTGAATGATTGCTTGTTCTCACTGTCCCGCGTAATGAACACGTACTCGGCGGGCAGCATGGCAAATTCGGGATGCGGATTGTTGACATCGAAAACACAGGCGTCGTATTGCCACTGGATACCGAGCGTTTCCAGTAGTCTTGTGGCACGCCCGCCGTCAGCTTTCTGCTCCGGCGGCGGACCGCCCTGCCCCATGAAGCCGGAGTGAGGCGCGCGTTTGGGCTGGCGAGGCGCGCCGGTTACACCGAATCCGCTGCTGTTGAACGATAGTGGGAACGGATCGTCGAAAATCAGCAGAGGGCTGCCAGATTTGGCGTAATCAACCAGGTTGTCCATTTCCTCGCTGGTCAGCGACGATGGCATCACGGCCAGCAAAACATCAAATCTTTCGGCATCGATCGGTACCGCTGGCGAGACCTCTTCGACGCGATATTGTTTCCGCAATTCATCAACGATCTGCCAATCCCGTGACCCACCCATCAAATTCGCGTCGGTGCGAAGCACACCGACTGTATGCCGTTCTTCATTGGCAACCGTTTGAATCGATCGCGTCAATTCATATTCGATTGGAAGCCCCTTGCCAAAAAATGGAACAACCACTTTGTCGAAACTACTGATAACAACGGCACCCAAGTAAACGTCCACTTCGCTTCGCCGACCGTCACGCTCGGTCATCACTTGGACCGGTTCGATCCCGAAGTGTTCTGCCTCGTCTGCCTGTTGGCTGAATGGTTCGACATCGACGTATCGCACTTCCAGGTTTTTGCCACCCAGTTCGTCAAATTGGCGGAGCAGTCCGACCAGACGTTTACGCGTCTCCACGTATTCCCGCGGAACCTCGGGACTCAAGAATGCTTGGATCTCAATCGGCCTCTCCGACTCAAGTGCGGCCAGAATGTTCTTGGTGGCCGTACTTAAAGTGAAAAGGCGTTCGCCCGTTGCATCGACGCGCAGGGCACTGTATCCCGCCCAGCCGGTAACGCAAAAAAGCACGGCCCCGACACTCACCGCACGGATCACGTACTGGGCGTCGATTGCCCGTTCTTGACGGGTGTGCCAGTGCCGCCGCGTCATCAGCGTGTGATTTAAGTACAACATCAATCCGGTGAAGGCGGCGAAGTACAGGATTGCGGTCAGCGAGATCACACCCATGCCAAAATCACGGAACTGTTCTTGCAGGCTGAATCGAGCGAGCGCGTCGCCAAGTCCCAACAAGCTGCCGATGTGACCGACAAAGACGGGTACCGCACAGACAACGATTCCCAGTACGAATGCCACCGTCAGGTTAGATGTCAACTGCGACGCCAACATGCCGGCGCTCAGCAAAGCCGCGCCCGCCACCCAATAGCCGAAGTACGTCGTCGCAATCAGACCCCAGTCGGGGTTGCCAAGAAACATGAGCACGAAGACGTGAGCCATCGAAAAGATGAGCGCCACGGTGTAAACGGCCAGCACTGCCAGATACTTGCCGGACAAAATCTCCAGTTCCGTCGCGGGCAGTGTGAACAGCAATTCATCGGTCCCTGTCTTTCTCTCGTCCGCCCAGACGCTCATCGTCACCGCGGGCACAAAAAACAACAGCAGCAGCGGGTACCAATTCGTCAACTGGTCAAGGTTCGGTTCGTTGCCGGTAAAGAATCTGGCGTTGAACGCCAACGCACCGCCAAGAACAACAAAGACGACGATGAATAGGTAACCCAACACGCCGGAAAAGTAACTTGAGAAGTTACGTTTAAAGATTGATTTGATGACTTGTGTTCTGAAATGCATGATTGTTTCCTCGTGACCATGGTTGCTCGCTTGTCTCGAAATGGCCGATCGAACAAGCGGGCCAGACCGCTTACCCGGCGACCGTCAGCTCGCGAAACTTCCCCTCCATCGCATCACTGTGAGTGCCGAGTTGATCGGTGGGACCGTCAAAGATCAGCCGCCCTTCATTGATCATCACGACGCGGCTACAAACGGCATGGACTTCCTGCAAAATATGTGTGGAAAGCAGAACAGTCTTCGTTTTTCCCAAAGACACAATCAGTTCGCGAACGCCGTGAACCTGATTTGGGTCAAGCCCGCTGGTCGGTTCGTCAAGAATCAACACGTCAGGGTCATGCAGCAGCGCCTGAGCCATGCCAACTCGCTGCCGGTAACCGCGCGACAGCTTGCCGATCGCTTTTCCCCAAACGTCACCCAGCGCGCATTGATCGCAAACCCAGTCCAGCCGATCACGTAACCTGTCGGGAGACATCATGCGGGCTTCCCCGACATATTTCAGAAAGGCCCGGGGTGTCATTTCGGGATACAACGGACCGTTCTCGGGAAGATACCCTAGCCGTTCCGAGGCGGCGATTCGATCGTTATGAACATCAAAGCCTGCGATCCGTGCCGTACCAGCGTTAGGAGACAAGTAGCCGGTCAGCATCTTCATCGTGGTTGATTTGCCGGCTCCGTTGGGCCCCAGAAAGGCACAGACTTGCCCGCCGGGCACGGCAAAGGTGATCTCCTCGGCTGCCGCGAATTCACCGTAGTACTTGCACAGGCCGGAGGCCTCGATCATTGCAGCCGAATCATTGACAGCTTCGCGCATGGAGTTCCTCTTCAACGTGAACGGTTTAGATGTTGGGTCACCTACTCCCACTTGCTATTCGCATTTACAAAGCAACGTCTGTGCCAATCGTGGAACAGCTGAGCTACCGAGAGATTTGGCCAGCAACCGGAAAACCACGATTGTCTGCAACGACAATTTGTCGCCTCAGGCGTCAAGTTGACGCGGTCGCTTGAAACTGCGGACGGTGGATGCGAGCTGCGTAACCAGATTTGCGCCGATGATTCAATGGCACGCGTTTCGCTACTCGGTGAATGCTGATTGTTTGAAAAAGCAGGTACGTTGGGAGAGGAGATCAAAGATGCCAGAAACCGCCGAGAACATCTTGACACTTGCGCTGCTCGGGTTCGGAGCGATCGCCGCGATCGGACTTGTTGGCTTCGCGGGGTATGCGGCGTTTTTTACGAAACATTAGTTGCCCATCTCGAATTCTTTTAGTTTCCGTTGCAAGGTGCGAACGCTGATGCCCAGCAATTCAGCAGTCTGCGTGCGGTGTCCGCCGGTGTGTTCCAGAGTCCGACGAATGGCTTCTCGCTCGAGCTCGGCCAGAGTCATGCCAGGCTGAATGACTGCTTGAGTGGACTCGGCTCCGGTGATGTGGGCTGGTAAGTGGTGCTGCTGGATGATTTCATCGAGAGTCAAGACAATGATGCCTTCCAGTGTGTTGCGAAGTTCGCGGATATTGCCGGGCCAGTTGTAAGACTTCATGGCTTCCAGTGCATCGGCGGAGATGTCTTTCACAGGACGCTCGCTCTCAGCGGAAATTTGATCGATGAAGTGGCGGATCAACAGCGGAATGTCTTCTTTTCGCTCGCGGAGCGGCGGAAGTGTCAGTTCAACGACCTTGAGGCGAAAATAGAGATCTTCGCGAAACTGTTTTTCTTGCACCTGCTGATGCAGATCGCGATTGGTGGCGGCCACCAGTCGCACATCCACGTCAATTTCGCTGGTGCTGCCAATCGGCATGATCGTACGATTCTCCAGGGCGCGAAGTAATTTTGCTTGCAGGCCAAGATTCAACTCACCGATTTCGTCGATGAACAGCGTGCCGCCTTCCGCCGTCTGAAAAAGTCCTTTGCGATCAGCCGTCGCGCCGGTAAACGCGCCTTTCTTATGGCCAAACAGCTCGCTTTCGACAAGCGACTCCGGCAACGCGGCACAATTGATGGGGATCAGGGGAGACCCGGACCTGCGACTGAGCCGGTGGATGGCGCGAGCGACCAGCTCTTTGCCGGTACCGCTTTCACCGGTAATCAGAACGGTACTCTTGGTATCAGCGACGAGTTTGATCTTTTCAAACAGAGCACGCATGGCGGCGCTAGCCCCGACCATGCTTTCCAAGCCTTGGTCTTTGTTCAGCTGAACATGAAGAGCCGCAATTTCTTCGGCCATGGCCCGTTTGCAAAGCGACGACTCGATGCGTTCGGTAAGCTCGTTCAAGTTAACCGGCTTGGGAACAAAATCGTCGGCGCCCGCTTTCAAGGCCGCAACAGCCGCATCGACGCTGTCAACAGCCGAGATGACAATCACGACCGCATGGGGAGCCTGCTTCTTGGCGATTTCAAGCAGAGGCAAACCATCGGTGCGAGGCATCTTCAGCTCGGTGACAATGACTGCGACGCCTTCCCCAATCAGCTCACGTGCGGCGTTGCCATCGGCAACGGCAACTGTTTTGTATCCCTGGCTTGTAAGCCCCTGTGTCAGCGCCGCCCGGCTGCCCGCATCGTCATCGACGATCAGGATTTTCCATTCCGTTTGCAGGGTCATCGTTGGCAAATCTCAGGCGACAGGCATATTGAAGACATCAGCTTGTAGCTGGCGATGGGTGGACCGCAACAAGGGGCAAGCCAAGATGCTGCATGACATTTTGTCATCTTCCTGGCTGGCGATGAAGCCATCTTGACGCGACGGGGAGCGGAATTATCGATGCAGATCCCGCCAGAAACGTCTGTCTTGACTCGGCATACCAGTTGCTGCCCAGGGGTCGACACATGCGGCTCAGGGCATCCTCAGTCCGAATGTCACGACCGCCATGATGATTGTCATTTAGCGGCACCAAGCCCAAGGGTTTACCTCCATGTTCCAGTCCAACGGCTCGCATCGGCGCACGACCGACCGCAAGACCGCTTTACAAGATTCGTTGTTGGAGGAAGGACGCAGCGAACGTGTAAGGATTCTGATGGCCTGCCACCGAACGGAAGCCGCATTGACGGCAGCGGCACCTGGCCGTGAATTGGCGTGGCGCGAACGCGTCAACGAAGCACTCAATCTATTGCGGGCGTCACTCGGTGAACCAAGCCAGCGAGGCGAGTCAGCCGGTGGCTTGATCGCAGAATTGAAGTCTGTCAGTGAAAAGTACTACCATCGAATTGAGCGACTGCAGCAAGAGTTCGATGAAATGATTCGACGCTGCGACGCGACGATTGAACTGCTGAAATCGCAAGGCGATGAAGAAACGATTGATTTTGCCGACATTCGACAGCGAATCACCTGGTTACTGACCTCCTTGAAACATCATCAAGCCCGGGAAGCTGATCTGGTCTTCGAGGCCTACGGGTTGGATATCGGAGTCGGCGATTAAGGTGTGCGGAGCGGTTTCAGATTCCGTCATGCGGTCAATCAGGGTGACCGCCGACTTTCTGACGCAATCCCACATCATGATGAAATTGCATTAGCTGGACAGCGCGACTTTTTGATCGATTTGCGGTGGTTTTCCGCCTCATCAGCCGCCGGGTGTTAGCCCACGGTTCTTGTCGATTCATGCCGGAAACAACCGGACGCTAACGAGAGCGTCCCGCTGAGGAAGGAATTTGTGCCTGGCTTTTCTTTGGAATCACCAGCGTTGTAGGCCTGAACGTTTTCATTTGTCACAACCAGACGACAACTGCGTAGCAGTGGCAGCGTCTAGCCTGG
>JBFJVZ010000332.1:0-9089 GCA_041623895.1 Pirellulaceae bacterium | reverse complement strand
CTTCGTTTCGAACGCCATGCTGTTGGTGCAACCACAGTGCTTCCAGCAGATGGTGGGCTTCGGTTTCATCGTTTGGATCAAAGTCCTTCATCCACTGTTGAGTTGCCGCGATCACCGCGTCGGAGTCGTGAGCACTCAGTTCGATGCGGGTCCGGTGACGAACACCGTTGACCGGGTGTTTAAGGTTTTCCAGCAGCGCCGCGACGCTCTGGCCGTGGATCTTGACGGGCTTTTGCAACGGTCGATCTTTCACGGTCAGACGGAAGATGCGGCCATGTTTGTGGTCACGGTTGGGGTCCCGAATGTTGTGTTGCATGTGACCAATGATGGCGTTGTGCCAGTCGGCAACGTACAAGGCTCCGTCTTCACCGATGACCGCATCGGTCGGACGAAAGTTTCGATCTTCGCTGTTGATCAATTCAATGCCGGGAGTGCCCCACACGTGGCCAAACTCCCGACCCTTCCCGTCTCCCTCACGATCAAGGGAATACTGCTTGACACCCAGGAAGCCAATCGTGTTGCAGATCAGAAAGTCCTGCTGCATGTCTTTCGGAAAGTGTTGGGAGGACAGAATCTCATCCGCCGCTACGGGGCGAAATTCTTTGGTCAGCAGGGTGTGCATCTTGAAGCCCTTGCCTTCGGGACGCACTTGATACGATTTCCCCCCCGTGCCGTCGTTGGCATAGCAATAACCCCAGTAGTCAAAGCTGGTGCCGTGAGGGTTCGGCGCATTGGCAGCATGCGGAGTGATTGCGAAAGTGCGGGGATCAAAGCGATACATGCCCGAGGCGCCGATGTTCAGGTTTTGTTTCCAAGGTGTCTCGTGGTTATGCACCAGAAAGATTCCGCTTTGCCAATAGATCCCGCCGTCCGGACCGTACACCAGGTTATTCGCAGCATGGTGCGTATCGGCTGTTCCAAGTCCTTGCAGAATGGGGTAACGCACGTCCGCTTTGTCGTCCCCGTCGGTATCCTTCAGGAACAGCAGGTCGGGACCCGAGGTGACGATGACACCGCCACCCCAGAACTCGAAACCTAACGGGTTGTGGACGTGAGCAAAGATCTTACGAATATCTGCTTTGCCGTCCTTGTCCGTGTCCTCAAAAATCATGAGGCTGTCGTTCATTTCCTTGCCGGGTTCCCACTTGGGATAAGTATTCCAGCTGGCAGCCCAAATGCGACCCTTGGCGTCCACTTGCAGTTGCACGGGATTGGCCAGGTCGGGAAACTGAACTTCGGATGCAAAGAGGTTCAATTGATAACCGTCGGGAACCTTGATCTTCGCCATCGATTCTGCGGGGCTCAGGTAATCAACGCTTCCCTCTTTCTCTTTGCTAGAGCTTTTGCTGCCCCCGCCCACGTTCGAGATTACCTTGACCGGCGGTGGAACATTACTGTCGTCGACACTGTATTTCTTGCCTTCGGCGGCCGCCCAAATTACTTTGTCGCGATTGGCTGTCATCACGTCCAGCATCACCAGTTCGTGCTTGAGGACGTCGGCGTTGCTCTGACCGTCGACAAATGTCAGCGTCGATCGCCCGCCCCAAATGTCGTTACCGTCGGTTGCGCGATAGCGATTGTGCCAGTGCCAGTTCTTGTCTTTGACCGCTGCGTAGAGGCCGGCAATTTTTTCGTCGACGGGGACGCTTTTGCCAAGCAACGCTTTCGAGATGATTTCGGCAAGCTTTTGATAACCATTTGGATTCAGGTGGATGCCATTGATCGTGTACCGCTCGGAACTGGACTGAAACAACCGATCTGTCGGCGAGAACAGGTCAACGAAAGTCGCGCCCGTTTCCGCGGCAGCCTTCCGTGTCGCTTCACTGTAGGCAGCCAGATTCAAATTCAGTTGAGTCCCATCAGGTAGATTCCGATCTCCAGTGTTTTGATACGCAATCGGACTGAACAGAACAAACCGGACATCCTTTCCCTTCTCTTTTCGCAGCTGACTATACCGCTGAACCAGTTTCACCAATTCGGCTCGATAAGCATCCGCTTGGTCCGGCCCGGCAAAGGACTCGTTGTATCCGTAGAACGTGAACACAACATCCGGCCCCACGTGTTGCAGGTACTCGTCATCGTTGGTGAAGCCCTTATTGCGTGGTCTCTTGTTGACCATGTCTCCCGAGAAACTCATGTTACGGAAACTGACGTTCATGCCCTTCAGTTGGCTCTGCAAAACCGTTTCGACCCACGGGTCATGCTGCATTCGGTCGGCGAGACCGTTGCCGTAAATGGCAACCACATCATTTGGCTTGAAACCAAACGGCTCGGCAGCCGCGGCCGATCGGGCCGTCAACACTGCTGGCAAAAAGCAAATGATTAAGGTGAGAGACAGGTGATTCTTTAACGTTGCAAGCAAGTCGCGATTCATGGTCTTGATGTTGCCTTGTTGGGTGCTGTGTTGGTCATGCGAGCACGGTCGCGAAATGACAGAGCGGAAGGGGAGATAGGCGTGGAAGGGGTGGTTTTCCGATGGTCGGTCCCAGAGATTGTAATCTGAATGTCGAGGCAGATGATGCGCAAGTGAAACCGGGCTGACAGTTGAGGTAGACTTGTTGTGGGCGTGAACAACAACAAAGACAGCTTTCATGCTGTTGAAAAAGCGAAAAGTGAACTTGGGCTCGTGCCATGCAATCTTTCAAAATCCTGCTGATCGAAGACAGCGAAGTACAGGCGCAAGTGATTCAAAAGCACTTGACGAACTCGGAAGGTACAGACTTTGATCTGGTGATTGCTGATCGCGTCAAAGTGGGCGCAGCGCATCTCGCCGCGGGCGGATTTGACGCCATTTTACTGGACTTGATGCTGCCTGACAGTGCGGGAATCGAAACGTTTTTCCGTGTCCGCGACCTGGCCGGCGAAACTCCGATCGTCATCCTCTCCGGTCTCGACGACGTTTCTTTGGCTGCCAAAGCAGTGGAGGAAGGTGCGCAGTCTTTCTTGGTCAAAGGCAACGTGAGCGGTGATCAGATTGTCCGCAGCCTGCGATATGCCATTCAACGCAGCGAGGCCGAACACAAGGAGTGGGACTCGCCGATGCTGCATTTGGCCCAGCAGCAATTCCTCAAAGCGGCTCAGGTCATGGGCCTGGACGACAATTTGCGGCAACGTTTGCTGTTTCCACAGCGATCGCTGGTGGTAACGCTGCCGTTTCGTCGAGATGAGTACGATCAGGTGGAAACAGTGTTTGGCTACCGAGTTCAACATCTGCTCACCATTGGACCAACCAAAGGTGGCGTTCGTTATCACGAGGATGTCGATCTGGGCGAAGTTTCAGCGCTGGCGATGTGGATGACGTGGAAGTGCGCTCTGATGCAACTTCCCTACGGCGGCGCCAAGGGCGGCGTTCGCATCGACCCGACCCAACTTTCTCGTAACGAACTGCAGCGTCTGACCAGAAGATACACATCCGAAATCATCAATATGATCGGGCCCGATACGGACATTCCGGCCCCGGACATGGGAACAAATGAACAAGTGATGGCATGGATGATGGACACGTACAGCCAGCAGGTCGGACACGCCGTTCCCGCCGTCGTGACCGGCAAACCGGTTGTGTTGGGCGGATCGCTGGGCCGCAAAGAAGCCACCGGTCGAGGCTTGGTCTATTTGATCCAGGAATCAGCCGAATATGTCGGAATCGATTTGCGGCATGCGACCGCCGTGGTGCAGGGATTCGGGAATGTCGGTAGCAACGCGGCGCGATTCCTGGAAGAACTGGGCACGCGGATCATCGGCGTCAGTGACGTCAGCACCGCAATCTACAACCCCGACGGACTGTCCGTCACTTCTCTGTTGGATTATGTGGAGCAGAACCGGATCTTGGACGGCTACCCACACGGTGAGGCGATCAGCAATCACCAGTTGCTTGAACTGGATTGCGACATTCTGGTCCCAGCGGCGCTTCAAAATCAGATCACTATCGAGAACGCCGAACGGCTGCAATGCAAGTTGGTTGCTGAGGGTGCGAACGGACCAACCACGCTGGAAGCTGACGAGATCCTGGCCGCGCGGGGTATTTACGTCCTGCCCGATGTGCTCGGCAACGCGGGTGGTGTCACCGTCTCCTACTTCGAATGGGTGCAGGGGCTGCAAAACTACACTTGGACCTTGGAAGAAATCAACAACCGTCTCCACAAAACACTCACCGACGCTTTCCGCCGCACGCTGCTGCGCGCACAGTGCGATGAACTCGACATGCGAACTGCCGCGCTGATTGAAGGCATCCATCGCGTTTCAGAAGCCAAACTTGCACGCGGGCTGTTCCCGTAACCGATTCAATATATCGCAGACAGACAAGGCGTTCGTTTTCTAAACCTCTACGGTAAGTTGGCTGACTCGCGGCCTGGTCGCGGCTGCAAGCAACATTTGTTGAACCAGAATCCGCTGTATGGTTCACGGGTTGATTCATCTTGTTTGCTAAGAGTCAAATGTCTGCCGGAAGGCTTCCAGGTTTGCCTTGCTCTGGCGTCCCTTGCTTGGGATAGCAAAGACAATTCTCTCGAAGCCGCCGCCATGGGACTCGATTGCCTGTTTGGCGGTTTGAGATGCGATCGCGGGGTCACCGCCGAAGGCGCCGCATCCCCAGGCACCGAGAAGCAAGTGGCTGATGCCTTGGTCACGCCCCAAACAGAGAACATTCTGCCAGCGACGCAGAAAAGTTGCCTGCAAACGCTTCATTTCAGTCGGGTGCAAACGAAGAAACGGTCCGCTATTGGGTGCCGGCGCGGTAATGACTGAAATGCAAAACGGCTCCGCAAGCAATTCTCCTGTTCCGCGTATTTTTAGAAACGGAACGCGTGGGCTGAAGATCATGTGATCGGTGTAAAGCAAGGACTCTTGTTTGCGATTGACCTCGTAGTAGTTCATGCACTGCAACAAGCAAGGATAGAGTCCCGAGCATCGGCATAAGTCCTCTTCTTGGGCTTTAGCACCGTTGAGAAAACCGCCGCCGGGATTGCGTGCAGAGGCAAAGTTCAACAGGGCAGCGTGACCGCCGCTCTGCAAAGCCGATTCATTCAGCGACTTTGCAACAACCTGTGTCGTGCCATCGATCACTGATACCGGCGGGCGATGCGCCGGTTGAGGCGGTGCTCGCAGATCGGACAGTCGTTCAGGAGTGTAAAGAGTGGTTCCGTTGACCGCGGACGCCTGGGCGTCTGCAAACGAAACGGTCGCTCCATCGACCTCGTAGGATCCCTGGGCTACCAACTGCAAGACTTGTTGGGCTGCTTCCTTCAGTGTCATCATGCATCTCCATGTTTTTGCTTTGCCGTTTGACACAGAAGCTTACATTCAGGTTCGCTTCCATTGCTGGTACGTCGACGTAAAGTCTCGTTTTCATTCATCGGCTTTTCCTTCGCCATGAACAGGCAACCGCCAAGGCAAAATGCCGCCCCGATGACTTCCAGCGTTGCGAACCCAGCATGCAGCCCTGAAATGCCATCGACGACCATTCCAACGCAACAGCCCATCGCTGAGCCGACAAGCGGTAGGCCACCAACCATGCGTCATCGTTCGCAATCGGTCTGCGGATGGAAATACGATCGAGCAGCGACGTGCTCCGTTGCCGCTTACGCAAGGTATGCCCTGCCCCAAGAAATCCACGCCTGAGCAGGAGATCCGGCGTTTGGTGGAGGCATCCATTCTGAAATCAGGGTTTGTGGGCGACCGGTAGCAGCATCGGGTACCAGGCACGAACCAGGTAGCGGAGAGGAAGCTGAGAAACGAGACTGAGATTTTCCCAGTAGCTTCGGTTACACTACGCTGAATAAAGAACCGCGACAGTTGGCGACGAACATCATGGGCAAATATTGGATTCCGCGTGATATGGGAGTCGCGCCCGAGTTGGACTGGGCTAAGACCGTTGGTCCTGTGTGCGAACAACATGCACTTTTGATCAATCCGTTTTATCCCAAGGATCCGCATGCGAGTTTCGGCAAGCACGTGCTCACTCCCACATTGGCCCTGACTAGCGTCGCTGGCAGCACGCCGGATCACTGGCACGTCGAATACTGGGACGAGAACCTGTTGCAGGGTCCGCCGCCTTGTGATCCTGTTCCCGCGGTGGTCGGTATCACCGTGCATTTGACGTTTGCCGATCGCGCCTACGAGTTAGCCCGTTGGTATCGTGATCGTGGGTCAATTGTCGTCTTGGGCGGTTTACACGCGATTTCATGCCCTGATGACGTTGCACCACATGCCGATGTGCTGGCGATTGGAGATGGCGTTCAGCTATGGGGACAGATCTTGAGTGACATCGATGCGGGCGATTTGAAAGCAACCTACCGCGCGGACTTCAAGCGACCGTACCGCGAAGATCCTCCGCCGCGACGTGACTTGTTGAAGCGAAACGGTTTCTTAACCACGACCAGCCTGATCGCCACCCGTGGTTGCCATAATCGATGTGGCTTTTGTTATCTGTCCACCAAAGGACTGCACATGCCGTACTTGATGCGCGACGTGCAGCAGATCGCCAGCGAGTTTCAGCAGGACGATCAGCCGTATGCCGTGTTCACCGATAACAACTTGGGTTCCAAGCCCGAGTATCTGCGTCAATTGTGTCGAGCGCTGCGACCACTTGAGAAGATTTGGAGCGCGGCGGTCAGTATCGACATCACCGATGACCCGTCATTGGTTCGCGAAATGGCCTTGGCCGGCTGCACGGGCGTATTCATCGGGTTCGAGTCACTGCGTAACGACAACATCACGGATGCCAGGAAGAAGAGCCCGCGCACCGAGGACTACGCCAGACGCGTCGAACTACTTCATCGAAACGGCATCCAAGTCAATGGAAGCTTTGTATTTGGATTCGATCATGACCGCGAAGATGTTTTTGAAACGACCGTGAAATGGGTTGAAGAGAACCGCTTGGAGTGCGCGACGTTTCACATCATGACGCCGTATCCGGGCACGCCGCTGTTTCGGCAAATGGAGTCCGAAGGACGATTGTTGCACACCGATTGGAGCAAGTACGACACTGCGAACGTCGTGTTCCGTCCCAAGCACTTGACCCCGGAGCAATTGGCCGAGGGCTACGAGTGGTGTTATCGGCGTCTATTTTCCAATGCATCCATTTGGCGTCGTCGCCCGTCGGACTGGCGGGCCGTACCGGCCTACTTAGCGATGTCGTATTTGTACAAGCGATCCAATCGGTTCTGGCACCTGTTGATCAAGTACCAAATGACCGCCCGAGCCTGGCGACCGTTGGTCGAACTGACAAGACGCCGACACCTACGATTCCGCCGTCGATTGGCCAGGCAAGATATGGCTCATGTGGGACGTAGCAGCAGTGTCGTTTCCGCTGGCGTATAAGCGAACGTCGATCGCCGGCCGAACGATGTGGCTAGGTTCAGCAAAAAGGGTCATCTTCTGGTAGTGCGGGCTGTCGTGGTCAGGGATGCAAAGCGACTGTCATTCAGAAGCTTGCGATTTCCGCACCAGCTCACGAAACGTTGAACGCACCGACTTGTGCAGAAAGCGTGCAAACGAGCCATCTAGATTGCGAACAACGATCAGCTCGACAACATCGGCAAAGTCTCTGTGCATCCGACGAGGGTTATGTATGCCGCACGCCAGCTTCATTTCGATCAAACGCGACAAGCGAACGACCGATAAGCCTTCGAGTTCCTCAACGTTCAGCTCCCCTTCCGGTGTAACAATCTTGACTTCGGAATCCTTGCCAGCTTTGGAGCCAGCAGTCAAAAACTGAATGACAAAACCGTCTTTCGTCGTAAACTCGACCCGGTCCGGGTCCCACTTGAAGCCGTTCTCCTCCAAAAGAGACTTCACGCGATCTGCGTCCTCTGGCCGAATGATGAGGTCAACATCGACCGTATTGCGCTGATAGCCATGCAGGCAAACAGCAATGCCACCACAGACGCCGTAGGGAATATCCGCCTGGCTAAAAAGTTCGTGGCATCTTTGAGCGACTTGCCAGAGGGATTGGTTACCCAGCATTTTAAAAGCCTTGGCAGCAGTTACCATCGTTTACCTCCGGAACTATTCTAACCAACCCCTTTGAAGCGAGAAACGCGAGGCCGGCGACTTTCGCCACCGGCCTCGTGCGACTCGAAATCAAACAGGATGCCGATCCGTCTCCATCACGAATCGTGCTTTCCTGAATCGGTTCCATTCAGATTGACTCGGTCAAGTCCGAGGTACAGCCGAGCGTTGGCATTTTTCGCCAGATCACGTAGCGTTTCGAGTTCGGCCAGTCGCAGCAGTGCCGGGTGTCCTTCCAGCACCTCCGCTGCCTTGGCGCGTTCTTCGTAAGCTCGCGTTTCGGCTTCCACCTTCGCTCGCGTCGCCTCTGCTTCGGCCTGCTCTCGCAGACGCAGTGCCTCGGCTTCTGCTTCAGCATCAAGACGCGTGGTCTCCGCACGTGACTGAGCTTCGATCTGTTCGACCTCCGCTCGCGTTCGTGCCTCAACCAACTGAGCCTCACTGTGACGCTCCGCGGCCAACACGCGGTTCATGATCTCCTGCAGGTTTCCCGGGAAGATCAAGTCCTTCACGTCGGCTCGGCGAATCGCCACACCGTAACCGTTCGCCGACTCGGTGACGTCTGACAGGATGTCCTCACTCAGCCGGTTTCGGTTCGTCAGGATTTCCTCCAGCGTCATCGACGCCAGTGATCGACGTGCGGCCAACTGAACATCGCTGTAAAGTCGGTCCTCGAAGCTGTCGACCGTGTGGATCGCCGCCTTCGGGTCGGTCACTCGGAACTGAACCAGGATGCTGACGCGAATCGCGACCTTGTCGGCCGTCAGGATTTCCTGGCCCTTAATCGTCAGCTCTCGCTCACGAACGTCGACCAGCATGCACTCGACGGTCGGCAATTCCTTCAGCCACTGCTTTCGCGGCGGGATCTTGTACCGACCCGCTTCCAGGATCTTGGTCAGCTTACCATCTTCGTAGTACAACCCGCGGTGGGTGTCCTTGATGATGAACTCTCGTCCTGCACCGGTAATCATCATGATGCACCTCCTCTGGGTTTGCGTGATTGATGATTCTTTTCAAATGTTTGTAAGGAGCCTCGGAGCGGAGCTGATCTGGAGTACGAGCTTTCAGATTTGGCAAGTCTG
>JBFJVZ010000331.1:0-9091 GCA_041623895.1 Pirellulaceae bacterium | reverse complement strand
CGGATTCTCTTCGATCGGATAATCCTTTAGGTTCTCGTCGCCGCCGTCACCGTCGATTAAATGTCGCCACTGCGGGTATCGCCGTCGCACTTCCCGCAGCAGGGCCAGGCCCATCGTCGCGGCTTGGACATCCAACGGCTTATAGTCCTCGATCACACCAATGGCGTCTTGCCAACGGACGGCACAAGAATCGACGTTGACCAGCTCCAACAGCATCTCCAAATTCAGCCGTCGCAGAAATTCACGTGCCTGGCCACCGTCCCCCGATTTGCCGGTCGGATCGTCGACAGCCAAGGTAAACGCCTTGATCCGAGCCGATGACTGGCCGCGCCGCCGGAGCAAATGATCCAGCAGGATCACAATGGCCCCGCTATCGATGCCACCGCTGAACATCACGCCAATTGGTTCAGAGTCGCCGATGGTGTCCAGCCAACGATCGCAGACTTCGGCCAAACGTGCGATGTAATCGTGGCCGATGGAGTCAATGTCACACGGCAATCGGTTGCGCTGCGGGGCGAAAAAGCGGCGCAGCGTCGGATTGGGATCGGGGCAGCCAACAAGTTGCAGCTCCAGTAAATGATGGGCGGGGACCATACGCGTGTAAGAGGGGTGGAATTGATCTTGTAAACCCTCGCGTTTCAGTTGCTGGAAGATTTCGTCAACTCGTTCGGCGATGATCAGGGCAGGGCCTGCGACCCTTTTGGCCAAGAAATAACGCATCGGTCGGCCAATCGACCGAGCCATACGAATGGTTTTGCCGGCCTGCTGACAAATGGCAAATTGACCGCGAATTCGTCGCACGGCCTCCGGGTCGCCGCTCCGCACCGCATCGCAGGCATGCTGACGTGAACCCGCCAAGATGACATCACCACGGGGGTCCATCAGATTGACCACCCTGTCGATCAAGGCGGCGGGCTGGCCGTCAAAATCACGCGGGTGTCTGTTTTCATGTGGCCCGCTAGGCGTTTCGGCGGTACTTGAAGGGTGACTTTTTGCGAGGGACATGCTTTCGACTATGCCTGATTGTATGAAAAAGACTGGATTTAACGCGACTTATCGTTCAGCCTGAGAGGACGGGCACCGTGACGTGGCGATCATGTTGGCTATCCTAGGGAGCATCGCAATAAGTGACAGATTCGACACCGGCCGCAGGATTTCGGACCGGCAGGCCTTTTTGTAGCACAAACTGTGCGGTATCAAGAATCGCTAGCCGACACCGATGAAGATGGTTCCAGGTCGCAATGCGATTCGGCGAAGCGTCAGCCCAGGGATCTTAGGGCGATTATCAGCCACCGACGGCGACAAGTCGAACCTTTGATCCCAGGCGATTTTTTCCTCCGTGGATTTGCAAGACTATTTCGGTGACCAAAGTCCTCCCCGAGACAATTTTGTCTCGGTTTTGCAACATTGGGCTCAATGTCGAGGCGACGAACTGGCGTTCCTGTTCACGGACGTCGAATCGATCGAGAAACGGCTGACCTACGCAGAGCTGTGGCAGGAGGTTCGCGCTTTGGCCGGCTACCTGCAGACTCGCTGCCGCATTCACTCCGGGGACCGTGTTCTGCTTCTTTACCCGCCTGGGCTGGACTTCGTGATCGGGTTCTTCGCTTGTCACGCAGTCGGTGCGATTGCCGTTCCCGCGTATCCGCCGCGGCGAAATCGCAAAGCGTCGCGGATTCGCTCGATCGTCGTTGATGCCGACGCTCGTTGGGCACTGTCGACACGGTCGGTGGTGGACCAGCTTAACGGTGATGGCCCCTATAACGATTTGGCCGGTGTCCAGCTATTGGGAACCGACGATCCACGTCGGCGAAATATCGACGGCTTTCGCATGCCGAAGGTTACCGGCGACACACTCGGCGTCCTGCAGTACACATCGGGATCGACCGGGTCGCCCAAGGGCGTGATGTTGACGCAACGCAATTTGATCGCCAACAGCGAACTGATCATGCATGCCTTTGAGCCCAGCAAAGATGCCATCGGGCTGACATGGCTGCCGACATACCACGACATGGGGCTGGTTGGCGGCGTATTGATGCCGATGTTCATTGGCAAGCTGAATGTAATGATGAGCCCGATGACATTTCTGCAACGCCCGGCTCGCTGGCTGCAAGGCGTATCGCAACACAAGGTCGCGGTCACCGGCGGACCCAACTTTGCCTATCAGTTGTGCGTTGACAAGATCAGTGACGACGAGCTTGACGGAGTTGATTTGTCGTCCCTTGAGATCGCCTTCAACGGCGCTGAGCCAATCCGCTCAAGCACACTGGATGCATTCACCAGTCGCTTCGAGCGGTATGGTTTTCGACGATCGGCGTTCTTGCCTTGCTATGGAATGGCCGAAACGACCTTGATCGTC
Source organism: Pirellulaceae bacterium (assembly GCA_041623895.1). Taxonomy (GTDB): domain Bacteria; phylum Planctomycetota; class Planctomycetia; order Pirellulales; family Pirellulaceae; genus JBFJVZ01. The sequence continues at coordinate 6,732 of JBFJVZ010000331.1, read as the reverse complement.
ACCGGCGGTCCCACGGAAAGTCGTCCCGTGGTCACGACGTTTGATGGAGCAGCGCTGGACGAAAAACTTGTCCGTCCGGTCTCGGAGAATCATGAGTCCGCGCGTCGCGTGATCGGTTGCGGCCAGGTCCTGGAAGGCGAGCGGGTGGTGATCGTTGACGCGGAGACACGACGCGTTCTGCCCAGCGATTCGATCGGCGAGATCTGGGTGCAAAGTCCGTCCGTCGGCTGTGGATACTACCAACGCAAAGAAGCGACCGAGCGAACTTTCAACGCCTACACGATCGACGGTGAAGGTCCGTTTCTGCGCACCGGCGACCTTGGCTTTTTGTTCGCAGGCCAACTTTATGTATCCGGTCGCCTGAAAGACATGATCATTGTTCGCGGTGTCAACCGTTATCCGCAGGATATCGAGGAAACCGTTGAGAACGCTAGTGACAACGTCCAAGCTGGTTCGGTGGCCGCTTTTGCAATGAACCATGACGGACGGGAACAGCTGGTCATTGTGGCGGAGACCGTGCGTTCCCGCGATGTCGACTGGGACGCGCACCTGCAAGCGATCAGACGTGCGGTCACCGAAGACCACGAATTGCCGCCGGATGCCGTCTTTTTGGCGCGCAACAGCAGCGTGCCGAAAACGAGCAGCGGAAAGATTCAGCGGCACGCCTGTCTGCATGCCGTTCGCGATGATTCGCTGAAAATCGTTGCCAAATGGGTGCGTTGGGAAGAATCCGCCGGGGCGCGCATCGGCGACGCGGCACCCATGATGCAAGCCGCGGCAGCACGCGGCCGAGCCGGCGAAGTCACGGATACCGACGTCAATGCAACCGTCGTCGGTGCCATCATCCACCAGATCCGCAATGTCGCCGGTGAACGCGCGGTCGATTTGAATCTCGACACCAACATCGTGCTCGACTTGGGGCTCGATAGCCTCGAACGCCTGGAAATTGCCCGCAACTTGGAGCGAACTTTTGGCGGGCGGTTCCCCGAACAGGTTTTGGACGAGATCGAGACGATTGGGCAAACGGCGCTGGCCATCGAACGCTACTTGCCGCCGGGCGCTGAAGCTCGCGCCGAAGCGCTGCTCAGCGGTGCCTTAACGCAGCCTGCGTCGAAATCCAATGGCGATGTCGCCGCCGCCGCACATCCCGTCGTCACCGTCGAACCGGAAGACAAAGTCGAGCAGTTTGCGGAATACCGCCGGCTGAAAGCGACAATGCAACAGATGGCGATGACCGGCGTCCCCAATCCGTACTTCACCGTACACGATTCGGTTGCCTTGGATACAACGATTGTTGGCGGAAAAGAATTGATCAGTTTTGCCACTTACAATTACTTGGGCCTCAGCGGCCATCCCGCGGTTTCGGCTGCCGCAGCAGATGCGGTCAAGAAATACGGAACCAGTGTCTCTGCCAGTCGACTGGTCTCGGGAGAAAAACCAATTCACGGCGAATTGGAAAAAGCGATTGCCGATTGGATTGGAGTTGATGCCGCGATCGTAATGGTCGGCGGACACGCAACCAATGAGACCACGATCGGTCATCTGGTTGGCGCCGGCGACCTGATTGTCCACGATGCGCTGGCACACAACAGTATCGTGCAGGGTGCTTTGCTGTCGGGGGCCCGGCGACGCCCGTTCCCGCACAATGATTATGAAGCGCTCGATCGAATGTTGACGGAGATTCGCTCCCAGTACCGTCGCGTTTTGATCGTGATCGAGGGTGTCTACAGCATGGACGGGGATTACCCCGATGTCCCCGCGTTTGTCGACGTCAAAAAGAAACAGCGGGCCATGTTGATGGTGGATGAGGCCCACAGTTTCGGCACGATGGGAAAAACAGGCCACGGGATTGCCGAACATTTTGCCATGGATGCTCGCGATGTCGACATCTGGATGGGCACGCTTAGCAAGTCAGCCGCCTCATGTGGCGGTTACATCGCCGGCGGCAGCGCGCTGGTCGAACTGCTGCGTTACACGGCACCCGGTTTCGTGTTCAGTGTCGGCATGCCCCCGGCTCAGGTTGCTGCCGCCATCGCCGCCCTGAAGACTCTGGACTCCGAGCCGCAGCGAGTCCAGCGACTGCGCGAGAACAGTGAGTTGTTCCTGTCGCTGTGCCGCGAGGCCGGGCTTGATACCGGTGACAGCGAAGGAACACCAGTTGTGCCCGTGATCACAGGCAATTCGATGGTGGCATTGCGTTTGTCGAATCGATTGAAATCAGATGGCATCAACGTGCAACCGATTCTTTATCCCGCGGTCGACGAGTCGGCTGCTCGGCTACGGTTCTTTATCACCAGCGAGCATAGCGAAGATCAGATTCGCTTTACGGTTAAACAAACAGCGGCGCATTTGGCAGAGCTGGGTTTCCAACCGGCCGAAGCATCGCAGTAACGCGGCTGACCACTGAGACCGGCTGGAAGCGGCGGAACCGACGCGTGGTCAAATCCAATTCGGAGAATTGGACGACATTGCCGACTGTTGCCGAATTTTTCCGGAAAGCGAGCCCGATTGGGGCGGAATAGAGGCCTATGATGAACAGGAACGCGACCAATAAGCTTGGAATATCGCGAGCAATCTGCCTTGCAACACTATCAGTCTGATCACACACAAAGCAAACCGTGACGTCCCATGAGCATTGATTCGAATCGCCGCCGCAACGAGTGGCCGGAATTTGAAGACGTTCAGCCCTATCTGATTTGGGTGCTTCCGGCGGTGTTGCTGCTGTTTCTGGTCTACACCTCGGTTTACACCGTCCAGGCGGAATCACAGGGCGTCGTGTTGCGATTCGGCAGGTATGTCAAGACGGTCGATCCGGGCTTGCGGTTCAAGTTGCCTTTCGGCATCGATCAAGTCTCGATTGTTCCGGTCCGCCGCCAACTGAAGCAAGAATTCGGCTTTGGTACCGAGGGCGCCACCAACGAGACGCAGTTCTCCTCCGAACAAAAAGAGGAACGCAACATGGTGACCGGCGATCTGAATACCGCCACCGTGGAGTGGATCATTCAATATCGGATTCGCGAACCCCAATTGTTTCTTTTCAAAGTTCGTGAACCGGGGCTGACGCTCCGCGATATTTCCGAGTCGGTGATGCGTACGGTGGTCGGCGATCGCACCGTCGACGAAGTCATCACGATTGGCCGTCAAGAGATCGAGGCAGATGCGCTGGCGCAACTTCAGGATCTGGTCAACAAGTACGAATTGGGACTCAGTATCGACCAGGTGCAATTGAAAAATGTTAATCCGCCATTGCCGGTGCAGCCGTCCTTCAACGAAGTCAACCAGGCACAGCAGGAACGCGAACAGATGATCAACGTCGCCAACGGCGAATACAACAAAGAAGTGCCCCGGGCGAGCGGTGAAGCGGAACAGAAAATCCAAGCCGCGGAAGGATATGCCCTAAAGCGGATTAACGAAGCCGACGGTGATGTTTCGAGATTCAACGCCGTGTTGGCAGAATATCTGAATGCTCCGGAAGTCACCAAGCAGCGAATCTACATCGAAACCATGCGAGAAGTCCTGCCCAAGCTGGGTAGAAAGATCATCATCGACGATCAGGCCAGCCAGATCTTGCCGTTGTTGCAATTGTCACCCACGGTAGAAAGGAACTAGCCATGAAACAAGTCTCCATCCCAGCCGTGATCGTCATCGGTATTCTGGTTGCGCTGTTTGCTTTCAGTGCCGCCTACTCCGTTTCGGAAACCGAGCAGGTCATCATCACGCAATTCGGCAAACCGGTTGGCGATCCGATCAGTGAAGCCGGCCTGCATTTCAAGATTCCCTACATCCAAGATGTGACCCGAGTGGAAAAGCGGATCTTGGAATGGGACGGGCGGCCCAATGAAATGCCGACCAAAGACAAGACTTACATCGTGGTTGATACGTTCGGCCGCTGGCGAATCGATGATGCCAAACAGTTCTTTCTGAGGCTCAGGGACGAACGCAGCGCCCAATCAAGATTGGATGACATCCTGGGTAGCGAAACTCGCAATGCGATCGCCAAACATGAATTGATCGAGTTGATCCGCACGACCAAAGACCGCCAGCCGGTACGCGATGTGGCGATCGCCGATGCCCCGGGGAATATCGGCATTCTCTATCCGATCTCCATGGGCAGAGCAAGAATCGAGGAAGAGATCTTTAACAAAGCAGCCAGTAAATTGACCGACTTCGGCATCGAATTGTTGGACATCCGATTCAAGCGAATCAATTACAACGAAAGCGTCCGCCAACGCATTTACGATCGCATGATCAGCGAACGCCAACAGATTGCCGAAAGATTTCGCAGCGAGGGGGCTGGGGAAGCCGCCAAGATTATGGGCAAAAAAGAAAAGGATCTGCTCGAGATCGAATCGAAAGCTTACAAAGAAATTCAGGAAATCCGCGGTGCCGCCGATGCAAAGGCTACGGAAATCTATGCCCTGGCGTACAACCAAAGTGAAGAATCCATCGCGTTTTACGCATTCATCAAGACGATGGAAACGTATCAGGAAATGCTCGATCAAGACAGTACGCTGATCTTGACGACCGGCAGCGATATCTTCAAATTCCTGAAAAAGATCGACAACCCGTAATCGGCGTCGTTTTGGTGATGTGAGCCCTTTTCGCGGCACACAAAAACTGACTTGAAGCACCAGTAGCGGAAGTCGCCCAGACTTCCGTTGATTCAGGCACGCAACCGAAACTCTTGGCGAGTTACGCTAGCTGCAATTGTCAGGCAGGTTCTTCACTGGCCGCAGCTCGGCTGGCAGCCCAGTACAGCGATGTGAGCAGATCGTAGCCCGAGAAGAAATTCGGCTCCGAGGTCGGTTCGTGGATCACGGATTTGTTAACACCATGCTTCCACACATGAAACGTGCCCTCCTCCACATTGAAGCCGGCGACGTCAGCAAAGCGCAGCAACTGTTCGTCCTTCCGCGAAATGAAACCTTTGGGTCGATAATACAAGCCTTCGTGGGTGAGCCGGACGTTCGGTATCCATTGCACCGAACCGGTGCTGTTCAACATCATTGCCAGCTTTGGCGCCAAGATCTGGGCAACATGATCTCGCAGTCTCTCCAGGGCTTCATCTGTATTCTTCACCATGCGGATGTAACGCAGTTTCTTTTTTCCCAAGCTAGCCGTTGGATAAAAAGCGATTTCCAATGCTGTGCCCATGTAGACGCCGTTGTAGTACTGCCGCGTGACGGCGTACTTGAACGATTCAACGTCTTCAAAACGCAGTTCCCGCTTCTTCAGAAGCCCGCGTTGATAGACGCCCCGCTCGTGACACCTGAATTCACTCCGCAGCAGGAACAGCCCCAGCAGCAACGCACACGGAGCCAGGAACAGGGCAGCGATGCTGATCGCGATCAGAGTCGGCTCTGCAGCGATCGCCGCGAGCACCAGTAGCGGGATCGCCAGCAAAGAAAAGAGTATGCACAACCAGGCGAAACCGCGTCCAAACCTGCCGGTGGACCTTCGAAAAATCTGTCGACCCAGGCCGGGCTGGGTCAAATCGAACTCCCGATCTTGATTGACTGCTTCAATCTTTGGGGTTAACAACTGGGTCAGCAGGAACGCGTTTTCACTTTTGATCGGGACACTCAGCATCGGCTCATCTTGCCCGACTTTCCAGATTCTGTGTTCGCGGTCGATGGTTTCAATGGCAGCCAGATCTGCGATCGCAACACGGCTCGAGTCTTTCCCTTCGACGGTTAAATCGTCTCTTCCCACCGACCAGCCGTCGCCGCCCAGTCGTGCTCCGGCATCCAGCGCCGCCTCGGCCCGCTGGCGGTAATCTTCGATCACGCGATGCAAAAGTCCAGCCAAAGGATCGATTTCGTCCACCTTGGTCGTCGTCTGAAGCTTGATCGGTGCCGGCCGCGCGGCCAGCTTGAACTCGATCTCGTTGGCGTATGACTTCAAGACTCCCTCGCGATAATTAGGTTTCGATATCACATTCAAACCGACAACCTGGTCGTCTGTGTATGACGATTCGCCGTTGCGATCACGATGAACGAAACCTTCTGCCGCGACCAAGATCCAGGCTCGGCGACGAAACCTCCTGAGGGCAATTAACAAAGAAGTCGCCAGAAACAGCAGCGCGGCGACCAAGATCAATCCGGCGATCAATTTGTCATTCAAGGCGACGACCGCGGCCGCCACCATGCCGACCACTCCGACCAGAAGTGCGACTTTGTTACCGATTGTCCCGTGACCGGCAACTTGAACTGGAGCGGATAACTGCTCAGGAGCAAACGACATCGCAAATTCGATTAAGAACAGTTTCTACGTTCGGGTACACAGCTACTTTCGGTTTCACCTACTTGAGTCCTACCGGCTTTCCATCTAATTTCCATTCCGGACGGAGCTGGACGCCGAGATGCGATAACGCCGTTACCGGCAGATCAACGACGTAAGTTTCCGTTTCGACTTTTCCCCGCTTTGCCGCCTCTCCGCTGACGATCAAGAAGGTAGTCAAGATTTCGGCAACCTTGTGGCCTCCTGAATGGCCGGTTCCGCGACCACCGTGATCGGTTGATACCAGAATCAACCAGTTTTCCTGCTGGTAACGATCGCGGCTGTGCACGGCCGTGATCAGCTGTCCGACATGATGATCGACCTGGCCGATCGCGTGGACGTATTGTTCAACGCTGGGGTGGAATCCGTGTTGATGTCCGGTCTCGTCCACCGCACCGAAATAAACCATCGTCGCATGTGGATCGTCGTCGGACAAAAACTTGCTGGCCACGT
>JBFJVZ010000330.1:0-9099 GCA_041623895.1 Pirellulaceae bacterium | reverse complement strand
TTAAGGGAACGATCGTTCGCGGAGCGAACGACGACGATCATAAATTCACAGCCTGGGAGCAAACGACGACATACCAGCGCTGCCAGCGATTCACAACTTGGTTTCCTCAAGGCGAATCATCGACAATGGTTGACTTGAAGTCTTCCAGCCTGAACTGGTCGGCGAATTCGAACACGTTGTCGAAGTCTTCGATGAGGTCATCATCACCTGCCCTCATCAGCCCGGCTTCGACCAGACTGTAAACGACCTCACCGAAGTCGCGCGTTGTCTTGAGGTTCCAATTCTCCAGCTGTAAACGCGCAGTATCGCCGAAGCGATGCATCGCCAAATCATGAACACACCAGCAAAGATCGACTGCATCGATATGGCCTCCTTGCCTCGCGTGTCGCACGTGTTGCTTGGCAAACTCCAGGCCTTGCAACACAAACAAATACGCCTCAGGTGAATAGGATGTGGCCGCGGCAACATCACTGACGATCGCGTACAAATCAGGGCGTTCCTCCGGGCGTTGCAATTCTCCCGGTGGCGGCTGATACGGATTCGGCTTCTTCGGATCGTTCATCACAGCGTCCTCATGTATCAGGGGCCCGAGACAAAAATGTAGGCTAACGCCCGGCCCGGCGATTGCTGCCAGGACACGTCCTGGCCTACAACTACCTACGACTACCGAAGATGGAATCATCGAGCCTTCGCGGGCTAGCGATTCTTTTTGACGGGGGCATCCAAGGGAATCAGCGGAAAAGTCTCCGACGGTGTGCGGACTTCTTGCATCATCTTGGCGAGTTTTGCCACAACATCAGGATGATCCGCAGCGACGTTATTTTGCTCGCCGATATCATTGGCAATATTGTAAAGCTCGATTTCCAAATTTCCTTTGCTCATGTTTTGCCGAACCGCTTTCCACTGTCCAACGCGGATCGTCTGTTGCCCGCCATAGCTGGGGAATTCACGATACAAATACGGCCGCTCGGCCTGCTGTTTGCCCAACAACGTCGGCAACAGAGAGATACCGTCGATGTTGTCGGGCACGGTTTCGCCGGCTCCGACTGCCTCCAGCATCGTCGGCATCCAATCTTCGAAGCCACTGATCCGATCGCTGGTCGATCCGGCAGCGACTTTGCCGGGCCAGCGCACGATCGTCGGCACCCGCACGCCGCCTTCATACAGTGATCCTTTCAAGCCGCGGAGTTCTCCGACGCTATTGAAAAATGTGTAGTCGACTTCTTGATCCAGGTGAGTTGTTCCGTTGTCGCTGCTGAAGATGACCAGCGTGTTATCCGATAGCTTCAATTCATCTAACAACTTCAGCAAGTTGCCGACGTAGCGATCCATCCGCGTGATCATCGCAGCATAAGCCGCTCGCGGCGTGAAGTGCGGGGTGTAGCCGTAACCTTTTTCGCGGGTGAATGGTGGATCTTTCCAGCCGAGTTTCAAGTATGGTTCCAGTTCTTCATCGGGAACATGCAAGGCCACGTGCGGGATGACGGTGGGATAATACAAAAAGAAGGGCCGGTCTTTGTTATCACGAACGAACTGCAGCACTTGCGCATTGATGCGGTCGGGGGCGTAGTCTTGACCTTTGAATTCGTCGTAGCTCCGCGGGTCGTTCTTGTCGGCTCCCTTAGCAAGCGACGCATGCCCGGGTACTTCCGGATCATTGTTCAGTTTGAAGTGTTTATCGTTGTCCCACAGGTACGACGGATAGTAACTGTGTGCGTGCGCCTGGCAGTTGTAACCGAAGAAACGATCGACGCCTTGATTCAGCGGCTCTCCTGATGAGCCAGGTCCGCCCAGTCCCCATTTGCCGAAAGCACCCGTCGCGTAACTTTGTTCTTTCATCAATTCCGCAATCGTGACTTCGCTATCGGGAATCGGCCATTGCCCTTCGGGGGGCGTCGACCGATTGGTTCGCACGTAGGCGTGACCGGGGTGCTTGCCCGTCATCAACACGCACCGCGACGGCGCGCAGACAGCATTGCCGCAATAGTGCTGTGTCAGCCGCATCCCCTGTTTGGCCAGTTCATCAAGGTTGGGGGTGCGAATCAATTTCTGTCCAAAGCTGCCCAGCTCGCGATAGCCGAGATCATCGGCAAGGATGAAAATAACGTTGGGTTTTTCGGCGGCGGACAGGATTTGTCCGGCCGAGAGAAACAGTCCAAGTGTGATCCAGGTGAATCGCGTGCCAGTCATCAGATTCCTCGTTGGGGGGGCAACTTTGCCAAATCGGTAGCCGTTATGATAACCCCGCATAGAAAGGGCTTCAGTCCGTTACCTGCATTTATCCAAATATCCGCTGGAAGTCCGTTTTATAAATTCTTGGAGCCGCACATGAAACAAATCAACCGTCGCCAATTTGTTGGTTTCTCAGCAGCCGGCACCGCAGCCTTGCTGACCCGATCGATCGCAGCCCAGGAACAGCCGGCGGCGAAAGCAACCCTCGCCTGGCATGATGTGCGTGATTGGGGCGTGGAAGGGAAGGGCTGGCCAGAATCAGAAACGGAAAAGTACTACGACCGGCTTCCGCTGCGCGCCAAGGGTGTGGTTCGCGACGCTGTTTGGAATCTCAGTCGCCATTCCGCCGGGATGTTGACCCGCTTTCGGACGGACGCGACGGAGATCTGGGTTGATTATAAAGTCACCTCTTCGCGGCTGGACATGCCTCACATGCCGGCAACCGGTGTCAGCGGCGTTGATCTTTATGCCGACGACGAACGAGGCCACTCGCGCTGGCTATCCGTTTCCCGTCCCAGTCAGCAAACTACCAATGCCAAGCTGATCAGTGGCATCGTTGCGGGGCCGCGTGATTTCACGGCTTACCTGCCGCTGTACAACGGCACAGAGTATTTGAAGATCGGCGTACCGATGGGAGCCAGCTTCGAGCCGATTTCCCCTCGTACGGACAAGCCGATTCTTTTCTACGGAACTTCGATCACGCACGGCGCCTGCGCATCAAGGCCGGGAATGCCGCATCCTGCGATCTTGGGACGACGCTTGGGCCGGCCGGTGATCAATCTTGGCTTTTCCGGCAACGGTCGCATGGAAAAAGAGGTCGGACAGTTTCTGTGTGAACTTGATCCGGCAATCTACGTGATCGATTGTTTGCCCAACATGCAGGGTGCGGAAGTCGCGCAGCGGGCCGAGCCGCTGGTGCGACAACTGCGCGCGGCGCGGCCCGCGACACCGATCCTTTTGGTCGAGGATCGCACTTATGCGAATACCCCTTTCATCCCGGAACGACAGAATCGCCACCAAGCCAGCCGGCAAGCCCTGCGGGCTGCTTACGACAAACTCGTCGCCGCCGGCTTTGAAAAACTTGGGTATTTGGAAGGTGAAAAACTGCTGGGCGATGACCGCGACGACACGACCGATGGATCGCATCCCAACGATCTGGGATTCTATCGTCACGCAAATGCGTTCGAGCCGGCATTGCGGGCGCTGGGGATTTAAGCTGTAGCCCGCCAAGACTGCAAAAACTCATTGACTTGAAATTGAACCATTCAGATGACGAAAAACCGACGTATACCAACATCTACCGGGCAGTCACGTACCCTCATTCACCTGGCGGTATCGGCATTGATTGCCCTGCAAGGTCTCGCCGCGTTTGCCGAAGACACAAAGATTGGCGACCAACTAGCCGCCGAGTATTTCCGAGCGCAAACCAAACTGCTTACCGATCGCACATTTACCGACATCCAAACGCTGGAAGACTGGACGAGCCGGCGCGAAGAATACCGGCGGCAGCTTTATGAAATGCTCGGGCTCGATCCGCTGCCGGAAAAGACGCCGCTGAATTCCGTAGTGACCGGCAGCGTCGAAGCGGACGACTTCGTGGTGGAGAATCTGCACTTTCAATCAATGCCTGGTTTGTATGTCACCGCAAATCTGTATCGGCCCAAACAACAGGCAGAACCGCTACCGGCAATTCTTTATGTTTGCGGCCACGGTGGCGTCAAGAAGAACGGCATCAGCTACGGCAACAAGACTCATTATCAACACCACGGCGCCTGGTTTGCCCGCAACGGATACGTTTGTTTGACCATCGACACGATTCAGTTGGGTGAAATCGAAGGCATTCATCACGGCACCTATCGCGAAAAAATGTGGTGGTGGAACAATCGCGGTTATTCTTCGGCGGGTGGGGAAGCTTGGAACTGCATCCGCTCACTGGACTATCTGCAATCGCGCAAGGAGGTCGACCCCGAACGGATTGGTGTTACCGGCCGCAGCGGCGGCGGTGCTTATTCATGGTGGGTGTCCGCGCTGGACGAGAGGATCAAGGTCGCCGTGCCGGTTGCCGGGATCACTAGTCTGCACAACCATGTCGTCGACGGTTGTGTCGAAGGTCACTGTGACTGCATGTACATGGTCAACACGTACCGCTGGGACTACCCGATGGTTGCCGCGCTTGTCGCTCCCAGGCCGCTGCTGATTTCCAACACCGATAAAGATCGTATCTTTCCGCTTGACGGCGTTGTTGATGTGCATGCCAAAGTCAGAAAAATTTATCGCCTGCATGACGCCGAAAACAAATTGGGTTTGCAAATCACCGAGGGCCCGCACAAAGACACGCAGGAACTACGAGTCCATGCGTTCCGCTGGTTCAACCGATTCTTGAAAGACGACGACAGTCTGATTGAAACCACGGCGACGAAGTTCTTGGAGCCGGAGCAACTAAAAGTCTTCGCGGAACTGCCCGAGGATCAACGCGTCAGCGATATTCATGACACATTCGTTGCCTCGGTTTCGCGTGACGACTTGCCCAATAACCGGGAGGAATTTCTGAAGCAACGCGAAAACTGGATGACGCAACTGAGCGAAAAATCCTTCCGCGGCTGGCCAAGCGGTGACGAAATCGAATCGCTGAATGTTAAGCAAGTGGCATCGGCGGAGCATAATGGTTTCGCCGTGCGGGCTTATCAGTTCACCAGCCAGTCCCCCTATCGTTTGACACTGTACGTCGTGGAGCCAACTGATCGCAAAGCGTCAAAATCGCGACCGTTGTGCGTCACGGTTCTGGGCCAGCAAGAATGGGAGCCGGTTTCAAAATTACTCTCAGTGGCCTTGCCCGAAACGAACGGTGGCTCCGCGGAGGAAAATCAAGATGCTTGGACGGATATTGTCCAGCTGGCAAAGTCGTGCCCCACGTCGACCTTGGTTTATATCGTACCCCGCGGTGTTGGCCCGACCGAATGGAGTCGCGATGAACGAAAACGGACCCAGATACGCCGCCGCTTCATGCAACTGGGGCAAACAGCCGACGGCATGCGAATCTGGGACATTCGTCGAGCGCTTCAGGCATTGGATGAGATCGATCATTTTTCATCCCGGCCAAGGATGCTGCACGCGACCGGCAATGCCGCCGCACTCACACTTTATGCCTCGCTGTTCGAGGAGAAGATCAGCGAGCTGCATCTTGCCCAACTGCCAACCGCCAACCGCGAGGGCATCACGCTGCTGAATGTCAGCAGATTTGTAGAGATGCCGCACGTCTTATTGATGGCGGCCGACCGCGTTAAAACAGTTCATTTATCGGTAAAGCCCGAGCACAAGAGTGCCTGGGACGGCGTGGCCAACGTTGTTGAGTTAGAATCCGTCTTGCCACGCGACCGCATCCAGGTACACCTACCACCGGTGCTGGACGGAAGCCGTCCATGACTCGATATTACCCGAACCCTCCCCAACATCCCCTTCGTATCAGGATCCCCTCCATGATCAGAATTGCATGTTCAGTCGTTCTTCTGTTCGCAGCAATTACCAACGCGAACGCCGAACTTCGCACGCCAAAAGTCTTTAGCGACCAGATGGTCTTGCAGCGTGACCTGGCCGTTCCTGTTTGGGGTTGGGCTGATCCAAATTCGGAAGTCACGATTGAGTTCGCTTCCCAGAAGAAGACAGCCACCGCGAACGAGTTGGGCGAGTGGCAAGTCAAGTTGGACAAGCTGGATGCCAACTCCGAAGGGCAAGTGCTATCGATCACTGCCGGCGACCAAAAGAAAACCTTCAAAGATGTCTTGGTCGGCGACGTGTGGATTTGTTCCGGCCAATCCAACATGGAGTGGACGGTTAGCGGCTCGATGAATCCCGGCGAGGAAATCAAGAACGCCGACTACCCCAAGATTCGATTGTTTGATGTTCCCGGGCACGAGACCGCGCCGCTGCCGATCGAAGAATTGCGTGGCAATCCTACGTGGAAACCTTGTAATCCAAGCACTGTCGGCGGCTTCTCTGCCGTTGGATATTTTTTTGGCCGCAAACTGAACCAGGAAACCGACGTGCCAATTGGGTTGCTTGGTACCAATTGGGGCGGCACGCGAGTTGAACCGTGGACGCCGCCGATCGGATTTCGCAGTCAGCCGGCACTGAAACAGCTTTCCGAGAGTGTTGACAGCCGCATCCCCAGCACTGATGCTGGCAAAAAAACCTGGGACGCGTATTTGGCAGGCATGGACGCCTGGCTGGCCGAATGCAAAGAAGCGATTGCCCAGCAACGTCCATTGCCGACGCAACCAAAGATGCCGGGACCAACCAGCGGCGGCGAACCGACGGCCATCTACAACGCCATGGTCGATCCGCTGGTGCCGTTCGGCGTGCGCGGTGCGATTTGGTATCAGGGCGAATCGAACGCCGGTGACGGCATGTTGTACCTGCACAAACTGAATGCTCTGATCAGCGGCTGGCGCACGGTTTGGAACCAAGGCGAAGATTTTCCGTTTTACTTTTACGTTGTCCAACTCGCCAACTTCACCAACCCCAACGACAACCCCGAGGGCGGTGACGGGTTCGCGCGTGTGCGTTTCGCGCAAAGTGAGATTCTGAAGACGCCACACACGGGACTGGCATGCATCATTGACATTGGTGACGCTCGCGATATCCACCCGCGGAATAAACAGGACGTCGGCAAGCGTCTGGCACGTTGGGCATTGCGTGATGTTCACGGTCAGGCGGACGCCGTCGTGAGCGGTCCCATTTTCAAATCAATGAAAGTCGACGGTAAGGAAGCCCGAATTAGCTTCGACCATGTCGGTGGCGGATTGATGGTGGGAAGAAAATCAGGCCTTGCACCAGCCGTTGAAGATCAGGACACGCCCCTGAAGCGATTCGCGATCGCCGGCAAAGACAACCAGTGGCACTGGGCTGACGCCCGCATCGAAGGCGATCAGGTCGTGCTTTCCTCGGACCAGGTGCCGCAGCCGGTTGCCGTTCGCTACGCCTATTCCGGCAACCCCGAAGGTGCGAATCTTTACAACAAAGAAGGTCTGCCGGCGGTTCCATTTCGGACCGATGAAATCAACCCCTAAACACGGTTGTGCATGAGCTTGCGGATTCAATCTCGAGTGTTTTGCTGCTGGCTTGCGGTGCTGTTGGCATCGCAAGCCGTGGCGCAAATCCCCCAAGAACCAGTCGAAATCGGGTTCGAACCTCAATTTGTTTTCGACAATTGGATCGTCGATAATCACTGGGCGATTCGCTACAAACGGCAAGCGGTTCGGCGGGTTTTTCATCAAGCACAGAAGCATGCCGCCAACCCGTTGATGTCGGAGGATCAACCAAGCTTCCTGTGGGTCGCACGTGATCCGGATGACGGCTTGTTCCGGATGTATTACCAGGCCAACTTCCCGGTTACCGAAACGGCAGGCGAGGACCAGAACAAAGGCCGAGCCTTCAAGACTCTGATTGCCTACGCCGAATCAGCCGATGGTATTAAATGGAATCGGCCGGATCTGGGTCTGTTCGCCTGGCACGATCGAAAACCAAACAACATTGTGATCGCGCGGGCAGATCAGCCGACTGTGGAAACGTGCGGACCCTGTTTGCTGGACGTACCGCAGGACGACCGCCAGGGATTTCGCTGGCTGATGCTGTATCGAGCGAAAGGCAAAGGCGGTAGCAACGTTAACGGGCTTCGAATCGTCGGTTCAAAAGACGGGATTCATTGGGATGCTGACAGCGATACACGAATCGCGCATCTGCATAGCGATCATCACAATACGATCTCGTACGATCCGCGACGTAATGAGTACGTGTTATTCTGCCGGGCCAAACAGATGTATCGCGCGTTCGGTACGGAAATGATCGATACCGGTGCTTCCCGGCGAGTCGCTCGGCTGAGCAGTCCGAAACTTTGGAGCGATTGGCTTGCCCAACCCAATCGCTGGCCGCAAACGATTCTGATTCCCGATGAATTGGATAGCGAAAAACACTTCAACTTTTTCTACGGGATGCCGACCGTTTATCGGCATGGCATCTACTGGGGATTTCTTGAACCGTTTCGGATGAACGATCTGATCCAAACGGAATTAGCGGTCAGTCGCAACGGTATTAACTTCCACCGCTTTGCCGGTCGTCTGCCGATCATTCCCTACGGCGAAGCTGGATCGTGGGACGACGAGATGATCTTTGCCAGTCCATCGTGGCTTGAAGTTGGTGATCAGTGGTGGATTTACTACACCGGCTGGGATGGGCCGCACGGCACGCGAGATCGAAACGGTGCGATTGGCCTGGCGAAAATCCGCAAGCAGGGTTTCGTGTCACTGCGGGGGCCCGCCGGCGGCGGCGTGGCCTGCACGCGAGCGATCAAATGGCCCGGCGGCAAGCTGGTCGTCAATGCCAAGGCAGTCGGCGGTGAGTTGACCGTGCGGGTGAGTGACTCGCATCGCAAGCCGCTTTCCGGTTTTGATCACAGCGACTGCCAGCCGTTTACCGCGGACAGCACGGCGCACGAGATTCGCTGGAACGATTCGACGATGGAACAGTTGAAAGGTCAAACAATCCGGCTGGAGTTTTATTTACAGGACGCGGACCTGTTCACGTTCCAGGCGTTACCTTAAACAAAACCAGAGCGGTTTCATTTCAGTAGGCCCGGACTTGTCCTGGCGTTTGTTGCCAGGACAGGGAGAGTGTCCGGCTTAGGCAGTTATTCAAGGCAGGCTTTCTTGCGGAGTCATGGTGGTTGTAGGCATCGACGATTTCGTTCGTCACAAAGATGCGACAACTGCGTAGCAGTGGCAGAGTAGAGCCTGGGGTCAGGATTGCTCGTCTGAGCGAGCATTCCGCAGCCCCAGGAATCGCGATATCCGACCTGACTTTCCCCGCGGCGAT
>JBFJVZ010000329.1:0-9212 GCA_041623895.1 Pirellulaceae bacterium | reverse complement strand
CCAACGTCACCGATGCGACCATGCGGGATCATAACCTCAGATACGCGTTGGCTCTTGAATAGCGACAAAGTGATCGAGTCGTCGAATTTCACAGTCCCGCCAACTTCCTCGATGTCAGTAATCAGTTGACGTCGGGCTGCGTCTTGACTCGCCAAGTAAGTGAAACAGATGGCCACGAGCGAGATCACAGCTAGAAAAGTTTGCAGCGAAAACTGAAGCCGAGACGATACTCCCCTGCGTTCCAATGTTGAGTCCTTCTGTCTGCGATGACGAAATACGCTAACCGGGCCGCCGCGGTTGATCTTCCATTTTGAAAACGCGCTGTCGGCGGCTTCGCGGCGAGTAGACGGGGGCTCTCAGAGTTAGGTTAAGGTTTGTGTTCCCTGTTTGCCACTGGTTTCCCGAGTGCGGTGTCCTTCACCAGCATTACCCGGCTTCACTCCACTTGAGCAAAGTCGGATCGCATGTATTAATCGAGAGGTTAAACATGGATCGGTATCGCGGTGCACGATGCAGCGATCATCGACTTGGTCGGGGAGCGTCGGAAAACTGGAGCATCAGGTGACGCCCGACGGAAGATAAATATGCGTCGTTGATTAGTCCAGGTGGTGTGTTCTCAGCACCGATGAAGTCGTAACCGAAGTGGGATCGAACACGAGCGACGATCAAATCAGACAGTGCAAGATCAACGGTGACACGTTCAACGATCACATTCATTCAGTCGAGTAACGGCCCGGTTGACCGGGCCGCGGCCAACCAATGTTGATTTCAGAAACCGCGCGGCCCGCGGCTTATGGTTGAACCGTTTGATATTCGACGTTTAGTTGCGAGGGACAAGGTAGGCACCGGCGTATTGCCCGTCCTTTGCAAACAACCCGAATCCATCGCCAACGAAGACCAATTTCCAGCCCTCGAGTTCAGCCGTCGCTTTTGGGATTGCGTCACCAATGCGAATTACGGATTCGACATTTGCATGATTTGTTGCCACCAGCGAGCCATTGCCAGAATCATCCGGCGCGACGATTCGTATGATCATCAGTTTGTCGATCAATGGGTGCGTAAGCGAACTTGTTGGCAGTGTTCCTGATTCATCCGTGAAGTAGGTTGAGTTTTGCTCGTGTGAAATATTCCGGTTTGGAGAATTGATGAAGATGCCGTTCGTTGCGAACGACATGGTTACCGCCAGAGGAGCACAAGCAATCGTATCGTTTGCGTGAGGCACATTGACTACGGAGCCGGAAATCAACACGCTGCCGTTTGGCCCAGGGCTTTCCGGATCCGGGGGCCCATCAGCGCTCGTGTGAATGAAGTGCCCAGCGATAATCACGTTTCGACTGCCATGGGCGACGTCAACAGCGCCACGAGCAATGATAAGACAATTGCGTGCGTGACTGACTTCGATGCTTTCATCAGCAAGGATAATCGAATCGTGGGCGTGCGCGACCGTTCCACGCTTGGTAACAAACAGACCGTTTTTGAGATGCGCGATGTTGGAACCATCGCGGCTGATCGCGGGGCGGACCGTATCGAAGGTGGTCGGAAGTTCGATGTGTTTGTTTTTCGTGATCTCTTGGAGATCGTCGATCAGTTCGGACAGTGAAGATTCGAGTTGCATGTCGGACCAACCCACTTTCGTCCACTCGTCGGAAGCCGCAGCTTGGGCAGCGCGTTGCAGCACTGTGTCAAACGCAGACGGTTTAGCATCGTCCTGAGGAAGGTCCGCCAACGTCGGGCGCGGCATCGCGATCACGGCGACAATCAATATCAAACGGATGCGGTTCATCACGCTGCGTCCAATTTGTGAAGTACGTTTGCCTGAGTCGAATATCGTTTGTGTTCAGCCGGCACGGACAAACGGGTCACTGCCGAGCCAAGATGTTTTGAGTGCTCGGTTGCAACGAGTGGTTGTGGCTGTTTTGGCGCGAGTCTTGATCCGACCAACAGATCACGCCTACACCAAGATGATAGCAGACGCCCATCGTCAACGCAACATTCTCGAGCGTGGGCGTTTACAGACCGGAGAAGAGAGCCACTGATCGCACAGATCTGCACGGATAAGAACAAGTAACATGCATGAGAGAATCATCCGTGTTGATCAGTGCCATCCGTGGCCGACTTCTTCCGTCAGCGGCAATCATTTGCAGCGACGAAAGAGTTTCGACCGTGTGTCGCCCGATTCACAATGTCGGCAGCGTCCGATCATTTCTAGCGCTGCGAGTATCGACGTGATCCTAACGAACCCCAGGGACACCGCTACAAATGGGTGGACAAGAAGGGAAAACGTTGCGCGATCAGGTGTGTCGTTATAGCTCACCTTTGAGTTGAGACCCGAGGAAGGCAGAGAGGGGTCAACAGTCGGATCGTAGTCGGGGATTGTCTCTCTAGTGCGAGAATCTATCCATGTTCGTTGACGAAACATTTCGTATGGCCGCTAAAAACTGCGAGTCGTAGGAAGCGCGGAGTTGTCGTATAGAGGCCGACGACTCCAGGTGAGCAGGCTGCTGACTGCGAAACCGAATCGGAAGAGTCAGCGGAGGTAGATGTGGAACTTGGGCGGGGGCGTCTGCGAGCGCAGATTGAGCGAAGCAGATTTCACGACTACTTCTTGAGCCTGTTTTTCGGCAGGTCGGTTTCGGCCACGTCCTGCTGGACTCGGAGGTCGCCGTAGAGCACCTGGTAGGTGTCACTCTCTTGGGGCTTGTACCAGAAGATTGCAGTCTTGGTGTCGCCGAGCTTCACGCCGCCTCCCTGATAGTGCCACTGACTTTTCGGCTGCTCGAACATCACGAATGCATTGCCGCGGCTGATCTTGGTGGTGTATTCCATCAGGGCGTCCTTCCACTGCGGCGAATCCTGGCCATGCTCCGTCGCTACCTCTTGCAGCAGCTTGCCCATCACCAGGTGCACACCCTTGGCACCGCTAATTTCCTCGGGGAAGACGCCGTCATTGTTCTCGGCGGCGAATCGAAGCATGTCTGCCAGATCTTTGATGGACGGAGGAGCGAGACTGACTGCCATCTCGCGGACCGTGTAGTCTTGTGGCGGGTCGAAGCTGAACAGCGATTCATCGAGTTCGACGTCATACTGAAAGTTCGACATCACGACTTCGACTTTCGTTTCTCCCAGGAATGTCGTTTCGACGCGAATCGGCAGCGATGTTTTGGGATCCGCCCAGATGTCAGTGAAGCCGGTCTTGTCATCCAGCCGGAAGCCGACTACGCGAACTCCATCAATCAGCTTCTCACCCAACGGCTGGAAACCTTTTTCAGGATCCGTTTGAGCTTTGCGGACTCTCTCACGCATCAGCTCGAACGATCCGTTGACCGGCCGATCATTGGGTGCTTCCTCCATTTTGAGGACGATCGCCATCTTCTGCGCGGGGATCAGGGTGAGCCATTTCTTGGCCCGCAGGTCGCAGATATTGATGCTCATCATCTGGTTCCCCATTTTCGTCTCGATCCGCTCCAGAGAAGGCGCTAGGAACATCGCTTTGGATTGGGTCTTTACGTCACTGGTTTCTGAGGTCATGTCGCACGTGGCGCTTTCGATGGACTCGAGCGCCGCGGCGACTTGCTCGAAGGCGAGCGCACGGCTGCGCGGTGAGAGCAGATTGAACATTCCGCAAAACACCAAGAACAAGCTGGCGACCAGCACGAATTTTGTAATCGGTTTCATCGAACGGATCCTCTCGAAAAGGGATTGGGGTTGAACCATACCGGTGGCTTCCTCTCGCTCAAGGCGGGCCAGCACGTCGGCAACCAGATCCTCTGGGGGGCCGGCGGAGACCGGCGTCTGCCGCAGAGCCTCAGCGGCTCTTTCCAGCAGATCATCGTGACTTGGATTGATATGCTTGTTCACGGCGAGTTTTCCTGGCTGGCGTTCCCTGAGGTCACAAAACGATCCAACAGTTGCCGCAACCGTGTGCGAGCACGATTGAGCAGGACTCCCACATGATTGGTCTCGACTTCCAACCGCTTGGCGATTTCCTCGTAGCTCATTCCTTCGACGCAGCGGAGACAGAAGGCTTCGGCCTGGCCATTGGGCAGCTGGGTCAAGGCGAGACGCAGATGGTCGCTCAGTTCGGCCGCCTCGGCTTCCTGCTCGGGCAGTGGTGTGTCAGCGGTTGCCTCCGCCGCTGCCGCCATCGGCTCGCTGCGACTTCGACGGCGATAGCGATCTCGCAAAAGATCGATCGCCCGGGCGGTCGCCATTTGTCGCAACAACGCGGGCCATTGCTGGACTCTCTCGCGGCGAGTGACCTGGACCGCGTCCAGAAACACCTTCTGGAAACAATCCGATGCGTCGGCGTGGTTGCCCAACAGCCGGTAGGCCGTCTGCCAGACGACGTGTCCGTGTTGCTCGACGACCTGCCGCCAATCTGTCATCTACTTATTCCCGCTGTGGTTGCCACCTAGGGGGCCTTTTTCGACCAGTGGACCGCTGCTTCGCAGCTACAACCATCTAGTCGATGACACGACGCGGTTTCTTACAACTAATTTCGCGGAAATTGGCAGAAATTACCGGTGATGCATCTGCCCAGAAGTGTCAGCTGTGACTACGCCAATTCGCGTCTTAGCACTGCTATCGTCTCGGCCTGTCGCTGCTCCACTGTTTTCGTGCGGACGACTCCGGGAACAGAGCCTATGCGTCGATTAGTTGTTTCGGATTGCCCATAAAGCTTCAAAGGTTCGCAGATAGATCGTGCCGTTTGAGATCACGGGTGAGGCCGACATGGGCTCGCCGGTATCGTTCTGTGCGACGATTTGAAATTCTCGCCCGGCCTTCACCACCGTGATCTTGCCGTCCCGGGCGGTCAGGTAGAGATGGCCATCGGCAAACACGGGTGAGGCGCGATGCCGGTGACTATGAGTGCGTTCCATATAGACCTCCTGGCCGGTCGCCCGATCCAGCACAAGCAGCATGCCATTTTCCCGGCACAGGTAGACCAGATCGTCGTGAATCAGCGGAGACGGTACGTCCGGCGTATGTTGGTCTCGAACCCAAAGGATCGCATCGCTATCAGTCAGATCACCCTGTTTCTCGGGATCAACCGCAAAGACAGGACCGTTCTTTGCCGTCGGGCAGACGACGATGCCCTCGGCCGCAGCTGGAGAGGCAACGAAACGCAGCGTCGGGTGATAGCTGTTGCCCTGAGGGTTGAGTCCGCCGAGCCTCCAGATTTCCCGTCCGTCCTCCAGCGCATACGCCACGGTGTAATCCGCTCCATGAGTGATCAGCAATGTCGTACCGCCGAAATCGTAGAGCATGGGTGATGCGTACGAATGCTCATTTTCTTTCGCAGCCCCTGTGACACGATCAACCTTCCACAGGTGTTTCCCCGAGCCCGCGTCCATGGCCACAACGATGGCTTCCTGGGTGCTCGGTTTTCCGTCTCCATGGATCAGCTGCACAAACAGGCGGCCGTCATGCAGCACCGGTGTGGCGGACATACCAAACGCAATTTTGAATTTTCCGTACCGCTCCTGCAGATCGGCATGCCACACGGGCTGGCCGGAAACCGTGAAGCAGGCCAGATGTCCGGTGCCCATGAACGACCAGACGTGTTTGCCGTCGGTGATGGGTGACGGCGATGCCGAATTGCCCTCGTCGCCGCGGGCGTCCTTGTTGCCTTTGGCGATTTCCCTTCGCCATTGTTCTTTGCCGTCGGTTCCGACACACAGCAGCAGCAAACTTTCGTCGTCGATGGTGGTCAGGAAGATCCGGTCGTCCCAGACAACCGGTGTGGCGCCGGCTGGTCCCGGCAGTTCAATTCGCCACGCCACGTTTTCATCTTTGGACCATTCAGTTGGAACGTTCTTTTCAGTCGAGACGCCATTGCTGGTCGGACCCCGCCACGACCCCCAGTTGTCCGACAGGCAATGGTTGGCGCTGATGACACACAACAGCGGTGCACAAATGAACGTGAACGGCTTCATTGGCGGCTTTCTCCGGACGGGGAACAGATCGAATTGAAAATCGGGATACACAGAGTATCTCGGACCTCAGGAATTGAGAACGGTCTGAATCGAGGATTTGATCCTCAGTAGCCGCCGCCAGCCCTTCGATATCAGGAAAAGCCAAGATCTTTTGGTAAGCAATTCCGTTCGCTTTGGCAAACCTGAGTCATCCGCTAGCAGGAAGTTGATACGATTTGGGTTTGTCTGCTAACGAGGACGACATGAAGAATCCTAAACGTTGCGTGACTCTCAAAAATACGTTTATGGATCATAGCAGAACTGCGTCGTACGCCGAACAAGGATCTCCGTCGGAGCCATCGCATCGATCTGCCGCCCGGCAAGTAAGGCCGCGGGGCCGATCGATCCGCTGATTTGGTGCGTTAGCGTTCGACTTTTCGGTACAGAAACGCATCAGACGTTAACAAGGATGTCAGCAATGCCTTCATGCTGCCGCCGTTGTCCTTGTACGCTCGATACGCGTCTTGCAGAATCGGGGCATCGTTGATCGTTTCATTGCGGCCCATCCAAAACCGAAACGCGTGCCGAACAAAAACTTGATGTACACGCTCGCTGTCCGCAAGCCTTTGAATCATCAGCAACGCGTTTTCGACAGGGCCATCCAGTGTCGGATCACCGCTGCCAATGATCTCGCCACTGGTATCGACTTCTTTCCCTTGCTCTTTCGTGCGAAAGATTCCGACGTGGTTGTACATCTCAAACGGCAACCCCAACGGATCCATCTTGCGATGGCACCTCCAGCAAGCATCCTCGCGTGTGACCCGCATCCGCTCTCGCAAAGTTGACTTAGGTTCATCCGGCAACATCGCATCAACGGTAATCGGCACATCGGGAACCGCATCACCCAGTAGTCGTTCGCGAATCCAGCGGCCGCGCAAGATCGCATGGTTATCCATCGCGTCGGAATGAGAAACCAACCAACTTGGATGGGTCAAAATTCCCATTCTCTGATCTTTTGGCAGCGTCGTCAGCGTGCGTTGTGTCTTGCCACCACGCACGACTCGCGCAACTCGCACATGGATGGCCTTTCCTGTTGGCAACGTCAGTCGCTGAACCAGCGGCGAGCCCGGATCCTTCTTCTTTTTCTTCTTTTTGTCCTGTTCAGCTTCCGCCGGTTCAGGCTTCTTTTTCTGAGGTCCAACAAATTCGCCAAAATAATCGGCGTCTTGGCCGGCGAAGACCACTCGATCCGTCGTCAGTAACTCGTACAGCACGTCCTTGTCTTCTTGCAATATCAACTCGATCAGCCGATCCGTGCTGGCCGTCATCGCAAACATGGTTCGATAGTAGGTCTTGCTATTCCCTCCAGCGCTTGCCAAAGCCTTGGAATCTTTGCAGATCGTTCCGGCTCGGTCGTAGTCAAAATACTCGCGGAAGAATTGCAGCAGGCGTGGCTTACGGATGCTGTCGTCACTGATAATCCGCGTGATTTCGCGTCGTACGTCTTCACGCGTCGTCAGCTTGCCGTCCGCCACAGCCTGTTTCAGCGATTCGTCCGGTCCCAAATAGCAGAATGCGGCATTGATCGCCAAAGCCAACTCGTGGCCTTGCAACATGACGCGTCCATACTCATCGGGCGTTCCATCATCAGCAAGCTCTGTTCGAAATAACGATTCACGGTCCAAAAAGATCGGAGTCAATCCCAGGATCACGCCTTCTTCTTTACCGAGATCAGCAATCGCCTGTTTCGCAATGTTGATGTACTGTTGCGATTCCTTTTCGATCGGCGGCCGACCCGTCAGCGATTCAAACAGAAAGTTTACAGCCGTCTCTAGTTGTTCATCCGGGACACCTTCGGACTGCATGAGATCAAATACAGGTGTCAGCGGCCGCTTGGGTGTCTTGCTGTAAAACAGACTTTGAGCCAAGCCGCGCAAGCCTTCATGTTTGTATTTGTTGTCGATGTCGCCAATCTTGTCCGCGAATTGATACGGTTCAGCATCTGGCCCGTGTGCCATGAATCGCAAAATGTTTTCGGCTGTGCCGGCAATTTGTGTCGCTTCCGCACCGTTCACCGAATACTGATGCGAATAGCTTCGTAAGCCGTGTGCGTCATTCGTGCTTAGCATTGGCGGAAAACCTGTAATCGCTGCCGCATAGGCAGCACTCCCACCAACCCAACCGATGACGCGATCAAGTCCGTAGTAAACCTTGACTTCACCTTCTTGGTTTGGCGGGACAAAATCGCCGCGTGTTCGAACACCGGGTTTCTTCGGATCGTATTCTGGTTCGCGATTGATCAACGCACTCAATCGTGCCAGATGTTCTTGCGGATGAACTCGCCACAGTCGCGCGGGCGTCGATGGAGGCTCAAGTTCGGTTGGCAGGTCGCCAAACAACAAGTCATGGTCTAAATGGTTTGCTTTGGCGGCGTCCATGTGCGCATAAAAACCACCTTTGTCCTCCATCGCACGAGCCAGTTCACTGGTAATCCAATTGGACAAACGCAGGCGGTCTAAGGCTTTGGGCCCATCACCTGCATCCGTGGGCGGCATTTCTTTCAGCGCGACTTGTTCCCAAACTCGTTTCCAAATTTCAGCGTTTTCGCCCGTCACGCCGGTTAGCTCGTGCAGTGCCAGATCGCCTTCTTGCGTGTCGGGACCGTGACAATCAATGCAGTGATTCTGTAAAAGCGGCTTAACAAGCGATGCAAACGTGGGCGGCTCGGCACCGCAGTTGCCTGGCGATCCAAAAACGAAAATGCAACCAGCGAATAAGGCGATACTTTTATTCATTGTTTGTCACGTGATTGACAAGGCAATCGGGACGCCAGGAGACGGCCGAACATGTAACCCGGAAGCATTCGTTTTGAAGTTGCCTGGGCTACTATGTTCAAGCCCCTGCGGGACAGCGTCGCGTTTACGCCATCAACTCTTCGATGGGGCCAAGTTTTGATTGGTACATGTTGGCCATCTTGTTGTCCAAGTTGAATCGGTCTTGCGGCGCGCCAATGACATGCAACAACGTTGTGTACAGGTCGTTGATTGGACGACCGGTGATCTTGGTGTACTGCCCCGTTTTGATTTGGCCGCCACAGTTTCCGAGCAAGATGAACGGCCAGTTCGCGCCCGCTGTGTGTTGTTTGTCAGCGTTGTTGCTGCCGTAAACGATGAGCGTGTTGTCCATCATTGTGCCGTTGCCTTCGGGCATCGACTCCAATTCATTCATCAGCTTGACCAGCATGCGGCAATTGTATTGGCGAATCTTGATCCAAATCGGATTATTGGGCTGGTTCAT
>JBFJVZ010000328.1:0-9216 GCA_041623895.1 Pirellulaceae bacterium | reverse complement strand
TCGCTGTCGCTCGTTGGTTCACCCCAGGCTATATTCTTTCACCGCTCCGCGGTTTCCTAGATCTCATCACAACCAGCATGCTAAGCCGGACGCGGCCCAGGTCCTGGCCTACGAGCTTCGCAGCGTTTTGTTGCCTTGCGTCAAAGTTTTCGGTACAGCAGATTCTGCCAGATGGGGGCGGGTTGCACGTACCATTCGTATTTGGTCTTTAACCGTACATCGACAACGATCCAATCAAAACCGCAATTGAGTATTTCGCAAAGGCTTCCGTCTTCTAATGCCGCCTCGAAGAAGGCAAACACCAGTTGAGCATCGGCGAGACTGGATGTTTCATATTCGGTCGCCCAGTAGCTGGATCCGTTCCGCCACATCTCGTACTTCACTTGAATGCAGTAAGTCGTCTTGTAGCTGTAAGTCTGGGCCTCGGATACGCCACAGAAACTGCTGAACAACAGAAACATTGGAATCGCGTACTTGAGTTTGAACATGGCTGAGTCCTTTGTGATTGAATTGTGAAAGGGAACTCATATCCAAGCGAAAGAGAATCCCGTGTGTTACCGGTTTTGTTTTGCACTGGCGGCTTGGTTTGCAGGCCGGGGCCAGCAGGACCCGTGCTGGCGATCCTGATTCCAAGACAGAGCTGGGCTGCGTCGGCTAATTCCGCCCGGAATGGCAAAAGCCACCGGTTCCAAGGAATCACAATTTCCTCGGAAATCCGGTGGCTCGAGTATTCTCAGTAACACCGCAGGTTGCAGGCCAGGACTTGGCCCTGGCGGGTACGGCTTTGGCTATTGAAAGTTGAAACCGATCAAATGGCCTTTCATACCGATAAACTGGATTTCGATCTCGCATTCGCCGGTGGCGTTTTCGCAGTCGATGCCGTACACCAGGTACAGTGCTTGCCGGTCATTCTCCAGCGACATGCGGTGCGATTTCAGCTGCGATTCCTTCAGTGCACCGCTGTTTTCTGCGACGTTCTGCATCATCGATTCCAGTTCGTTTTCGACGAACAGTTTCTTCAGGGCGTCATGCATCAGCGATCGTGCTTGATCACCATCTTTACGCAGGAACGCTGCAATGAACGCCTCCGCCGTTTTCGTATAGGGGTCTAAGCGGGTTGGTCCTTCAAACCAATTCGTTAATTGATCCGACTGCACGTTGAAGGCAACCATTTGGCCATCGAAGAAACTCATCGATGCGGTTGCACTGCCATGCTCGAAAACCAGTTCCGACTCGATGTCAATCATGACTCCAGTCAGTTGTTGAGTCCGCTTGAATTCGGATTGCGTTTTGGATTGGTAGCTGCCGAGAGTATCGCGGACTGCGATCGACCAGGCCTCGAGCACGGGAAGGTCAATCAGTTCTTGCAGCGCCGGATGCATCTGTTGATAGGCGGCGTCCGCGTCGCCAAGGCTGATCGATCGATAGAACTTGGTCTCAGCATCGGAAACGGTGTCGGCACCGTTGACCAAAGCTCCAGCGAAGCTGAAGACCATTACCAAGGAAAGGGCAAGTTTGTGACGCATGAGTAAGGCTCCATATTTGGGGGTCCGGGGGAGATTTGTTAAAGCTCACCATCCCAAGCGTGAAAGCCACCGGAGTGTTTCATGCAGCGAGACAAAATGCCCTGAAATGGCATTTTCCGCTGTTTTTTTGGTGTCATTCGGGAACCCGCCCCTGCCTGGAGATGGGACCGCATTGATCTGGCTGTGACCGCGGAATTGGATGCTGGCGAAGCTTGAGAAGCCGACCGGGGAGCCTCAGATTTGGCAGGTTCGTGTCGTCAAAAGGGAAACAACGACAAGTGAGCCCGGGGGTTATGTCACAATGCCGCGGGAACGATCAGGCAGCTAGCCGAGTGATCTTCTGCCTTTCAACGTACGACTCCTATTCCAAAACACGTTGTCGGCTCCTTATATTCATCCAGTCGTCTACGAAATGATTCACTTGAGCGAGTCTCATGCCTAGGAACTTTTTTGTCAGTTTGCTGCTCACATTGATCTCACTAGTTTGCGGATGCAGCGAGCGGAAGACAGCGATTGATCGTCATGCGGCAGCCGGCTCCGCAAAGCGGTCGCAGCCAGAACCGGCGTCATCGCAACAAGTCAAACCACAACCCCAGTCTAACCGTGGGGAGTCGCGAAACGAAGATGATCCGACCAGGATATCATTCGAGCCCATCGAAACGCCGTTGGTCGTAACGAAAGAACGATGGAAGAAATCAATGCTCCACAGAGCGAAGGATGGTGCTTTATCTGTTCCGTGGTACCTGCAATCACCCATCGTCACGACAGCAGCGGCCGCATGGGAAGTCACGCTTGGCGGTGAGACCGAAGATTTTGAGCTGACGCTTGGAAAACTGCTCGTCTCTCCTACGATCATTGCGGACCCGGTATCGTCGACCGCTAGATTTAGCAGGTGGCACGGTTCGGTACCGATCACAATTCAACCTAATTGGGACTCACTCGAAGAACTTGCCGATGAGACTTCCCAAATCGTGTTTGAGTTCCGTGTCACCTCGGACTCAAATGACTCGGTGGTTCAAATAACCGATGTGTTGCCAAACAATATGATTGCCAACCAGAGCTATGGGGCCGATGCCAACCTAAAAATCGGTTTGTCGTCAGGAGGAAAATGGGGACCAATCAGTAATGATTCCGGAGCCGGCGCATCGTTTTGGTGGAAATGGGATCCGCAGACCGTGGTTGTTGCCTCCGGTGCCACGGGTAACAAAGCGTTTGTACTGCTCCGGCGTAAACCGGATGATACCGGTTGGTTCGGGCGCGTACCCATTGAACTCGCGCTCTTGGCACCAAAGGACATGACGGATGCAAAACTAACGATCACGCCCGCGATCGTATTCAGTGAAACCCAAAAGATCGACCTGGATAGTTGCACAGCGAATATCTTGTTTGAAAACTAAGCCGTGTCGCCGTGGATTTCTAATCACTGATCGGGACCTATCTGAAAGAGAACCGTTCTATGCGTTTGCTGATTGCAATACTGTTCGCGACGTTGCCGCAGGCTGCAACTGCGGCTGATCCGTCTGCGTCGCCACGGGCGATTCCGGATCGGCTTGTCGTGCTAACATTCGATGACGCATCAAAATCCCACTTCACGATCGCAAGGCCGATCCTGAAACAATACGGATTTGGAGCGACTTTTTTTGTCACCGAGGGATTCGATTTCAAGACCAACAAGAAAGACTACCTGACTTGGGAACAGATTCGCACGTTACATGATGATGGCTTCGAGATTGGCAATCACACGCGAGATCATCTGGGCATCTCGGATGCCAGAGTTGACCGACTTGCCGAGCAATTAGATGGCATCGCCCAGCAGTGTGAATCTCACGGAATCCCCAAACCGGTCAGTTTCGCCTGGCCCGGCAATGTCTTTACCACGGCTGCCTTCGAGACACTGAACAAACATGGGATTCGATTTGCCCGACGCGGCGGTGCTCCGGAATACCCTTACGGTGCTGGACTGGGTTTCGCATTTGAACCGGGAGTTGACCATCCACTGTTGATTCCCTCGGCTGGCGACGCCCGGCCTGACTGGACCTTGGATGAATTCATCAAGGCGGTCGAGCAGGCGCGTGATGGACGCATTTCGGTCGTTCAATTTCATGGAGTTCCCGATACGGCGCACGACTGGGTGAGTCTCAGCCGGCAAGATTTTGAAGCTTTCATGAAATACCTCGCACTACAAGACTACCGTGTGATCGCACTCCGTGATCTCGACAAGTTCGTCGATCCAACGGTTGTCCCCAACGACTCTCTTGAGATCATCAACATACGTCGCCGTCGAATCGAAGAATCGTCCACACCGTAGTCCTGCGACTCCGTTCGCAGGGCGCGAGTACTAGCGCATTTTCAGATATCTCGTAGGCCAGGACTTGTCCTGGCAATATGGCGCCAGGACAAGTCCTGGCCTACCGATGATCCCACATCAATGATGAAATTGCTCTAGCCACCGTTGTTGGGCTCGAGCGGTTCCTCTTGCTGCGCCGTCTCGATTGCCTCCTTGAATCGCTTCGGCAGATTGACGACTTCGTCTGGTCCAAGCCGTGTTTCCTTCACCTCCGCCGGATTGGTGAAATCGTAGCTCCGCGCCAGGCCTTTTTGCGAAACCCACAGCACACCTGAGTCTCGATCCCAGGCGATGGCATAAGAATACAGTCCATCGGGGAGCGCGATATCGTAAGGCTTGCCTGGTGGGTCGGTTTTCGGTTTCGATGCGAAGAACCGGATGGTCGCTTTGTTCGTGCGGCGATCGCCATCAATGCTTCGCTGAACCTGCAATCGCTGATGATCGCCCAAGATGTAGTAGCCGGGTCCGGTCGCGACACGCGGTCGATTTGCGGCGTCCGGATCGGCGGGGAGGACGCGAAACCGGATCTCGCCCGGCTGCAGCGTGCCCATGTGCGGGGTGAAGCCAGGCTTTTCCAGCAGGCGTTTTTCCAGTGCTTCGCGCACCGTTGGCGCATCGTCCGTAACGAACGCGGCCAATTCTTCCGGTGTTGGCGGCAAGCCGAATAGGTCAAGCGAGACGCGGCGGAGCAGTTGCGCACGTTCGGCGGCTGAGTCCGGCAACGGGAGTTCGCGTCCGACGCGCTCGGCAACGATTCTTTTCCACAGGTCCGCGGCGCTGGTGGGCTCTTTCATCACAGGATTCTCGTCAAAGATGCGTCGCACGCTTACTTTGACAGCGCCTGGCGAAAGCCGCACTTCGTCACGCGTTTTCGCATCGATCCACGCACCGACACGGACATTGGCCCAGTCTTCGTCTTCGGCCTTGGTACCGACGCCGATGCCGGGCGCGGGCGATTCGCAGTACTCACCGGGCGCAAGCCGATAAGTCGTCTTTCGCGCCAGCGTTGTCCAATAGGTTGAGGTGACGTTGATGGTTGCGCCGTTTGCATCGTGAGCGGAATGCTCGCTGGTTTGTTGCCATGATGGCATCGCGAAAATCACTGCCTGCTGCCCCGAATTATGAACAAGGATGCGTGACTTGAGCGATGTGCCGAGCCGATGCCACTTCGCACGCGGTTCCAGAAGCCAGGCGGCGCGCAGGCCGCTGGGCGCGGCCTGGCCCCAAGCCGCATCTTTCAATTCAGCGGGTAGCGGCAGTCCGCTGTGAATGATTGCCTCTTCGGCTGCTGCCAAAGTCGTCAGAAGAGGAATTCTATGGATGGCAGCGGTATCATCCAACAACGCAACTGCGTCCGACTTCGTCCAGTCGACCGTGGCGTCGAATCGCGGCAACAGCTGTTCAAATTTCGCTGACAAGTCGAGCCCTTCGTTGAGCGAGATGAAGTACTCCACCTTACTGCCTAAGTTTCCGATTAGCGCGCCGGGAATCTTCCCGTCCAGCCGCGCATTGGCCTGCCATGTCCGGAAAAGTGCTTGCGAGTCTTCGTGTTGTGGTTTCAGTTCGGCTGCAAGCCCGGCCGAAGCGTTAGCGTCATCTTTGTTTGCTGCGGGCTCATCCTGTGCGCCGCGCAAGGGGGCGTCCAGGATGATCAGGCAGGCAGCGACTGCGATTGCCCCCATCGTCGACGAAATGTTGCGATACATGGCAACAGTAGCGAGTAAGCTGGAATCCATCGTAGCTGCACACTGCGATTAACTCGGGAAAATGCGGACACAGAATAAAACGAAGGTTTACGGAACGAGACCTCAAACGCCCATGCTAATTTACGCGACCACGGGATGAATTGCGACAAAGATTTCAGCGATCCTGACATTGGATCGTTCCTGCTAGATCAGGTACCGCCCAGCGAGCCCCTGCTTATCCGGGATCGGCGTGAATGTTAAGTTAAGATTTTGTCACCGGCTCCGCACGAAGACGACTTCGATGAAACACCTACGATTGATGCCCTGCCTTGCCGCCATAGTTATATTGGTTCCGTACGCGGCGGCCGAAAACTGGCCCGCTTGGCGAGGACCACGGGGAGATGGGAGTGCCGATGTTGCCGGGCCCATGAAGTGGGACGGAAAGTCCGGAAAGAACGTACGATGGAAGACTCCGCTGCCCGGTGAAGGACACTCGTCTCCAATCATTTTGGGCGACAGGGTGTTCGTTACCGCTTGCTTGCCAAAAACCGAAGAGCGAGTTCTGATCTGTCTGAACCGCGATACCGGTGAACCGATCTGGCAAGCAACGGTGCTGAAAGCGAGACTCGAATCGAAACACGCACTGAACAGCTTCGCATCCAGCACACCGGCCACTGATGGCAAATTGGTCTTTGTCAGCTTTCTGGAGGCGAGCGACAAGCAGATCGCTGCTCCCAACGTTGGCAACCAGCGAATGATCTATCCAGGCACCATGGTTGTCGCCGCATACGATTTCGACGGAAACCAAAAGTGGCTCGTGCGGCCCGGTGCATTCATCAGTGCCCACGGATTTTGCAGCAATCCTTTGCCGTATCAAGACATCATCATCCTCAACGGCGACCATGATGGAGATTCCTATCTGCTGGCGTTAAACAAACTCACAGGCCAGGAAGTTTGGAGGCAACCGCGACGACACAAGACAAGAAGCTACGTCACGCCGTTGATCCGAAATATCGACGGCAAAGACCAATTGGTGCTTTCTGGCAGCCTTTGTGTGGCCAGCTTCGATCCGCAAACGGGCGAAAGAAACTGGAACGTGGAAGGCCCCACCGAACAATTCGTCGCCTCGATGGTGTTTGACGGCAGCAATTTTTTTGCAGTTGGCGGCTTTCCTACCCACCATGTGATGGCCATTCGGGCTGATGGCGAAGGTGATGTCACTGACACGCATGTCAGTTGGCACAAAACCAACGTTCGCTGCTATGTGCCTTCGCCGGTGGTGGTCGATAATTACCTGGTTGTTGCCGATGACCGCGGTACAGCGAATTGTTTCGACACCAAGACCGGCGATCGTCTTTGGCAGACCAGGATGGGCATTCACTATAGCGCGTCACTGAGCACTGCCGCAGGTTTGGTTTATTTCATCGCAGACGATGGCGTCACGAAAATACTCCGGCCCGGCCCTGAACCCGAAGTGCTGGCGGAAAACAAGCTGGGTGAAAACGTCTATTCATCCCCGGCGTTCTCCGCCGGCCAGCTTTTCATCCGTGGCGAAAAGCATTTGTTTTGTATTGGCGAGAAAAAACCCGTGCCAAGCTCCGAATAGTGAGACCTGAGCGATGATACGATTGACCGTGCTGTATGGCCATCCGCATGATCCGGCCGAATTCGATCGCTATTACCAGCAGGTGCATATCCCGCTGGCCAGCAAGCTGCGCGGATTGAAAGGTTGGACGATCGGCAAATGTCAGGCTGCAGACCCGGCACAGCAGCCCGCGTACTACATGATTGTCGGGCTATACGCTGACTCTCGCGAAGACATGGAAGCCATTCTGGATACGCCTGAAGGCAAAGCGGCGGTCGCCGATCTGGACAACTTCGCTACCGGGGGAGCAACTTTCCTGTACGACGAAGAAGAAGTCATCATCCCCTACAATCTTGCGTGATCTAATGATTGGCAGTGTGATTGCCTTCATCCGAACAAGAGAAATGCCATGCCGACTGGAACTAAGTTTATCCGCCGCGATCCTGCTGACGTCGAACCTTGGGCGGAAACCTGTGGCGAGATTCGTTGTTTGATCGAAGAGTCCGATGGGGCTGCGGGTGAAGTACATCGCGTCGAAATCGACGATGCAAAACTGCACTATCACGAGCGCACCGATGAGTTCTACTACATCATCGACGGCCAAGGAACGATGATCCTGGATGACGAAGAAATCGAACTGCACAAAGGCGTCGTCGTCTATATCCCGCGCGGAGTCAAGCACAAGGCGATCGGCAAGCTAACCGTGTTGACCGTCTGTGTTCCGCGTGGTGTGCTGGGCGACATCCACGAGATGGAATGACGCATCGTTGGCCAGCGCATTTTCAGCTTTCACGTAGCCGTTTCTAATTCGCGAGATCATGTTAGAGCGCCGGCATGAAGATGCTGTAATTCCCGTGCATTTGGATGAGACCGGAATTCCGGGATGTCCAGGCTGAATGTTGGGATTGTCCCAGGGGGGCGGACACCACGGGAAATTGCTGGTCTCATTCTGCAACCGCTGACGCATCGCAGGAAAATAGTTGCGATGGAAGGCAGGCTTTTTATCGAGCTACGACGCATACATGGCGTTGATGGGCCTTCCCATTAGAATAGACAATGCAGTGGGTGTTCGCCGGTCTGTCCGGTCCCCTCCCAGAATTCCCACCCCCAGCCGCCTGATCCCGCCTGACCACAATCGACATGCTTCGTCTATCGCTTGGATTGCTGCTGACTCTCGTCACGCTGCCCACCTGGGGCAGCGATCCAGAGTTCTCCGTCGACGTGATGTCGGTGTTGTCCAAAGCCGGCTGCAACGCGGGGACTTGCCACGGCAACCTGAACGGAAAGGGAGGCTTCAAGTTATCGCTGCGTGGACAGGATTCGCACTTCGATTTTCACGCTTTGGTCCTGGCAAGCCGGGGACGACGGGTTCATCCCACCGCGCCCGAGCAAAGTCTGTTTTTGCAGAAGGCGATTGGCCGTGTTGCTCACCGAGGTGGAATGCGCTTTGACACTCAGTCGATGGAATATCAATTGCTGCTGCAGTGGCTTCGACAGGGCGCACAAGGCCCGTCGCCAACGGCTCCGAAACTGATTGGCTTAGAGGTTCAGCCCACGGCAGCAATTGTGGTCGCGCCTGAGGATCAGCTTCAGGTGCGAGCCGAAGCCTTCTTTTCCGATGGCAGCTCGCGTGATGTCACGAATGTTGCTTGCTACGAGCTGTCAAATTTGAACGGGAAGGTGGACGCGGGCGGCCGCGTCTCTCGCTCGGCCTTCGGTGAAACCACCTTGATCGTGCGATACTTGCAAGAGCAGCGCCCGGTGCCGATCGCATTTACCGAAGCGCGCCCCGATTTTAGGTGGAACGATCCTCCGGCAAACAATGATCTGGACGAGTATGTCTTTGCAAAGCTGAAACGCTTACGCATCAATCCTTCGCCGCTGTGCGATGATGTCGTTTTTGTGCGACGCGCTTATTTAGATGCGATTGGTCGTGGACCGACGGCTGGCGAAGCACGCAGCTTCATTCAAGACGATCGCCCGGATAAACGCTCCAGGCTGATCGACCAACTGTTGTCGCGGCCGGAGTTCGCTGATTTTTGGGCCTTGAAGTGGGCTGATGTGCTGCGTACC
>JBFJVZ010000327.1:0-9216 GCA_041623895.1 Pirellulaceae bacterium | reverse complement strand
TGGACTATTGAACTGGGAGTGGATCCCAGATCGGCTGACCCTTTCGGCCGGCGCGGTGGTACTGGGCCGGACCGACCTTCCTGTCTTACCGGCTTTGGGCGTCGTCTGGACCCCCAATCGTCGGACCAAGCTTGACTTGCGGTTCCCACTTACCAGCTTGTCCTATCGCATTTGCAAATACGGCGGCGAAAGTGAAACTTGGGCTTACCTTTCGGGTGGACTTGGCGGCAACACTTGGGCGGTCACGCGGGCAACCGATCAAACGGACGAACTTTCATTGCGGGATTACCGTCTGTCGGTGGGACTGGAAAGATTAGTCAACGGTGGCGGTGGTTGTTTTGCGGAACTTGGCGTTGCCCTCTGTCGACGACTCGAATACGAACGCGACAAAACGGAGATCCGTTTTGATGACGCAGCACTTATCAGGGCCGGATGGCGTTATTGACGAGTGTCAACATTCAAGGCTCTACGTTTGTTGTCGATGTCCGCGAACTCCTTTGCTGAGCTTTATGATCAGCATCCGGATGCCATTGACGACATTTTGTTTGCCGAATTGGATCGAATAGGTTTTGTTGTCCCGCCCAGTCGTAAGCAGTCCGGTGTCGCCAAGTGACGGCTTCCCGGATTCATTGCGGCAATTTCTGTACCGGGTTGATTGCTGCTGCAGATGGTCAAAAAGGCCATCTGCGATGGCCTGGAATCGATCGAAATCCGTTTTGTGCGGGAATTTCAGGCAGAATCAGGTTAATGACTGAGCAACCGGACAAGCGGACGCTACATTGATTCGCTCTGGCAATCAGTTTGGTTCAGCAGGCGATTTGGCTGCAGTCGCTATCATCCCGCGGCAATTGTGCTGGCCAGTGATCTTTTAACCGCAACCGCTGGGATGCGCTGCCGCCAATTCGTGATCATCCGTCGATGTGAGGACGTGATTTTGAGCTTTCAAATTTTGGGGATCGGTACAGCCCTGCCCGAACATACGATGAGTCAGGACGAAGCTGTGGCAATGTCGACAGACCTGATTTGCCGCGACCGGCGGGAATCTCGCCTGCTGAGAACCATGTTGCGGCGATCGCAGGTGTCCAACCGACACACCTGTGTCCCTCATCGAACGGCCTACGGGTGGGTCGACGAAGACTGTGAGCCCAGCGGCAGTCCCGGTCCAAGCACTCAGCAGCGGATGCTGTTGTACGCGGAGCATGCGGGGCCGTTAGCCGCGACGGCGGCGCAACGAGCGCTCGACGAAGCAGAT
Source organism: Pirellulaceae bacterium (assembly GCA_041623895.1). Classification (GTDB taxonomy): domain Bacteria; phylum Planctomycetota; class Planctomycetia; order Pirellulales; family Pirellulaceae; genus JBFJVZ01. The sequence goes on along the minus strand of JBFJVZ010000327.1, from coordinate 7,964 downwards.
GTTTCCGTATCCGACATCTCGCACTTGATCACCGTCTCCTGCACAGGCTTCGAGGCTCCGGGCGTAGACGTGCACCTGATTGAGCAACTGGGCCTGCCTCGCACAACGGAACGAACGCACATTGGATTCATGGGCTGTCATGGTGCCATCAACGGCTTGCGCGTGGCCGCTGCCTTGGGCAATTCGAATCCGTCGGCGCGCACGCTGCTCTGTGCAACGGAACTATGCAGCCTGCACTATCGTGTTCAATGGGATGACGAGCGAATTCTGGGCAACGCGTTGTTCGCGGATGGTTCGGCGGCACTGGTGGGCTGCCAGTTGAGCAACGGGCACCATCGAGTGTACCAATTGAAGGCGACGGGGTCGTATCTTGTGCCGGAGTCCAGCGAGACAATTACCTGGCATGTCGGTGATCATGGTTTTGAAATGACCTTGTCCAACCGCGTTCCCGAGTTGATACGCCAGCACTTGAGGCCCTGGCTTTCCCAGTGGCTTGACTCGCTGGGCGTGCCGCTGTCTGCTATCGCCGCGTGGGCGGTGCATCCGGGCGGTCCACGGATCCTTGACGCCGTGGAAGAAGCACTGGGTTTGGATGAATTGGCGTTAAGCGTTTCGCGCGGTGTCCTCAAGGATCATGGCAACATGTCCTCCCCAACGATTCTGTTCATCCTCAAACGCATGTTGTCCGCGGCGATGCCACGTCCGTGTGTCGCCTTGGGCTTTGGGCCCGGATTGATGATCGAGGCAGCCTTACTCGATTAATCGGATTGCCGGTGTTTACCTCTTCCCGCGTTTCATTCGTTCAGCGCTTTCTGGTCACCGCGGCGGCACTGGTTCTGCTCGCTCCGATTCTGGTCCATTTTTCGCTGCGGTGCATCAACACGATGTTCAACACACCGCACCTGTGGATTCCAGAGAGCAACGAGCAGCGGCGGGAATTCGACTGGTTTGTCGCTAGCTTCGAAAGCCCCGCATTGGTGATCATCAGTTGGCCCGATTGCAACGTCGACGATCCTCGTTTGCCCGATTTGGCTGCCGCGCTAAGTAACCCCGAACATCCCCACTATCAGACTGATAGCGCGGAACTATTTGATCGCATCGTGACCGGCAACTCGGTTGTCCAGCAGTTGACGGCGGCGCCGCTCCGGCTGACTCACGCTCAAGCGGTGCACCGCTTGCGTGGCGTTTTGGTAGGCAAGGACGATCGATCGAGTTGTGCGGTCGTGGTGTTCAGCGAAATGGGTGGCTACCAGCGAAGCAAAGCGCTTGAGACTCTCCTGACAACGGCGTGCGATGTGTGCGGAGTCGAGCCGGCGGCCATTCACGTCGCCGGACCACCGGTTGACGGATCAGCCATTGACAAGGCCGGCGTCAACACGCTGATTTGGTGCGCACCACCGTCGGCTCTGCTGTCGTTGTTCTTGTGCTGGTGGTGCCTGGGTAGCTGGCGCTACGCGGTTACGAATCTGGCGGCCGCGGCGGCCGGCGAAGGATTGTGCCTGACGCTTGTGTACGCGTCCGGTGTGCCAATGAATGCGATCCTGATCCTGATGCCGCCGCTGGTGTTTGTGCTGACCATTGCCGCCGGCGTGCACCTGGTCAATTATTACTTGGACGAAGTCAACAGCGGCAGCATCGCAAACGCGCCGCAAAGAGCGATGCGGCTGGGTTGGTCACCCTGTGCATTGGCAACCGCCACCACGGCGATTGGACTCTGTTCGCTAATTGTCAGTAGCGTCGAACCGATTCGCGTGTTTGGCGGCTTCGCAGCCATTGGTGTCGTCGTTACGTTGTTGCTGTTGTTTCTGTTGTTGCCCGGTGTATTGGAACTTTGGGGTATCACCAGCTGTCGCGGGCGTTATCTCCCGCGGGTGGAACGCGCGTGGCTGCAGCGCATTTGGCAGTCACTGGCGGATTGGATTATCCAGCGATCCATGACTGTCAGTGCGGTCGGCGTTGTGCTGATCCTGGCACTCGGCTGGGGTCTGATGTCGGTGCAAACCTCGGTACAGCTGCGGGATCTGTTCTCTCCGCGCGATCGAATTCTCGCCGACTACGCGTGGCTGGAAGAGAACCTCGGGCCTACTGTGCCGGTTGAAGTCGTGGTCCACTTTCCGGCAGACTCAGCACTGAGTTTCCAGGATCGCGTGAATCTGGTCGGGGCGGTTGCCAATCGGGTAAAGGAGATAGATGGAATTGAGGGAGTGATGTCAGCGGCAACGTTTTCGCCGACACAGCAACGCGGCAGCAGCGTGGGAAGGTTAGTTCGACGAATTGCTCAAGAAAAGATATCGCTACGGCGTTTCAGCGATGCACGTTACTTGCATCAAGACGATCAGCGTCAATCATGGCGAGTCGCTGCACGCGTTGGGGCACTTAATGAACTCGATTACGAGGTGTTTCTTGAAGAGCTAAAGGATCGAATCGTCCCGCTCATCCGGGAATTTGCCGTGCATGAAAAAGGAAGCGTCGAACTAACCGTGACTGGCGCACTCCCACTGATATATCAAACGCAGCGAATCCTGTTGTCTGATTTGATCAAGAGTTTTGTTGCCGCATTTGCCATCGTCGGTGTCGTGATGATGATCGTGCTGAAGAGTGTGCGAGCCGGATTGCTGGCGATGATTCCGAATGCTTTTCCGACCGCGGCAGTCTTTGGTCTGATGGGATGGATGGATGTGCCGATCGACATTGGTACGCTCATGACAGCAAGCATCGCGTTGGGCATTGCCGTTGTCGATACGTTGCATTTCTTGACGTGTTTTCGCCGCGAAGTCTCGGCCGGATATTCGACACACGATGCGGTCCGCCGATCGTTTGCCCGCTGCGCCAACGCCATCGTACAGACCAGTATCATCTGTGGTGTCGGCATGCTGGTCTTTGTGTTCAGCACTTTTATGCCAGCCAGCCGTTTTGCCTGGATGGTGTTCGTGTTGCTGATGGCCGCACTGGTGGGCGATTTGTTGATTTTACCCGCGCTGTTGTCGGGCCCACTGGGCAAGCTATTTGTCAAGCAACAGGCACAGGGAGGGGCCCGGCAGGGCGAGGCGGCTGCCGCGGCGAATATCGCCTGAAGCCATAGCGGGAGGAATTTCACGGCTCAGCAGCAGCTGCGCCCTCCCGGGAAACGTATATCGGCCTAGCGGGAGCTTTCAGCTGCCGTATCGTGCTGCGGTTTTGTGGCAACGATGCTGCAATATTTCATCGCGCCGCTTTCGTAGGCCCGGAGGATGGTTTCGAAGTTATCGACGAACTGAACCATGTTGCGGCCAAACACCCGCGACAACAGGGACGCGCCTGATCGCTCCACACGCCTTTTGCAGATTTCCCAAGTCTGTGTTACCCGCGCCGTCAGATCGCAGACGTCGGCGACTTGCAACCCGGCAGCGGTCAACCAGGTCTTGTAATCTTCGACGCTGCCCAGGGAAGGACACAAAAACGCGTCGCAAACCGCTTCGACTTGTCGAATGTCTGCTTCGCTGTGAGGTTCGTCACCGGCATGCCAAACGCACAAAGCAACGCCACCGCCGGGTTTCAACCAACGGCTCGCCCGCCGAAAGAACGCGGGTTTGTCAAACAAGTGCTCGGTGCACTCGATGCTCCACAAATAGTCAAAGGATTCATCATCGAAAGCCACTTGCTCCGCATCCTGACGGATGAACCTCGCGGAGCCACCAACACCTTTCAACCTGGCCGAAGTACTTGCCCAGCAGCGCTGCAGGCCACTTAACGTAACACCGGTGACCCGGCAGTCATGGTGCCGTGCCAGGTGAATCGAACTGCCACCCATGCCGCATCCAATGTCGACGACCGCAGCCCCGCGTGGGATCTTGGATGCTTTCAACAGATGCTCCATCAGTTGGTGTTGCGCCAGCTGAATCGATTCGTCCGCATTCCACAGCCCGTGATGGATGTGAACTCCCCACAGCAAGCGATAAAACAACGTTCCCAATTCGTAATGATTGCGAATTTCGGTCTTCTTCACGCCTTCGTAACTAATCATGGGGGATCTCGATCAATGCAAGGCGAAAGATTTGTTTAACGACTTCACGACGGGGGCCGCTAACCGTGGTGCCAGCGACAATCCCCAGGCAGCGATGCTAACGACCGTCGGGTAGCGGAGCAAGCGGCTGACCGTACGACACAGACGCATGCGGCTGTGCAGCAACGCCGTTCGCTTCTCGGCCCACTGTGGTCCGCTCACTGACGTGCCCACATCCAGTGATTCAATCACAAAAGGAGCAACCGCCCTACCGGAAGCGAGCCCCCAAGCCATCCCCTCGCCCGTGAACGGTTCCACGTAACCCGCGGCGTCACCGACCACCAAGAATCGTTCTCCGTACACTTGTTGACGCATCTGCGTAAGTTTTGCAGTTCCTTGCCACTTGGTTTGGCCGAGCCCATCCGGCACGCGAAAACCTGAATGGCGAATCACCTTTTCCGCCAACGGGCCGATTCCACCAAGTGCTTTGACCGCTGAACAATCCAGCGCGGCCGCAATATCAAATCGCCCATCTTCCAGGTACACCAATCCCACATAACCTTGGCGATGACAGGCCATATAAATCGTGCCCGGCTGATAATCATCCGGAGCCGAATCGAGAATCGTCCCGGCGCCGATCCTTGAATTTCGCTCCGTTTGCCGACCTTCGGAATGCCGGTCGAGGAACACGCGGTTACCAAGTCCAGCCGCGACGACGACCATTCGAGCCAACGTCTGCTGCTCCCCTGTTTCCGATCGTAGCGAGATCTTTCGGAACTTCGCACCGTGATCGCCAACCATGGCTTGCGTGTTGTCCAGAAAATCAGCACCGCTGCCAACTGCGGCTGCAATCAGTTCCGCATCTAAACGCTCACGCGAGAGCGAGACACCGGAGCTGATCGGTACCGTGGCGAACCGCCTGCGACTTGCCAGCTTGAAGTAATTGATTTCAACGGCACCGCAGTGATTGGGAAGCTGACCCAAACCAAGCTGCTCCAGAACTCCCAAGGCCGCGCCGTTCAGACAGCAGCCACAGACCTTCCGGCGGGGAAAGCGACTTCGATCAACCAACAGCACACTCGCACCACTTCGCGCACACTCACGAGCCGCGATGGCGCCTGATGGACCGCCGCCGATGACCAACACATCCCACTGCCGGTCGGCTGCCTGGCGGGCATCGAGTGTCCCGGCAATCATTTCGCTGTTCATCAGGCAATGTCTCCGACGAACACAAACCGGCAGGGCCAGTGCGAAGTGATGCGATAGTTTGCGAAAGACAATTTCCGCACGATTTCGTCAACCTCAGCTGGTGTGTACGACGCGCGAATCGACTGCGGGCCATCGTAATGGACAATGCGTGAGCGAGATAGCAGGCGACACGCCAGCCAAACCTGCAACCAATTCAATCGGCCCCGCACCAAGTCGACAGCCACCACACGCCGGGACGCCGCGCGAGCCATCTTATCGAGCACCAACAAAGTCTGATCATTGGTCAGATGATGCAGGAACGTCGAGCAGAGCACGATATCGTACCCGGCCGGAATCGAATCATGGAGCACATCGAGGGCGAAAAGATGAATCGGGGCTCGTGCCCGTCGGCAGTTTTTCCGGGCGAACGCCACCGCCTGATCACTTACATCGCAGGCCTCGATTTCCAATTTGATTGATGCCCGCTGCGCACGTTGCCAAATCTGGATTGGCAGGTCCGCGCTACCGGTGGCGATGTCCAATACTCGTAGTGTCTTTCCAGGATGCTGACAGGCCAGCTCTTCGATCGGCTGCCAAGCCAAGCCAGCCATATGGGTCCATCGATTGATCCTCTGCAGACCGCGCAGCGCCAACAGGTGATCCTGCTGATTAAGACTTGGATCATCCATTAACTCGGGTAATAAATGTCTTTGCTTCACAATTCACCCTTCACGAGAGCGAAAAGATCTTACCAGTAGGGTGGGTCAAGCGGGCGGTGAAAGGGGAGACGGCGTGATTGAGGAGAGAGATGCATTACGAACTCGTAAATTGTTCCAAGCGAATCGATCCGCCGCGCCGACCCAGCGATCGCAGCAATAACGGGCCGAAGCACCAGTGGTGGGTCGGCGCCGGCGGTTGCCTCATTCACCACAATCGGTCACGGAACAGGAATCCTTCCTTCAGCAAACGAATCACGTGAATCGGCCTGCCTGACCCACCCTACTCGTTACTCGCCAACCACTCCCAATTCGGAGATCGATGCCCAGGGGCCGCCGTTGACTTCCGACAAAATCCGGATGCGCACATAGCGACCGGCGGTGGGTTCGCATTTCGCTTCTTGCGGCTCCTTCAATTTCTTGAAGGATGATTTGACGGCGGGCTGGCCAAATTCTCGCAACGAATCACCGATGTAGAACTCACAATCCTTCACCGCCCCATTCCAGCCGCCATCTTGCCGAGCGAGGTAGCGAAAGCCGCGGATGGTGTAGCTCGAGCCCAAATCAATCACCATTTCGTGCGGATGCTGTTCAACTTTTCCGGCAAAGCTTGTATGCCAATGCGTCTTGGGATCGCCATCGATCGCATGAGCAGCCTGTCGCTGCGGTCCGCTTTCACTGCTGAAACTGACGATTTTAAAATTTTTGTTCGGCAGCAAGCCCTGTTTGGGAAGCACACGCGATTGGCTTGAACGTTTGGGCTGGCCGCCGAATTTCGCCCGGCGATCCCTTTCGTGAATCTCCGGATTGGAAAACGTGCCCTCCTGGACGGGCGTACTTGCTTGTTCTGCGATCTTGGTCAGCTTGTCGAGTATCTGAGAATTGGTCGCGGCCAGGTTCTTTGTCTCACTGACGTCCAATGCCAGGTCGTACAGCTGCCAGTCGCCGCTGCGAGGTTTGACCGCTTTCCAATCCTTCATTCGCACGGCAATTTGGCCGCCCAATTCCCAGTACAGGTATTCGTGTTGATCCTGCTTTCGTCCGGCGGCCGATTCGCCCAGCAACTCGGGAACGATTGACATGCCATCGATGTCGCCGGGTGCTTTGGTGCCAGTTAATTCCGTGATCGTCGGCATCACATCGGGAAAATACCACAACAGATCGCTGATTTGACCGGCTTTTATTTTTCCGGGCCAGCGCGCGATCATCGGGATTCTCAACCCTCCTTCGTACAACGTTCCTTTCGTTCCGCGAAACTCCACACCCGTTTTGGGATTCTTGTTGGCGTTGTGAAATCCTCGTGGATGCTGCGGGTCGCGAAAATAATCGTTGCCTCCGTTGTCGCCGCAGAAGAACACGACGGTGTTGTCTTCAAGGTCTAGCTCACGCAGCAGATCCAATGTCTCGCCAACCTGCCGATCGACCATTCCGACCATCGCGGCGTAACGCTTGGCTTGCTCGGGCCATGGCTTGTCTTTGTAAACCTGCCAGGCAGGATCGGAATCAGGAATGTCAAAGATGCCGTGCGGTGGTGTGTAAGGCATGTAGCAAAAGAAAGGCCGGTCTTTGTTTTCGCGAATGAACTTGATTGCGGCTTCATGGATCAAATAGTGGGAATAAGTTTTACCGTCGCTCATGCCGTGGTTGCCCTCCAGCGGTACTTCTTCGCTATTGCGAACCAGATACGGCGGATAGTAGGTGTGGGCGTGGACTTGATCGTAATAACCAAAGAAGACATCAAAGCCATGCTGTTCAGGGACACCGGTCGATCCACGTCCGCCGCAACCCCATTTGCCGAAGCCGCCCGTTGCGTATCCCGCGTTTTTCAAAATCGACGCAATTGTGGGCTCGCCGCCGCGAAGTGGTGTTCCGCCGCCGTTACTGCGGACTGACGTGTGGCCGCTGTGCTTGCCCGTCATCAAGCAGCATCGTGTCGGCGCGCAGACCGACGATCCAGCCAAAGCTTGCGTGAAGCGAATTCCTTCGGCTGCCATCCGATCGATGTTCGGCGTGCTAATGTTCGGATTTCCCATACACGACAATTCGTAATAACCCAGTTCGTCCGCCATGATGTAGAC
>JBFJVZ010000326.1:0-9241 GCA_041623895.1 Pirellulaceae bacterium | reverse complement strand
TGCGTTTGTGAGAGCGATGCGGGTGTGACATCCGTTATCCCCGAGCCACCGGCCGAATGGCACCAGTCCCCAATCGAGTCCTATGAATCCGAGCTGCCGCCAATGCCAATGCCGGAGGATTTTGAACCAACAGTCGATGAGCTTAGTGGTCCTCCCGTCGCAGTAGAGTTGGACAATCCTCAAGTTGTGGAAGAGATTGCCGCACCCCCGGCGGCGGAAGAGACAAATGCGGAAGATGCCGACGTGATCGAATCTGTGCCGCCCGCTCTGCACGGCTCGTCGTCAACTCCCGATACGACTTTATAAAGCGTGTTTGAGCTCGCGATGAGGACGGTACACGGAGGGTCGCAAAAGTACGCAAACGAATCGTGCGGCAACGTTCGTTCGCGGAAAGCCTGTGAATTTATTGTCGTCCGACGCTCCGCGTCGGAACGGAAAAACAAAACGCTCGTTCGCGGAGCAAACGACGACGATGTTTTTAACCCTCAGTATCGGTGCCCAGTTCAGGAAAACTCGAGTAGAATAGTCGGGTCCATATCTGCTGACGACTGATTGCCAAAGATGCGGAACTGTTTCGCATTTACGTGAAAGCCAGCAGCAACCCCCCCTGTGGCCCGGAAGTTTACTGAGATGAGAATTCTGCCAACAATGTTGGCAACGGTGCTCGCCTTGACCGCGGCTGATGCGGCCGATGTACAGTTCCAGCGAGATGTGGCACCAATCTTCCAGAGCCATTGTCTTCGTTGTCATGGGCCGGGGAAAGCGAGTGGCGATTTTTCGATCGTTTCGGCCGACGACTTAGTGAGTAAAGAGTTCCTGGTCCCGGGTGATCCCGATTCCAGTCACCTTTTGGCGCTCATTACCGGTGACGAGCCTGAGATGCCTAAGGAGGGTCGTCCTCTGAGCGATGTTCAGGTGGAAACGATTCGCCAATGGGTCCTGCAAGGCGCGGATTGGCCGCGTGAATTCAAGCTTCAACAGCGATCAAAAGCTGATAGCAGTTGGTGGTCTCTGCAGAGCGTTGCTCCGATCACGCCTCCCGATCGAGAGGAAAAGTATCCGATTGATCGGTTCGTGAGGTATCAGTTGGAGCAACAAGGAATCAAGCACTCACCTCGCGCCGACCGCCGCACGCTGATTCGCCGACTTTATTTTGATTTGCTGGGTTTGCCGCCAGCGCCCGAAGAAGTGAAACAGTTTGTCGACGACGCCGACCCAGATGCCTACGAAAAACTTGTCGACCGCTTGCTTGATTTACCACAGTTCGGCGAGCGTTGGGCGCGGCATTGGCTGGACATTGCGCATTACGCGGACACGCATGGATTTGAACGTGATCAACGCCGCGACAACGCCTGGCATTACCGCGATTACGTGATCCATGCATTCAACGATGACAAGCCCTACGACCTTTTTTTGACCGAACAGATTTGTGGGGATGTGCAGTATTCAGACGATTCGGATGCCGTGATCGCGACCGGGTTTCTGGCCGCCGGCCCCTGGGACTTTGTCGGTCAAGTCGAAACAAAGAGTCCGATTCTACGGCGTAGCGCTCGAGCACTTGACCTGGATGATATGGTCACACAAGTGATGACCTCCACGATGGCAATGACGGTCAACTGTGCTCGATGTCATGACCATAAACTCGATCCGATCTCTCAGCGCGAGTATTACCAGTTAGTTGCGGTCTTTGCCGGGCTGAAACGCGAAGACCGAGTCATCAGTGTACAGGCCCAAGATCAATACAACGCAAGCAAGCAAGAACTCGAATCTGAAATTGCCAAGCTGGCCTTTGCGATCGGTGAGTTGTCCGGTGATGCAATCGACCTGGCAGACGTGGTTGGCGGCGGCAACGGATTTGGCAGTGGGAAAAAAGGAATTGGGCTCGATGCCCGCACCGGGAAAGTGCAAGAACGTCCGTTTGGCGCGCTCGGCAATGTCAAACCCGGTAACTATGCAACAACCCAGTACGATTTCGTTGACGGTGTCTTTGTACCGGCAGTCGCTGAAACTCAAATCAGTTCGACAGGGCTGAAAGCGACAGAACTTCCGGCCCACGGAGGTCAAGCGTGGGACATGATTCGTAACGGACCGGTTGCCAGCCAGTATTCGACCAAACTGGGTGCCATCGACTTTGCCGGCGACGGCCACTCGATGATTGGACTGCATGCCAATGCCGGGATCACGTTCGACATTGCGGCAATTCGCCAGGCTACCAATCACGGGCAAGTGCGTTTCTCGTCGACCGTGGGCTACGGTGGACGGACGGTCGAGCCGAGTGCCGAGTTTCGCGTCTTTGTCGATGCAGCATTGGTAAGCAAAGGTCGGCTGGGACGAAACGATACCGCTGCGGTTGAGGTGACCATTGAAGCGGATCAGCGTTTCTTGACATTGATTTCGACCGATGGCGGCAATGGTTACGGTCATGACCAAATCAGTTTCGGTGATCCCTGGCTGACACCGCTGGAGTCGCGACCGGGCAGTGACGAAAACCGCGATCGGCTGGCCGAATTGAAACAGCAAAAGACGCGCTTGGAAAACAGGCTTACCGAACTTGGCCAGCCGCCGCTGTTCTACGGAGTTGTTTCAGAGTCGCCGCAACCCGTCCACGTCTTGGATCGGGGTGACCCTGAATCGCCTGCAGAGGCCGTGGCCCCGGGAAGACTTGGGTTGGGAAAAGGATCGCAAGTTTTTGGTTCGCAACAAATGAGTGATGCGGAGCGAAGAATCGCGCTGGCAAAGTGGATTACCGATCCGAGCAATCCGCTGACACGACGCGTCATCGTCAATCGACTTTGGCACTGGCACTTTGGGACGGGAATCGTCGACACGCCCAGTGACTTTGGATTCGGCGGATCAAGACCTTCTCATCCGCAGTTGCTTGATTGGTTGGCCAAAGAATTACTTGACGGGAAGTGGTCGCTGAAGAACATCCATCGGCTGATTGTGACCAGTGAGACTTACAAACAGTCGTCTCAGTGGCGCACAGATGCGGCAGCGGTCGATGCCGACAACCGTTTGCTCTGGCGAATGAACCCGCGGCGGATCGAAGCCGAGGCAGTTCGTGACACGATTCTGGCAGTCAGTGGCAAGCTGAATGACGCGATGTATGGGCCAGGGTACCGCGACTTTGACTATCACGAAGCATACGCGCCGATTTACAGCTACAAGGTTGCCGATGCACCCGAGGTTTGGCGGCGGAGCGTTTACCGATACGTCGTGCGCACCACGCCGCAACAGTTCCTGACCACGCTTGATTGTCCGGATCCTGCCAATTTGACCCCGAAGAGAAACGTCACGACCACCGCACTGCAATCGCTGGCGCTATTCAATAATGAATTCATGCTCAGGCAAGCCGGATATTTTGCCCAGCGGCTGGAGCGGGAAGCGGGAACGGATACCGAAAGCCGGATCAAGCGAGCCTTTGAGTTGGCGTTCAATCGATTCCCCAGCGAAGAAGAATTGCGAATGGGTGCTGATCTGCTGAAAAATCACGGTTTACCGCAGCTTTGCCGCGTATTATTCAATGCAAGCGAATTCGTTTACATCGATTAGCGGTGTGGCTGATCGAATATAATCGTCCCTGATGAATGTTGCATTTTCACGACGACGATTCTTGGCCACCGCTGCCGGCGGATTTGGATCACTTGCGCTGGCCTCGTTGCTGCGAGCCGAACGGCCGACGCATTTTCCGGCCCGTGCACGTCGCGTGATTCAAATTTTCTGTCCCGGTGGGATGAGTCAAGTCGATACGTTTGACTACAAGCCGGAGCTCGCCCGGCGCGCGGGAAAGCCATTTGATCCCGATGGCAAGTTGCAGTTCTTCGCATCAAAGCCCGGAAACTGTGTTCCCAGTTTTTGGAAGTTTCGCCAACACGGCGAGTCGGGACTCTGGATGTCTGATCTGTTTCCAAGCCTGGCAGCGCACGTCGATAAGCTGGCGTTCATCTATTCGATGCACAGCAAGACGGCACTTCACGGCCCAGCTTGCTTCATGATGAACACCGGTTTTACGCTGCCTGGATTTCCCAGCATGGGTTCGTGGGTCACGTACGGGTTGGGCAGTGAGAATGATGAGCTGCCGTCGTTCGTCGTGTTGCCCGATCCGCGGGGATTGCCGCCCGGAGGAATCATCAATTGGGGCGCAGGTTTTTTGCCTGCGACTTATCAAGCGACGACGTTTGATTCGCAGCCAGGCAACGAGCCGATAGCAGACCTGTTTCCAGCAAACGTGCCCGGCATCGACCGCGGTGGTGATGCCGATAGCCTGGCGTTTCTGCAGTCGTTGAATCAACGGCACCTGGAACGCCGCGTTGGCGAATCAGAATTGGAAGCCCGGATTGCAGCGTACGAATTGTCGGCGCGATTGCAACTGAGCGCACCTGAAGCGACCGATCTATCGGGGGAATCTCAGGCGACGCGGCGGTTGTACCAGATCGATGATGAAGACGTCGGTCCTTTTGCGCGTCAATGCCTGATGGCCAGGCGGTTGGTCGAACGCGGAGTCCGCTTCGTACAGATTTACTGCGGTGCCGAGAATACGACCGCCAAGGCGATTCGGCCCAATTGGGATTCGCACGAAGACGTCATTCGAGACCACGGTTATTGGGGTCGCGTGCTGGATACGGGAGCTTCGGCGTTGTTAACGGATTTGCAATCACGGGGATTGCTGGACGAGACGCTGGTGATGTGCACCACGGAATTCGGACGTCAGCCCGCGGGTCAAAAGGAAGGCAAGGGACGCGATCACAACGCGGGGGCGTTCACAGCTTGGCTCGCCGGTGGAGGCATTCGCGGCGGGATCGGCTACGGGGCAACGGACGAACTGGGTTTCAAGGCGATCGAAAAGCCAACGTATTGTTATGATCTGCATGCGACGGCGCTGAAGCTGCTGGGCATCGATCACACCAGGTTGACTTTTTATCACAACGGGATCCAGCGGCGACTGACGGATGTACATGGACACGTGATCCGGGAGATCTTGGCATGAAATTTCTGTTGTCTCTGCTGTTGATCGCGGTGGCTGGGGCTGCTCGGTCGGTTGCCGGCGATATCGATTTCTCCCGTGACGTGTTGCCAATCATCCAGAATCACTGCGTCGACTGTCATGGTCCAGATGAGCAGGAATCCGCATTGCGACTTGATTCAATGGCCGGCGCTTTAAGCGGTGGCGACTCGGGTGAGCGCGTTATTTTCCCCGGAGACAGTGATCAAAGTTATTTAATTGAGTTGGTCGCCAGCGAAGACGACTCGCATCGCATGCCGCCTGATGGGGAACGATTGTCGGCGAAAGAAATTAATGTGCTTAAGTCGTGGATTGATGACGCGAAGGCGTGGCAGGCGGCGAAAGTTGAAATAGCCAATCGAAAGATCGATCATTGGTCTTTACGACCACTGGTTCGGCCCGAAGTGCCTGCGCCGCATGCCGATCAAGCGATCGATGCGTTCATCAAGCAGAAACTGTCGGCTGCAGCGCTGGAAATGTCGGCCCAGGCCGATCGCCGACGATTGATCCGTCGACTGTACCTGGTGATGCACGGTTTGCCGCCGACACCAGAGCAGGTTCAAGCGTTTGTCGATGACGCCAGGCCCGATGCATGGTCTCAGTTGGTCGAAGAAGTCTTATCCAGCCCGCATTATGGCGAACGGCTCGCCACGCACTGGTTGGATTTGGTTCGCTTCGGTGAAACGCACGGGTTTGAGACAAATCGTGAGCGACCCCACGCGTGGCGATATCGCGATTGGGTAATCAATGCGTTCAACACCGACAAACCGTATGACGATTTTGTCATTCAACAAATCGCTGGTGATGTTGTGGGACACGGCATCGGTACTGGGTTTCTCGTCGCCGGACCGTACGATCTGGTGAAAGGCCAGGATCCGAAACTCGGTTTGATGCAGCGGCAAGATGAACTTGCCGACATGATCAACGCGACGGGCACCGCCTTTATGGGGCTAACGCTCGGGTGCGCCCGCTGCCACAACCACAAGTTCGATCCGATCACGCAAACCGACTACTACTCGATGCAGGCCGTGTTTGCCGGCGTGAAGCATGCCGACCGCAAAGTTCCGCCCAGCGAACAAGAAGAACAAGAGTTGGCGAAGATCAATCGAAAGCTAGACGAATTGCGATCAGGTCTGGCGAAGTTTGTGCGCCGCGGCGATGTTGCTCATCGAGTCCTTGACGACGCGTTGGTTTCCAAAGACGGTGGACCAGGCGTCGAGTATCTCGCCAGCCCCGCGGGGAAAGGCACCAATCCTGCCGGCACAGAACGCGGTTTTGCCGACGATCCCGGGTCGGCGGACCGAACGCCCAACATCAGCGGCGGGCAATACACCTGGTGGAAAAATGTACCCGGCCAAGATGTGGCTGCTTATCGTCCCTTTGCCAGCGGGCGTTTCCGTATCTGGCTGTCCTGGGGCGCCGGTTGGGAAACTCACAGCGCTGACGCACGGTACTTGATTGATATCGATGGCAACATGCAAACCGTCGATGATCGTGCTGAAATCGCCAAGGTCGATCAAAAATTCTTTTCGGACCGTTCCGGGGATGTCGCCAGAAAAGCTTTGTGGAGCGGCCTGCACAACGCAGGCGTTCATCAACTTTCACCGGAAAACGCGATCGTTGTTCAATGTGGGCAGAGCGGCACTGCGATCACGACCGACGTCTTGCTGTTGGAACCGATCAACGAGGAAACATCGTTAGAAACGCCGACTTCCAAGCCGCGCGTTCGTGCGCCCGTGAACGCCAAACTCAACCTGGAACAGTTTCCGCCGATCGAGGCCCGATTCGTTCGCATGACGATCAGTGCGACGAACCAGTCGCAGCCGTGCATTGACGAATTGGAGATTTTTTCTGGCGATCAAAACGTCGCTTTGGCAAGCGGCGGTGCCAAGGCGACTTCTGGTGGCGACTTCGTGCATCCGTTGCACAAGCTCCAGCACATCAATGATGGCGAATATGGGAATGCCAAGAGCTGGATCAGCAAATCGCTCTCTGGAGGCTGGGTACAAATCGAACTTGCTGAAGCGTGCTTGATCGGCAAGGTTGTTTGGGGGCGCGACCGACAGCAGCGGTACAACGATCGCCTGGCGACCGAATACGCGATTGACGTATCGGCTGATGGCGAGACCTGGTCAACCGTTGCCAGTTCCGCCGATCGGCTGCCGTACCGCAAAGATGCCGATGCGGCCCCGGTCTATGACTTTGATTCTTACCCGCAGGAGCAGGCTGCGCAGGGCCGGGCATGGCTCGCAGAACTGAATCGATTGTCCTCACGCAAGAAAGCGTTGGAAACTGGCACGCTGGTGTACGCCGGCATGTTTTCACAGCCCGGACCCACACATCGGTTGTATCGGGGCGAACCGGAAGCAAAAAGAGAAGAAGTTTCGCCCGACGCGATCGCATCCCTGGGACGACTGAATTTGGGCAAAGACTCAGCCGAGCGAGAGCGTCGGCTCGCACTCGCAAATTGGATCACCAGCCCCGAGCATCCTCTGACCGCACGTGTGATTGTCAACCGTCTCTGGCAATTTCATTTTGGTACCGGAATCGTCGACACACCCAGCGATTTTGGTCGCAACGGGACAAATCCGACTCATCCGGAACTACTCGATTGGTTGGCTGCTGAATTGATCGACAACGGTTGGTCGATCAAACATATTCAACGCTTGATTCTGAATTCGGCGACCTGGCAGCAAGACAGTCGCCCCAACGATGCGGGAATGAAAGTCGACGCCGCGACTCGTTTGTTGTGGCGTTTTCCGCCCCGCCGAATGGAAGCCGAAGCAATTCGTGACTGCATGCTGGCGGCATCCGGAAAGTTGGATTTAAAGATGGGCGGACCGGGATTCAGCGCGTTTGAAGTCGAGGCCGAGAACGTCCGCCATTATCATCCCAAACAAAATTTCGGACCCGAGGATTGGCGGCGGATGATCTACATGACCAAAGTGCGTCAGGAACGTGATGCGGTATTTGGTGTTTTTGATTGCCCCGATGCCAGTCAGGTCACTCCCAAGCGAAGTCGGTCGACAACTCCACTGCAAGCGTTGAACTTGTTGAATAGCCGGTTCGTTATCCAGCAAGCAGAGTTTCTGGCCCAGCGACTGGAGCGTGAAGCCGATTCGACAGCGGAGCAAATCCGCCGCGCCTACCAGCTTTGTTATGGCATCGATCCCAGCGACGACGATTTATCGGCGGCCACGGAGTTCATCGGGCGATACGGATTGGTGCAGTTTGCGCGGGCGCTGTTGAACTCAAACCGATTGGTGTTCATCACATGAAAAAGGACAGCGTCAGCAGGCGAAGTTTTCTTGGCAACACGGCCAGCGGTCTTAGCGGGATTGCTTTGGCTTCGCTGCTACAGCGCGATGGATTGCTGGCAGCTGATCAATCCCCGCTGCGGCCGAGCATCGACCCATCCCGGCCATTCGCCCCGCGTCCGTCACATTTTCCCGCCAAAGCGAAGAATGTTTTGGTTATCTTTTGCAGTGGTGCCTGCAGTCAACTGGACACATTTGATTACAAACCTGAGCTGATCAAACGTCACGGTCAGCCGATGCCGGGTGCTGATAAACTGGTCACCTTTCAGGGAGCACAGGGCAATCTGACCAAGAGCCCCTGGGAGTTCAAACCGCGCGGCGAGTCCGGCAAGATGGTATCCGAACTCGTGCCGATGCTCGGCGAACTTGCCGATGAAATGTGTTTCATCCATTCGCTGACGGGAAAAACAAACACGCATGGCCCTGGCGAAAACTTTATGTCGACGGGATTCACCTTGGATGGCTTCCCCAGTATGGGAGCCTGGCTGACTTGGGCGCTGGGGACGGAGAATCAAGATCTTCCCGCGTACGTTGCCATCCCGGATCCTCGCGGCACACCGCAGTCCAGCGTTAACAATTGGGGCCCCGGGTTTTTGCCGGCGGCGTTTCAGGGCACCGACTTCAACGCCTCCAAGCCGCTCAGGAATTTGGCGCGGCCGGAGGGAGTTGACGTGGAAACCGACCGGGCAACCCGCGAGTTTCTGCAAAACTTAAACGGCAATCATTTGGCCGAATTCTCGGGCGATAGTGAGCTGGCGGCGCGGATTTCCAGTTACGAACTCGCGGCGCGAATGCAGCTCAGCGTGCCGTCGGTTAGCGATCTAACGACCGAGTCGGCTCATACGTTGAAGATGTACGGGGCTGACGACGAGTCCAATCCCCTCCGCGCCGCGTACGCAAAGAATTGCATTCTGGCCAGGCG
>JBFJVZ010000325.1:0-9281 GCA_041623895.1 Pirellulaceae bacterium | reverse complement strand
TCATGAACAGATAGATCACCCGCTTGGCCGTGGGATGAAAGTGCGGTAATCCGGCAAGCCCGGGGTAGGACTTGTTGCTTGGCGTCGATGCGGTTATCGCCGACGCGCGGTCGGCGCCCAGCAAGGTCGCCAGGGCAGCAGCGCCCAAACATCCGCGTCCCTGCATTAACAGTTGGCGACGGGTCATCTGACGATGATACTCTTGCAACGGATTCATTGGCTCTTCTGTATGCTGTATTCCCAGACCCATATTCTCTGCTCCTCTACTCCCTGACCAGAGTCTCGTCCAAATTCAGGATCGAGCTGGCCACGATCGTCCAGGCGGCGTGATTAGCGAGATCAAGTTCTTCGTCTCGCTTCGATTCACCGCTGGAAAGCAACGCCTTCGCTGCTTCGGTATCCGCTTGGTACCGTTCCAGTGCGGCCGAAAAAATATCTCGCAAAACTTCCAGTTCATCCGTTCGCGGTTGCCGTGCCGTTGCCAGCCGAAACGCGTAGGTGATTCGGCTGTCGTCGCTATCACCGCCTTCGCGTAGCAACCGCTGGGCAAAGTGCCGTGATGCCTCCACAAATTGGACATCATTCAGCGTCACCAAGGCTTGCAGCGGCGTATTTGTTCTGGGGCGGCGAATGGTGCACTTTTCCCGCGTGGGAGCGTCGAAGATTTGCATCGAAGGCGGCGGCGCGGAACGCTTCCAGTAGGTATAAAGACTGCGTCGATATAATTTGTCACCGTGGTCTTGTACGAACTTGGGGTTGCCGCCCAATCCGACTTCGGCCCATAGTCCGGGCGGCTGATACGGCTTGACGCCTGGTCCGCCGATCTTCTGGTTCAATAATCCACTTAGCACAAGCGCCGTGTCGCGGATAAATTCGCCTTGCAATCGGTATCGCGGACCGCGCGCCAAAAACTGATTCGCCGGATCGCGCTGATACAGTTCCGCCGGCGCCGCGGAACTTTGCCGATACGTCGAAGACATCACGATTTGCTTGATCAACCGCTTGACATTCCAACCGTTTTCGCGGAAGTCAACCGCCAGGTAATCCAGCAACTCGGGATGCGTCGGGAATTCGCCTTGAGCGCCAAAGTCTTCCGGCGTGGAGACCAAACCGGCACCAAAAAATAATTGCCAATAACGATTCACGGCAACGCGGGCGGTTAGTGGATGGTCATCGCTGAACAGCCACTGCGCCAAACCGAGACGATTTCGCGGCGCCTCGGCAACCATCGGGGGCAATGCTGACATCGTTTCCGGCTGAACTTTGATGTCAGTGGGAGAGTCGTAGGCGCCACGGTTCAGCACGAATGTTTCGCGGGGCTTTTCCATGTCGCCCATGACCATCACCGAGGTTAGCGGCTTTTCGAGCTCTTCGGCTTGCTTGTTCAATTTCTCGATTTGCCGGGAAAGTTTCTTGTACGGTTCGTCCTCGGATTGCAGATAAAAACTGCGTAGCGCCTCGATTTGCTGTTCGCTGCGCTGATCCGGCTCGACTGCCAACAGTGCTTGCACCGACGACGACTTGGCCAGCGACTGGACTTCATCTGCGTCCAGGCATCTGGCGAACATTTGCACTTCATCGATCTCGCCTTTGAAACGAGAGCCTGGCGTCCGGCTGCCGATCAGCAACGTCTTGTTAGTTTTCGTGGTTTCGGTCAGCCGATCCTGTTCGATATCCCACTCCCATGGTTCACCATCAACGTAGATTTTGATGCCGGCGGCTTTGGAAGTACCGTCGTAAGTCACGAAAACGTGTTGCCACGTGTCGGCTTTCAATCGTTTCTTTGAGTTGACTTTGACCGCATTGGTGGGCCAGGTGTTGATGATGTGCACCGAGATTTTGCCGTCACCAACCAGCACGTCGTAACCGCGATAAGCACTCCCGTCATCCATGCGGGCCAACAGAGCGCCGGTCGCACCCTTTTGCGGCTTCACCCATCCGCCGTAAGAGAACGAATCGGTGCGTTCAAAATCACCAACGTTGCCGAGGTCGACAAAGTTGCTGCCGTTGAACTTGAGCGCCCAATCGGATCTCGATTTTACCCATTCGACTTTGCCTTTGATTTGCCCCTTGCGATTCGCATCGACCAGATCGCCAACGGTGTTGTCCTTCCCTTCCCACAACGGGACGTTCAGAATTGGCTCCGGCGGAATCATGGGTTGCGTGTCCGGGTCGCCAGACTGGGCAGTCAACCACTTTTCAAAATCCGGCTGCGACTGCTCTGCTCGCTGCTGGAGTTGAAGTTTTGCGTCTGCCAGTTGTGATTGAACGATCGGCAGCTGCTGTTCCTTTTCTGGATCCGGCACCTGCAGGATCGGCGCCGCGTTTCCGTTACGCGTCTGCATACCGCCGTCACTGCTGACGTTAAAGAAAGCATAGAACTGGTAATACTCTTGTTGCGAAATCGGATCGTACTTGTGGTCGTGGCATTGTGCGCACTCCATCGTCAACCCCATCCAAACGGTGGACGTTGTTTTGACGCGGTCGACCGCATACTCCACGCGATATTCCTCTGCGATCGCCCCGCCTTCGTCAGTCGTTCCGTTGTTGCGATTGAATCCCGCCAGGATTTTTTGCTGTATTGTGGCATCGGGAACCAGATCGCCCGCGAGCTGCAAGATCGAGAACTGATCGAACGGCATGTTGTGGTTGTAAGCGTCGATGACCGCGTCGCGCCACCCCCACATATCGCGCGGTCCGTCGGCGTGATAAACACTTGTGTCGCCGTAGCGGGCGGCGTCCAGCCACATCAGCGCCATTCTTTCGCCGTAATGGTGAGACTGCAGAAGTCGATCGACAACTTTCTCATAAGCGTTGGCAGAGGTATCGTTGATGAACGCGTCGATTTCATCCAGCGTTGGCGGCAAGCCGGTCAAATCATAAGTCAAACGCCGAATCAGTTTTTCTCGCGTTGCTTCTGGTTGCGGCTGCAGTCCTTTCAACTCCATCAGCGCACGCGTGAACTGGTCGATGGGATTGTTGGCCCAGTCCTTATCTTTCAGCTGCGGGTACTGTGAAGCCACCGGTGGAATGAACGACCAATGCTGTGTCCAGTTCGCCCCTTCCCCGATCCAGCGGACCAGCAGATCCTTTTCCTCCGCCGACAACTCCTTGTTTGCATCCGGCGGCGGCATGATCGCATCGGGATCATCGGACAAAACTCGTACCACCAATTCGCTCGCTTCAGCGTCACCGGGCACGATCGCATCCTGCTTCGCCTGGTCCTCCAGATCCAGTCGCAGATCCGCTTCGCGATGTTCATGATCGGGACCATGACAGAAGAAGCACTTGTCGGACAAGATCGGGCGGATATCTCGATCAAACCGCAACGGATCAGCACCGTGGGAAATCGATGTGATCAGGAGCAAAACGAACAAAGTGGAAAAGAAGCGGTCAGACATCTGGCTCGCAGGCAAGGAGGGAAAACAGGTGGGCCCTTCATTCTATCAGAAGAAAAGATTTTTGCTGGGATAGCTGCCAAGTAGATTTGAATTCATGCAGTTGGTCATCGGCCAAATCGCTGGAAGTGACCGCAAGCACGAAGCACGTCCCGAAACTGCTTCAATTTTTTCGCCATTCGTTGCTTAAGAATATTGGGGCTGGCTGCTTGTCTCGCCCGTTCAGGGCGTTGGTCTGATGAATATTCCTGATTCCCAGGGCGGCGCTACGCTCTGCCCGGGCGGCGCTACGCTCTGCCCTGGACTGTCTTGTCTCAGCCCTTCGGGCTGCCGCTGCGGTCGTACATCTTGATGGTTGATTGACGCCCGGAGGCGTGACTGCCCTTCGGGCTGGCGGCGAACTCAGCCCGGTACATTTTGTCACATTACCACTGGTGAAACCGAAAGCCGCTGAAGGGTAAGTCCTGGCCTACCGGTTGGAACCGACGTGGATTTGATATCCACGACGACGTCCCTGATTTGTCGTTCCAACTCCTCGAAGGCAGTGCCGGCTGCCGCGAAGTCTTATTCCCGGCCGGTTCATTCGTCAGGTTCCGCAACGGGTTGGCTGAACGAGAAATCCAGGATGCGCTACCGGGGTTGGCTGATGTGCGCGACCTGGCGACTCTTGCACGATGACCGACAGAGTGCCTTCCTGTTGCCAGCGGAGCCGCTCGCCGAGCATCTCGTTGACAAACGGTCCCGATGCCGATCGATGAAGGTATCAACCTCGGCGTTGATGGCTTCTTAGAGCATCTTCTGAGCACCTTCGCGAACGAGCTGATCCAAGTCCATTCACTAGCGGCGAAATCCCCACGGGAAACCGTACCACGGATACCGCGGGGAAACTTGATACGGATAAACAGGGTAACCACCGTAGTAACGATAGCCGCCACCGTAAGGAAGGATGACGGTTCGCGTTGTCTGTGGTGGAATTGTCTTTACCGGGTTGGAGTAGTACTGGCGGACGCTCGAATAAGATGACCGCAACCCAAAGTAAGGATTGTTAGCACGATGCTCACGGCCGCGAACTTCAGGTGGCGGCGAGATTCTTTGCTCCGGAGTGGTGACTTCGACAATCGTGGCAAATTGCGCTTCGGCTATTGGTGCGTCGGCGAAAGAAAAAGCGACAACAACCGCTCCAACGTTCAGTGCGATGGTCTTGATCATCGTGGGCTCCCGTGGTTGATTTAGATGCTGAAAAGCTGTCCATCATCAGGTGCGGGGTGTGCTAACGACATGCCAATTGATGGCGACGGACATTCCATCGCCTAATTCGTAGGTAAATCACCGTTCCACGCAACAACACATCCGTCGACGCCGACATCAAAATGACGGCAGTCGCGATCAGAGTGAGACCGAAGGCTTCTTTTCCCAGGATTGAAGCGACACCCAAAAAGGCCGAGGCATGCTGCTTCGGTCTCTGTGTTTGTTGGGGGCGACAGCGGCGAACTTTCACTGCTTTTCGATGTTGAATACGAATTTCATCACATCAGCGCCCTGGTAGGCTGCGAGGCCCGGATAGGCATCCGTTGGCAGCCTGGCGAGAGTTGTTTGAGGATCGACGAGGACCGCGGAAACTGCGATGCAAGCTATCAA
The DNA here is from genome assembly GCA_041623895.1 of Pirellulaceae bacterium. GTDB lineage: Bacteria > Planctomycetota > Planctomycetia > Pirellulales > Pirellulaceae > JBFJVZ01. The sequence continues at coordinate 4,245 of JBFJVZ010000325.1, read as the reverse complement.
AAACTTAGCTATTCCCGGCCAATTCTAATCTGAAGAAATTTCCTTCAGCTGGTTAAGCCGGATGTCGATGGTGCCCGCATCCCATGTTTTCGAGTTCGACTTCGCGATAGGTGTCTGGTGATAATAGTGTCTTTCACCGTTTGACTCGTCCGCAAGAAGACAAAGCATGATGGCGTACTCGCCTGTGGGATCCATTTGAAACTCAAATAACCCATTACTGGTCTTGAAATAACCGTTATTGTATTTGTTGAACGGCCCAGTTTTCTCAGCACGCGTTGCCAGTCCGACGCGGATCGTTGGATGCGGTTTACCATCCACCAGTACCTGTCCACGTAAGTGGACATGATCATGCACTACAACCTTGATTGGCTGGTCCGAGTTCGGTTCGATTTTGGCATGGCCCGTTTGAATGAGAACGTCCCGATTAGATCGAGCATCATCCGGTATGAACGTCTTTGATACTTTCACCACGCCATCCTTCCAGGTGGTTTGAGTCAGTTTCAAAACACACTTTCCGCCATCGTCCGATTGCGTCCTTGGAGCAAGCGTGGATTGATTGAGCGAATATTCTCGTCCGTCTATGCCACGAACTGTTGTGGTATGCTCCGCCGAAACATCGGCGCCGCTTACTGGACGCCCATTTGTGTCCACGACCATGACGGTTCGCGGTCTGATCGGACGCACTCGAAAGTTGGGCGCGGACAACTCCGTCGCGTCACCCGGGACGACTTCTTGAATCAATTCACGTTGCGGTTTATTTACTCCGATTCCCCCTCCGATGTCGTAGCCTGGAACAATACCATCGATCGCGATAACGCCTCGTCTGCGAGGAGCAAGCAGCTTCCAGTTTCCATTTGCATCGGTCACCGCCCAATGTGGCGAGTAGGAGTTGTTGTCAGAAGTATCATTCCAGCGAACCGACACTCCCTTCAAGCCAAATCCGGTGTCGTGCTTGACAACGCGACCGGAAATCCAGATACCTTTTTCCGTTTTGAGCTCCAAATGACGCGAGCGAAGAAGCGCCTCCACATCGATCCATTTTTGGACCCTTGTCAAACCCGACTCTTCTGGAAACGTCGCGCTTACCAAAAATTGGCCTTCGTCGTTTGCCGATTCCAGTAGATAGCTTTCTGCCGTGACGATCGATCCATCTTCCTTTCGACGCTGCCCCCAATTGATATTTCTAATTTCAATTTTGAAATCTTGGATACGGTTGCCGGCCTGATCTGTTACGTGTGTCGAAATGGCGATCTCATCGGCCAAACGAATCACAGCAGGCGAACGATGAGCGTCCTGATAGCCCGCCAGCGGCGGAGTTTTGGCATACAATCCAGGCGTCCGACGGAACAGACCTTCCTTCTCAACGGAGAGAATCACGCCAACTGCGCCCGAGAAATCGAACCTGCCATCCTCTTTGGTTGTGCTGGTGGGCCTAATCCGATCGGAAGGGAATCGAAACTCGTGGGTCGTCGATGAAAGTGGATCCGGTTGGCTAGTTCCAGCAAATGGATCACCTCTGATAACGTCCTCGCAAGTGACAATCGCTTTTTGAACGCTGACGCTGACCCCGCCAAGCGGTTGGCCGTCTTCCGATTGAATGGTGGCGCTCAACGTCTGACCGGCAAGCAGCGACAAATCCACCCGCGCCGAAAAATCCGCGGGGCGTGCGTTGGTAATTTGTCTTACATCCATTGCTAGCCGACCTTTTTTGTCGGCTACTAAGATTTCCACGCGATTGAATGTGCTCGAGGCCGACAAATTGGAGTGCGTGAACTGAGCTTTGTATCGCCCCTCTTTGTCGGTTCGTGCTCGTGCGACGACCGGAATCGGCTCGTCAAGGTTGCCATATCTCCTCGCCAGCCGGAGCAATACGATCGCATCCGAAACTTTCCCACTTTTGTCGGCTACCTGTCCAACGACGGTTGCTAAATATTGATTACCCAAATTGTTGTCATCCAAGGTAACACGATCGAATTTTTCGTAAAGGCTTACAGCATGGCCAACGGGTGTGTCGGTTGATGATCGTTTCGTTGTCTCTGCAGTCGCGTCAGAAGTCTCGGTTGAATCGCCGGTACCCGCAGGCCGCTGCGCGATCGCACGTTCAATTTGAAACGCGCATGTTGAAAAGGCAATCAGCACAACGGCTGGAAACAACAGCACCCATCTTGGCAACCGTCGAGGCTGGAATCGCGGTTGTAGAACGCGGCGAATTCGGCGTTCTACATGCGTGGTCGCGCCGATTCCTAATAGTGCGTTTGATTCGTCGCGGCTCAATTGAATCAGTGTTAGCAGTGTCCGAGAATATGCTGCCGGCGAGTTGCACAATCGCAATGTATGATCATCGGCCACGTATTCGCGAGCCTGAGCCAATTTTCTGCGAGCCAGAAACACCGCTGGATGAAACCAATAAATGGTTTTGGTGATTTCTCCCAATAGATTCCACAGGCCATCATGATGATGGATATGTATCAACTCATGCAGAATGCAGTGTCGCTGTAGTGTGAAGTCACACTCCTCAATGCTGGTTGGCAGCACCACGGTTGGACGAATGATCCCAATCGCCATCGGCACTTTGACTTCATCGGACTGCAGGTATGTGGGGCAAGAGGATAGCCCAATTTCACGTGCGCATCGTCGCGCTAGTTCCAGCTGAGACTCCGAAAGCTGAGACGACCTACTTTTCAATCTTGAAAGTCCGATGCAACTCACGACGATCCTGATCATGAAGAACAACACGCCCAGTGCGTAGATCGAAACAAGCAGTGCAGGCAATTCAATGGGTTCACGTTTGATCACAACGTCTTCATCGATGCTTGCCGATGACGCTGACGCGTGCCTTTCGTCGATCACGGATGATGGCGCGGTCTCCATCTCAGTTTCCGCCAGCGAGCTTCCGGTCTTAAGTTTGTCGCTGGTAATCGGCTTAGTGAGCACACTCGCCGCTTGCCGCGGTTCGCCTCCAAGCACGGGCAACTCACGATCTGCCAGTTCAATATCTTTCTCTGGCAACACGCGCAGGCTGATTGCCAAGGGTGACGCCAATACAGTCACGATTGCCAACGCCAACAACGAAAAGCAGGCGATGATCCAAATGCCATAACGAATGGCAGCGAAACGCTTGACCATTACTTCCCCGATCAGCCAAGCGATCAGCACCAACAACAAAGCGTGCGCAAACCAGACGACGACAGAAGACTCAAAGGAGTGGGCATCGCGAAACGCAACCCATGTTTCCAGCCACTTCATGATCGCGTCTCCCGATTTTCTGCCTCATCAATCAGTTCGCGCAACTGAGCGATCTCATCTGCGTCCAATCGAGTTTTGGGATCTGATAAATGCGACGCGAGAGCCTCCCCAACGTTGCCGCTGTAGAAGACGTCCAAAACATGACGAAGAGCACGTTTGCCAACGCGTTTCTTCGCCTGCGCCGGACGGAAATGAAACTGTTTCCCAACGCGACGATGCTTGACGACTCCTTTTTCGCCCAAAATCCTGAGTAGCGTCCGTACGGTGGCGTCCGATGGTTCGCCAGACATTGCTAAACGAACATCTCGCGCCGTCGCTTCCTCTTTCTGATAAAGAATATCGACGATCTCACGCTCTCGTCGGCTGAGTTTCTCAAACGCCATTGGCCAGGCCCTCGTAATTGTCTGTGCCAGAGACAAGAAAAAATTAACACTTCATGAGTGTCGTGCATTCTTAGCTTCGTGTCAAGCAAAAAATTTTCCCGCGATATACATGCCGCCATGAGATGTGGCGAGCAGCGTCACCGTGTCCAAAGATCCACTCGGCGGCTTGCTCAAAGGTGGCGTCCCTTCTTATTCTTGATCACCCACTCCCCTGCTTCTTCAATAATTCGCAAACCTCGTCCAGCAAGCCACTTCCCAAGGGCTGCAGCTGCCACATCCTCAGGGTGCACTTTCCTCGAAATCTCGTCCGAGGATTCGAGAAGATCGCGTCGAAGCGAATACGCTTCGACGCGCTGGACGATGGAACCGCTGTGCGGAACAAATCACTGTACCTGCTTTCGGTCTGTCTGCCTCAGTTCACTCTGGCTCCCTTCTCCCCCGGGACGAGGGCGAGTCTTGCTCGCTTTCGTCGCGGGGGAGAAGGGCTGGGATGAGGGGCATTGCTGCTCGACGCGCTCATCGACCTCAACGATCAGCTTCAGTGCCAGACAACAGAAGTCGACGGTGTAAGGCGGGATGGGGTATTCGCGACGAAACTTCTGGTTTCGGCAACGAC
>JBFJVZ010000324.1:0-9299 GCA_041623895.1 Pirellulaceae bacterium | reverse complement strand
TCCATCGCCTCCGCCACATTCCGGTAAACGTGCCGGCGATAGCGACCGATGTCTCCCCACTTGGGCAACAGTGGGATGGCGCCCTTGCGGACGGATTTTTTTTCGTCCGGTACCAGTAGCTCCGCTACGAACGTGTACAAACGACCGAGCCCGTCACAGGCGGGACACATTCCCTGGGGACTGTTGAAACTGAACAACTGCGGCGACGGCGGTTTGAAACTTTTGCCGCAACCGCCACAGGCATATCGCGATGAAAAGAGGATATCGTGTTTCGGCTCGCCGGCTGACGGAGCATTCTCCTCTGAAAGCGACACCAGCAGCGTTCCGTCACCCAGTTTCAGCGACACGTCGATTGCTTCGCTGACTCGTCCCCGATCTCGGTCGTCGGGATGAACTCGATCGACGACAACTTCCACATCATGGCGGTGCTGACGATCCAGCGAAGGCGGATCTGACAATCGAATCGTCTCGCCGTCGACGCGTGCGCGCGAGAATCCTTGTTTCCGCAGATCCTCGAACAAGTCGCGGAACTCGCCCTTTTGGCCTCGCACCAGGGGCGTCATGATCCACAATGTTTGTTCGATCGGCAACGACAACACGCGAGACGTGATGGCGTCGCGCGTTTGAGCAGTGATCTGGTTGCCGCAGTCCGGGCAATGTCCCGTACCAACACGGGCGAACAGCACGCGCAGAAAGTCATAGATTTCAGTGATCGTGCCGACGGTGCTGCGCGGATTATTGCCGCTGGACTTTTGGCTGATCGAAATCGATGGGCTCAGTCCGCTGACCAGATCGACATCGGGCTTCGGCATCTGGCCCATGAATTGCCGCGCATAATTGCTCAGCGATTCGACGTATCGTCGTTGGCCTTCGGCGTACAGCGTATCGAAAGCGAGCGAAGATTTCCCGCTTCCGGATACCCCCGAAAAACAAATCAGCTGACCTCGCGGGATCGTCAGATTGACGTTGCGGAGGTTGTGTTCTCGGGCGCCCTTTACTTGAATTTCCGTGGTCGTCATATGATGCCCGCGTGGCCTCCGATGCAAAACTGCGTCTGTACTACGCTACGGTCCCGGGAACCGCTCGTGTAGTCCCCACGGATTTGACGCTGAATTGCCAGCCACCTCTGATCGACCGTTTATTACCGTGTAATCGCTCCCGATAACGGCAAAGCCGGGGTTTTGCTCCATTTCGCTACTCGCTGGCATCGCCAGGTCGGGTGATGCGATCCAGTCGACGGGGCCGCATTTGCCTCGCTCGACCCCGCCCAAGATAAGCAAGCGGCCACGGCAGCGGAACGCGCGGCAATGTTGTCGCCCTCTCTCGCTGGGCAACTGCGCGCTGCTGCCGGCAACCGTTAAAGTGAAGCAGAATTGATCACCGCACGAAGCCGAATCCTCAACATGCCCAAGCAAACAGAAGAACTGTTCCCGGAAAAGAAAAAGCTGTTTCTTTTGGATGGGATGGCGCTCACCTATCGAGCCCACTTCGCTCTGATCCGTAGCCCCAGATTCACGTCGTCCGGTCTCTGTACCTCCGGTGTCTTTGGCCTGGTCAATGCGATCAACGACATCATCAAACGTGAATCACCAACGCACATGGCGGTCGCCTTCGACACTTCCGAGCCAACGCAGCGGCACATCGAGTTTCCGGAGTACAAGGCACAGCGGGATCAGATGCCCGAAGATATCTCCGAGCAGTTACCCTACATCGATAAGCTTTTCGACGCTTTTAACATCCAAGCAATCCGCATCCCCGGATACGAAGCCGACGACATCATTGGCACGCTCGCTCACCAGGCAGCCGAACAAGGATTCCAAACCTGGATGGTGACACCCGATAAAGATTACGACCAGTTGGTGACCGACGATGTCTTTGTCTACAAACCCGGTCGCAAAGGCGGCGACGCGGAGACCTTTGGCGTCCCAGAGGTCCTGGACAAATGGGAAGTCGAACGCATCGAGCAGGTGATTGATATTCTGGGTTTGATGGGCGACTCCAGTGACAACATTCCCGGTGTGCCCGGTATCGGGCCCAAGACCGCAACCAAGTTGATCAAGGAATTTGGCAGCGTCGAAAACTTGCTTGCCAATACCGACAAACTAAAAGGCAAACAAAAAGAACGCGTCGAAGAAAACAGAGACCAGGCAGTGCTTTCCAAACGGTTGGTGACAATCCAACTGGACGTCCCGCATGACATCGATCTCGAATCGTTGGAGCGTGCCGATTTCGACCCGGAGAAGCTCAAGAATCTGTACATGGAATTGGAGTTCGATACGCTGGGTAAGCGAACCTTTGGAAAATCATTTTCGTCGGCCCAATCACGCGCCCAGGTGATCCGAGAAAAACGCGAAAAGGAAATCCAGCAAACTCTGTTCGATGAACCGGTCGACGAAAAAACGATCCGTGATGTCAAGCACGATTACAAAACCGTCGAGACGCAAAAGGAACGTAAGTCGCTGATCAAAAAACTGCTTGCTCAAGAGTCGATCTGCTTCGATACCGAAACCACCGGTCTGGATCCGCGTCGAGCTCTGCCGTTGGGCATCGCGTTCTCTTTCAAGCCACACACGGGATACTACGTCGTTTGCCCGGATGATCACAAACAGGCGATGGCAGTCCTTGAGGAATTCCGTCCTGTTTTTGAAAACGACCAGATTCAAAAAACCGGCCACAACTTGAAGTACGACGTGACGCTGCTGAAATGGCATGGCATCGACGTCCACGGCACGCTGTTCGACACAATGTTGGCGCATTCGATGAAAGAACCGGAAATGCGTCACGGCTTGGATTACCTGTCAAAACTGTATCTGGGCTACAAACCGATTCCGACCAAAGATCTGATTGGCGAAAAGGGCGACGATCAAATAAGCATGCGCGACGTGCCGCTGGAAAAGGTCGCCGAATACGCCTGCGAAGACGCCGACGTGACGCTGCAAGTTGCCGAAGTCATCCGCCCCGATATAGAAGAGCGCGGGGTTAGCCAGGTTTGTTACGAAGTCGAATGCCCCTTAATCACTGTGCTGGTCGATATGGAATACGAAGGCATTCGGCTGGACACCGATGCCCTGGCCAGATTTGCCAAAAAGCTGGACGCGGAGATCAAGGATCTGGAAGCCCAAATCTTTGCCGCCGCCGGTCACCAATTCAATATCGATTCGCCAAAACAACTGGGCGTCGTCCTGTACGAAGAACTTGAATTGGAGAAGAACCCCAAACGAACATCCACCGGCCAATACTCCACCAAAGAATCCGAACTGGAACGGCTTTCCGGCAAACATCAAATTGTTGCCAACGTGTTGGATTATCGAAACGCGCGGAAACTAAAGACGGTATACGTCGATCAGTTGCCCGCCTCGGTCGATGACCGTACCGGCAAACTGCACACGCACTACAGTCAAACGTGGACCGCCACCGGTCGCATGCAATCCAACAATCCGAATCTGCAAACGATCCCGATCCGCAAAGAACGCGGCCGCGACATCCGCGCCGCGTTTGTCCCCCGAGACGATGATTACTTGATCCTGTCCGCTGACTACTCGCAGATCGAGCTGCGGGTGATGGCCGAATTAAGCGGCGATGAAGCGATGATGGACGCTTTCATCCAGGGCGAAGACATTCACAAAGTGACCGCGTCGAAAGTTTACAAAGTCGAATTGGATGAAGTCACACGTGAAATGCGAGACAAAGCCAAGACGGTCAACTTCGGCATCATCTACGGGATTTCCGCATTCGGTTTGCAGCAGCGTCTGAACATTCCCAGAACCGAAGCCAGCGATCTGATCAAAAACTACTTCGAAAAATATCCGGGCGTTCGAGCGTACATCGACAAAACGATCGCCTTCGCCAGGGAGCACGGTTACGTGGCCACGCCCACCGGCCGCCGCCGCTACATCCGCGACATCAATTCTCGCAGCCGCACCGTTGCCAATGCCGCCGAACGTTTGGCAATGAACAGCCCGATTCAAGGCACGGCCGCTGACATGCTAAAGCTGGCCATGATCAAGGTCCATCGAGCGCTTAGCGACGGTAATTTCCAAACCAAAATGTTACTGACCGTGCACGACGAAATCGTCTTCGACATGCACAAAGCGGAGCAAGAAACGGTGATGCCGGTCATCGAAGAAGCCATTAAAACGACGCTGGACATGAAAGTTCCGATCGTCGTGGAAATGGGAGTCGGAACAAGTTGGCTGGAAGCGCATTAAAGTCGCCGCGAGCGTCGTCGAACTCTCCGAGTTCGGTCGGTTTCACCATGATGACATCGCATTCAGAAAAACAAGCGTCGTCCCCGTGCACTCCGCGAACAAACTATGTATGTCGTCGTTCGCTGCTGACCAACGTTCGGACGCGGAGCGCCCGACGACAATGAATTCACAGCCTCTCCGTGTTCGGTTTAAGACGTCGCAGGACTGATGATAAAACAACTCCCTCCTTCATTGTTATCACGTTTCCTATTCCTCCCACTGATCCTGGTGACGTTGCTGGCCTGCGGTATAGCCTGTGCCGAACCAGCCTTCGACATCGTGATCAAAGGCGGCAAGATCGTCGATGGCAGCGGCGCTCCCTGGTACGTTGCCGATGTCGGCATCAACGACGGCATGATCATCCAGATTGGAAATATTTCCGCCCCCGATGATGCCGAAATGATCGATGCAACAGGTCTGGTGGTTGCTCCAGGCTTCATCGACATGATGGGACAATCCGCGACGCCAATGATGGAGGATCCCAAAACGGCGATCAACTTGCTGACTCAAGGCATCACCACTATCAACGCCGGCGAGGGCGGTTCGGCTGCACCGCTAAGTGAACAAGACGCTCGTCGCAACGGATACACCACGATGGCGGAGTACTTCACGCTGCTGGAATCGAAAGGATTGCCGGTCAACGTCGTCCAAACGATCGGTCACACGCAAGTCCGCAGAATCGTGCTCGGGGATGTCGAGCGACGGCCGAGTGATGAAGAACTGAAACAGATGCAAACGCTGGTTCGTGAGGCGATGGAAGCCGGTGCCATCGGTGTCTCCACGGCGCTGATCTATCCTCCAGCCGTTTTTGCCCAAGCCAAAGAGATTGCTGCGCTGGCAGCGGTCGCTGGCGAAGTCGGCGGACGATATTACACTCACATGCGAAACGAAGGCGATCAGCTGCTAGAGGCGATTGACGAAGCTCTGGAGATTGGACGCATCGGCAACACACCCGTCCATATCTTTCACTTGAAGGCCGCCGGCCAACAGAATTGGGGCAAGATGCAGTTGGCGATCGCCAAAATCAAAGCCGCGCGAGCATCCGGCCAACAGGTGACCGCCGATATCTATCCCTACATCAACAACGGATTGGGCATCGCCGCGCTGATTCATCCACGTCATTTCGCCGACGGGCGTGATCGATTGCTCAGCCGGCTGAACGACCAAAAGTTACGCGCCGAAATTCGGCACGAAATCGAGTCGACCGAAGGTTGGGAAAATTGGTATCGCCACGCGGGCAAGGATTGGAATCGAATCGTCATTGGTCGCAGTAACGATCCTCGCTATGCGGCCCATGACGGGCAATCGTTAGCCGTGATGGCAAAGGCTTGTAAAGAAGATCCCTGGGACACGTTTTTTAACCTGGTCCGCAGCGGTGCCTTCGCTCTGCCGCAAACGATGACCGATGCGAACAAGATTCTGGCCATGCAACAAGAGTTCGTGTCTTTTTGCACCGACGTCGGTCCGGCCGGTGGTAGTCGATCGGCGTCGCATCCGCGCGCATTCGGTGCGTTTCCAAGATTGCTTTCGCGGTACGTCCGAGAACTCGGCGCGATTTCGCTGGAGCGAGCAGTAGCACAGGCGAGTGCCGCGGCCGCCAATGACGTGATGGCGTACGACCGCGGACGGATCGCAATTGGATTGGCGGCCGACGTGATCGCGTTTGATTACCAGCAGCTGGTCGATCGCGCAGACTTCCAGCACCCGGACGCAGTATCCGAGGGCGTGAAGCATGTGATCGTCAACGGAAAATTGGTTCTGCAAAACGGTCAGTTCACCGGTGCGCGGCCGGGTCGTGTGCTCCGCGGCCCCGGCTATCGCGAAGACCTGGCTGCCCACAACGTTGCCTCCGGGAAACCAGATCCGCGATTTGCCAACTACGACCGCTCGATGCGCGAGTTCATGAAACAACATCGTGTGCCCGGTGCTTCGATCGCCGTGACCAACGCCGGGAAAGTCGTCTTTGCCCGCGGGTATGGCTACGCCGATGTCGGTTCACGCAAACCAGTCGATACGGACAGCCTGTTTCGTATCGCCAGTATCTCCAAACCGATCACCGCGGTGGCGATCCTGCAGTTAGTTGAACAGGGCAAACTCAGCTTGGATGACAAAGTCTTTCAGCTGCTTGAAAACGAAGCGACGATTTCCAGCGGCGCAAACTTTGATCCGCGAATCCGAACCGTGACGATTCGGCATCTGCTGGAACATCGGGGCGGCTGGGATCGCGACGAGTCGTTCGATGCAATGTTTCAATCGATCCGCTTCGCCGAGCAAATCGGCGTGCCGCCACCGGCGGATCAGTCCGCCGTGATCAAGGCGATGTGTTCACAACAACTTGATTTTGATCCGGGCCAGCGGTTTGCCTACTGCAACTACGGCTACTGCTTGTTGGGACGCGTGATTGAAACGGTCAGCAAACAAAGCTACCAAGGCTACGTTAAAGAACATGTACTGGCACCGATCGGCGTCACAACGATGCGGGTGGGTGCGACGCGCCTGCAAGATCGAGCGGAGCATGAAGTTCGCTACTATCAACCCGGTACCGGCAAATCGGTTTTTGCCAGCGACTTGCATGAACAGGTGCCGCGGCCTTACGGCAGTTGGCATTTGGAAGCGATGGATTCGCACGGCGGCTGGATCGCGACAGCAACCGACCTGGCAAAGTTCGCGGCCGCCTTTGACGATCCCGATGATTGTCCGATCCTTAGCCGCGAGAGCATTGATTGGATGCATCGACGGCCGCCGGGACGAGCCGGGCACGAGGAGAATGGTGAGGAGAAGCCAGTGTTTTATTCACTGGGCTGGAACAATCGAATCGTTGCTGATGGAAAAATAAACCACTGGCACACCGGATCACTGGACGGAACGGCAACGATCCTGATCCGCCGGCACGACGGAAAAAACTTCGTCGCCTTGATGAACTCACGAGTCAGTCCCACAGCAAAGCATCTGGGCCGCGAGATCGATCGTCTGCTCCACAAGATGGCCAACGAAGTCAAAGACTGGCCCAAGTAAATCTGAAAGTCGTCGGACGCGGCGCACCCGACGACTTTACGAACCCTCCGCCCTCAGCCTTCCGCCATTCTGGGTTGCACGTTGCGGATGCTTCCCGTTTCGCCTTCACCGCTGCTGGGTCGGTAGCGTTTCATTTTCATGCGCAGATTCAAGAATTCGACAAACAAGGAAAACGCCATCGCAAAATACACGTAACCCTTACTGATCGGTGTTCCCGCGCCTTCGCTAATCAAGACCACGCCGATCAAGATCAAGAATGACAGGGCCAGCATTTTGACGGTGGGATGATCTTGCACAAAATCGCTGATCTGGTTGGCGAACGCGATCATCACGCCCACCGAGATCATCACAGCAATCACCATGATCGGGATTTGCCGCGCCATCCCGACTGCTGTGATCACCGAGTCCAGCGAAAAGATGATGTCCATGAAGGCGATGCGAAACAGAACGCCAGTGGCCGTGATCGGTGCTTTGGCCTTGTGGACCGGCGTGATGCCGTCGTGAGCGCCACCGTCGTCGCCGGGCAGATTGCCAACCGCGGCTTCCTCTTCGCCGCCTTCGATCTTGTGGTGGATTTCGCGCACGGCCGTGTACAACAAGAACAAACCACCGAACAGCAAGATCAAATCGCGAACCGAAACTTCGTTCACTTCATGATTCTCTGCCAGATAAGCCGCGATCCGTTCCGTTGGCGCAAAACTGGAAAGTTCGAACAGCGGATCGGTCATGCGAATGATCAACCAGATCATCGTCAGCAAGCCGATCCGCATGCCCATTGCCAGGAACAGGCCAAACCGGCGAGTAAACGATCGTTTCTCGGGCGGCAACCGTCCCGTGATGATCGCAATGAAAACGATGTTGTCGATCCCCAGGATGATTTCCATCAGCGTCAAGGCAATCAGCGCTATCAGCGCGTCGACCGAATACAACGACTGATACTGTGCCACTTCGACACTGGCAAACAACATGATGAACTCTCTTTTTCAAAGATGCCGACTGACAAATGATCGATCACGAAGGGCTGAAAAACGGGGCCGCCAATCCGGCAAATCCCATCAACAACAGCAGCCCCAACGTGACACGGCGAAGCCTGACGCGTCCCAGCCAGGTTCCAAATTTCAAGCCAATCCCCGTAAATAAAACTAACAATGGAATCATCATCACCGCGACCAATGAGGGCGCTACAATACGATCCCCAAAGAACAAATACAGAATCAATAAGGCCGGCGCAATGCTGATCAAGTACATCGCGAACATGAAGCCACGCATCTTTCGCGTATCCCAATCGTGTGCCTGCACCCAAAACACCATCGCCGGTCCGCCCATCCCCACCAAGCCTTGAAAGAATCCCGATACAGGAAAAGCAATGAGGGCCCAAACCGGATGAAGTCGGGGGCGCGGACGCGGCTTAAAGACAATGATTGCCACCGTGATCAGCAGTACCACACCGCCGACCACCTGCCGCACGCGTGCTTCCGGAAACGATTCCAAGCCGACCAGGATCGATGCCCCCAGCGGCAAAAACATGACTCGCCCCACTGCCGGCCAGCGGACTGCCTTGATCGTGATTGATTCCCGCAGCGACCAGATGCCCCAAATATTCTGTGGTATCGTCGCTACCAACAACGAAGCCTGAGCTTCCGGAATCTGGTAACCAAACCACAACAACAACGGAATGATAAACAAACCGGCAGCGAATCCTGCTGCTGCCTGAACGAAGATGCCGGCGCAGAGTACTAACGCAAGCGGCGCCAGCGATATGAAGACTTCCATCGCCGAATCGTAGCGAAATCAGGCGAGAGCATGTAGCCGTCACGATTTTCGCAGCGGTGGCTTCCGCATTAACAATGCATCCACTTTCCTAGGCCAGGCCCTGGAGAGCATCCGGGTTAAGCGTGCTAGCTCAACAAACATGAAATAAGATAGCTGTGGAAGCGTAAATCTGGACCGCCCCCAAAGAACAGGTTCGCATCCAATAAGCTGCGGAGCAGCGAAAGCGTAAAGCCTGGGGTGAGCCAACGAGCGACAGCGAAGTTG
>JBFJVZ010000323.1:0-9312 GCA_041623895.1 Pirellulaceae bacterium | reverse complement strand
GCCAGCGCGATCAGGGCTCCGACGAACAGCACGACTGTCTGTATCGTGTCCGTCCAGATCACCGCATCGATCCCACCCATCGTGCAGTAAATGATGCTCAGCAGACCCATCAGCAATACAGATTGAGCCGGCGACAGCGGTGTTGCCACGGCCAAAGCCAGGCCCGTCAGTGACATCACAATGGCCATGCGAAAAATATGAAACAGCGTGAAGCTGGCACTTCCAAACCACCGGACCACGCGGTTGAATCGCTTTTCCAGGTACTCATAGGCGCTGGTCGCATCGATCCGACGATAAAACGGCAAGGCGACCAGGACGGCAACGATCGCGACAACCGGGATCATGAAGTTGCCAACCGCATAAACCCAATCTTGCGCGTAGGCCTTGGATGGTAAGCCCGTGTAGGTCAGGGAACTGAGCATGGTGGCAAAGATGCTGCAGCCGGCCGCCCACCAGGGAATACTTTGCCCACCGCGAAAATAATCGTCCGTGCTCTTATTCTTGTTCGTGAAATAAACGCCGACGCCGACCATGGCGATCAAGTAGCCGAAGAGCACTACGTAATTGAGCGCACCGAAATCATTCGCTGTCGTTTCCACGACGACCCGCCAAACTTTGGGCGACCGTACTCGCGGGCGGATTTCGCCACTGGGGACAATGATTGCGTCATCCCACTTCACGGCAATCGTGGTCACGTGATTTTGGGGGGTCGGACCGGCACTGGCCCAAGTGTCAGTGATCGTGTGGTAAGCGAACGCCTGTTTGGGAAATCCGGGATGATTGTCACGAAGCTGGTCAGTACGATGAAACAATGATCCATCGGCACCACCGAGCACAAAAAGATGGCTTTGCCCGTGCTCAATTCCTGTGCCGGCCATCACGCACTGGGGTGCATCGTGACGCTTGCGCCAGCTGCCGGTATCGGGCGTGTATTGCCAGACATCTTTTAGAAATTCAATCTGCTCGCCTTGCTGTCGTCGCCCGCTGATCACATAGACGCCGTCCCGATAGCCGTCGTGCTGCCGCACGGTGATGTTCAACGCTCGCGACGACCAGGGTACGTCGGGATGCTGTTGCCAGACAAACTCGGCCGGATTCTCGCGTTTGGATAAATCAAGCGACCAAAAATTGGCCATTGCCGTGTCGAGTGATTGGCCGCGCTGGCCGCCGGCCAAATAGATCTTTTCGCCCGCCAACGTGGCCGACCCAAAGGCGCAGGGAAGCGGCAAGTCCGGGTACGGGATGATTGAGATCTTCCCGGTCTCGGCATCGACTTGCAGCAGAAAAACTTCGGCAAAAGTATCGCCGGCATCGCTTCCGCCGATACAAACGATACCCTGCCTGGTGGAAACGGCCGCGCCATAGGCGATCGGCCGTGGGAGCTTGCCGCCGCCTTGCCAGACGTATTGCCGGGCCTGACCTTCGCCTTGACGGACGAGCACGTGGACCTGGTCAAGCCACTGCTTGTCGTTTTCCCAAACCGGGTTTGGGAAATTCGCTCCTCCGGCGACGACCAGCGCATCGTTGTGGACACCAACAAACGGTCCGGCCACACCCAACTCATTGGGCAGCGAAGGCAACTCCTGCCACGACAACATGCCGGCAGAATCTCGATCGGCCGCGACCGTCGCTGTGCACAGACCCAAGCCAAGCATCACGACCAGGAAAAATCGCATCATGTCGCGTGACCACACCAGTCGAAGAAACCGATTGCGACCAGGTCGTGTCGCAATGTTTCGATTTGTTGGTTGTTTAAGCTCGCGATTGGCAGTCGGCAACGCCCGACGGGCATTCCCAGCATTCCCATCGCCTCCTTGAGGGCGGCATGAAAGACATCTGCCGCCAGCACCCCGACCATGGCGACGGACTTTGACTGATACTGGCGAGCTGTCTGCAAGTCACCGTGTTCAAACGCATCGATGATCTTTTGATATAGCGGTGCGGCAATGTTATAGGTGCTGCCGATGGCGGCGGTTGCACCCGTTGCCAGAGCTGCCAGCAGCATTTCGTCGCATCCCCAAACGACATCGAATCGGCCCGATTGGACTTCACGGCAACGCTGAAATTCGTGCAACAGTGTGTTCGTGTATTTTAGTCCGGCCAGGTTTGTGATCCGATCGCCGCCATGTTCCAGAAACTCCACGACATCAATCTGCGAACCGGTCAGGGCGGGGATGTGATAATAGTAGAAGGGCAGCTCGGGCGCACCGTTGGCAAGTGTGGCCATGCAGTCGATCAAGTTGTCGACCGATGCAACTTTAAAATACGAAGGACAGGTTGCCGAAATCAAATCGGCGCCGATTTCGGCTGCGTGCGCCGCCAACTCACGTCCTGCGGCCAGGCTGTTGTGCCCGACCTGCACGATGATGGGTACACGGCCATCGGCGGCGTCGACGTATGCCTTGGCGACTTCTTTTCGCTCGCTGCTGGTCAGCGACATCCCTTCGCCGGTGCTTCCGCAAACGTACAGACCGTTGACACCGCTATCGATCAATTGCTCGGTGACCGGTGCAATGCGATCCAGATCGACCGCGCCGTCATCGCGCAGCGGCGTCACGGCTGCGGCGATCAATCCGTGCAATCGAGATTGGTTCATGTAGGTCCTCGGGTAAAACGCAAGATCATAGCGGATGGCGGATTCTCGTCGAACTCACCGAGTTTGATTTCAGCCCACGGACTGCAGGTTGTCTGCACAATTGGCTGTTCTGGGAGGGCCGCACGCCACAATTTGTTTCCTGGAAGGGCGAGGCTCCCGCCGAGCCGAAGCGTCGGAAAAGCTTTGCGGCTCCGCGGGAGCGTCGCCCTCCCAGCGGTTGGGAAACTTGTCTTCTTGTCCCCCCTGGGTAACAGAAAAACGTAGATGCCGGCCACTTTTCACCCTCGCTCGCTTCGCCCTCTCTTTTCGGGACAGAGCCAGCCCGGTAACCAAACGTTGCCGGGTATCGTACAACATTGGCACGGCTGGAAGCCGCACCTACGCTGTTCTGGTACGGCCCGTTCGCGCACGAAGGAAGTATGATGGCCAAACCGCTTGGAGACTTACTCGGAAAGATCCACCAAGGCGACTGTATTAACGGTATGAAGCAATTGCCGGATAACTCCGTGCAACTCGCCTTCGCCGATCCGCCCTTCAATATTGGCTATCAGTACGATGAGTATGACGACCGCTTAGACGCTGAAAAGTACTTGGATTGGTCGCGGCAGTGGATGCAGCAAGTGCATCGTGTGCTGGATGCCAACGGTACGTTTTGGCTAGCGATCGGCGATGAGTACGCTGCCGAACTCAAGGTCGAAGCCCAGCGGCTTGGCTTTCACACCCGCAATTGGGTCGTCTGGTATTACACATTCGGAGTCCACTGCAAATCCAAATTCACCCGCTCGCACGCTCACCTTTTTTACTTTGTCAAGAATCCCAAGGACTTCACGTTCAATCCAAAAGCGATCGCTGTCCCCTCAGCAAGGCAATTGGTTTACCGGGACAGTCGAGCCAACCCGGAGGGGCGAATGCCCGATGACACGTGGATCTTGCGCCCTCAAGACTGCGACGGTTTTACCAGCGAAGAAGACACCTGGTACTTTCCGCGGGTTGCCGGCACGTTCAAAGAACGAGCGGGGTTTCATGGATGCCAGATGCCCGAACAGTTGCTTGGTCGGATCATCAAGGCATGTTCTGACGAAGATGATGTGGTCTTGGATCCATTCTCGGGAAGTTCGACAACGGTGACCGTAGCGAAGAAGCTGGGACGCCAATTCCTGGCATTCGAGTTGTCAAAGGAATACGCCAAACTCGGCCGCAAACGGGTCGGCGCTGCAGCCGTCGGTGATCGCCTGGAGGGCGCCGAGGAACCCAAGGTCAGCGCGCCGGCGACGAATTCAGCAAAGGCCCGCCGGACGAAGAAATCGGCTACTCGCGATGCAAAGCCCGAAGAAATGCTGTTCGACGTTTCAGGCGAGGCCTAGGGTTGATATTGAAGAGGTGCCCGCCACATCGTTAGTCGCTCCGCGGCGACAGCAGAAGTCAGCTCAACCAGCAAGCCGCTCCGCAGCTAAGATCTGGCACTTAAAATTCACGGCTTGGTCAATTTATCGACGCTGTTTTCTGAGCCGCTCCACTTCTCCCTTGATCTCGTCGCCTTCGTAGAACCACAACTTGCCACTGACGGTGACCGTTTCACCCGGCCCGCAATCGGGGAAGATTGGATCAGAGTGCATGCAAGGCACGGGCGGGTTCGTCCAGGCTCGCTTGTGCGGTTGCCAGGCGGTGATGATCCAGCGATTGTGCTGATCGGCTTTGACGGCAACCAAGGGACCATCGATCAATTGCTCGCGACGACGCTGGCTGTTGAAACCGATCAAACCCTTCAGCATCACACAGACTTGACTGCGCAGTCCCGTCAGCGGTTCGTTGGTCCCATTGGTCAGATGCATTTCCATCGCTACCGAGTCGTCGACGACCACGACGCGGCTGCCAAAGACGATTCCGTTGGGCAAACGGCGTTCGAATTCAAGTCCGCCGTCGTGCTCATTCCATTCCAATGGCGGCAAATCGATCAACCGTTCGCTCCAAATCGTGGGAATATGCTGATGAGCCAAATAGGTGAGTCCGAGATTGGAAAAGATCGCTTCGGGAACATCGACGACCGCGTAGCCGCCATCTTTCCAGGGTGGGAAAACACTGATTTTCGTTTCCCGTTGGGGATCGATCGCGCCGTCCAAAAACCCTCGTCGCGGATGGCGACCACCGGGGTAGGGCAAGATGCGAATGCCCGCTTCCGTTGTACCTTCGATCTTTGCCGATAGGCGTTGAACTTCGGCCGTTGCTGCTTCGATCGAAAGTCCGGTGGCCTGACGAACTTCGTCTGCCGTGAAACGGTGATCAACAATCATGTTGTTGAGCCATCGCTCGCGATCGGTGCCCAGCGGCCGGGCAACCCGGGCCACCGATTCGGAATCGTCCCCGACCTTCAATGATTGATAAAACTGAAGTGCTTGTTCGTATTCGGCTAATCCTTGGGCAGAAACTACGCCGCGACTGCGTTGGATTTCGTCTTGCATGCGGCGAACCAGATATGCCTTTTCTTCACGGCGGGGAAGCACCGGCTGCTGGTCGAATTCGACATACCAGGGAGCCGAATGGGCAAAACGGACGCGGCCTTCCGGGCGGTCTTCCCAAAACCGCACGGCGAACCAACCGCTCCGCGACGGTTTCAACGAAACATCCATGACACTTCGGTAAGCTCCAGCTTCGGTCTTGTGGTTGTTTGGACGCAGCAGGATTTCCGGTCTGCCGTTGATGACCAACTCGCCGAAGGTCAACGGTGTTTCCGAGACGACTTCGATGTGAAGCGGAATCTCGCGCGGGCCGTCTTCCTGAAACACGTGTCCGGGATCTTCTCCGTCCGCGGTGGCAAACGGCATTGGCCCGGTGGTCACGAACGAGCGGCCTTGCTGCAGACCTTTGCGCCATTGCTGGTAATCGAAGCCATCCGGCAAATGCACATAGACGCGCCCGAAACCAGCCGGCACCGGATGCACCCCGTTGGCCGTGCCGGCCGACGGTGGCATGCGAAAGCCGCAATCAAGCAGCGTGTAATACATTCCCAGTGTGAAATCGATCCACTCTCGCTCGCCGCCTTCGGTGCCGCCAAAGGGCGGCTGAATGAACGGAGGCGTCGGTGTGTACCACTGTCGAAATGCGAACTCGGTTCGCCACATGTGATTGTTGGCAAGTTCATAAGTGGCATCCGGTGCGATCGTCGGCAACAGCATCGCAAACGGCCAGGCGAGTTTGTCCATGTCAAACAACACATCGGGATCGGCCTGCCGAGCGGCCTGAATCACCGGTTTCCACGGCGGCACCGTTTGCTGTAGCGGATCCTGGTGCCCCAGCACAAACAGGGCGCCCAGCGTGTGACGTTGTTTGGCAACCGAAAAAATCTCGTACTCGGTACTGCGCGGCCAAATCACATGGCTCTCGTCGACACGCACTAAGTCGTCGGGCAGCGCGATGTCCAAGTTCTTATTACCACTAGCGGGCGGTGTGTCAGCGATCGTGACCCAATTGGTGAGCGGAAAAACGACGTTCAGGTCTTCGGCCAAGACCACATTCCGCAGCTCGTCAATGCTGCGGTGGATATGTGTGTCACCGGAGTACCAACCCAACGAAGCAGCATTGATCCAGCGTTTGAGTGCGATTGTAACCGTGACATCCGTTTCGGCGACTTCAATCTGTTGCGTGTTCGGTATGTATTCTTTACCGCGCTTCACGGTCAGCGTGTAAGTTCCCGGCGGAACTTTCGCAACACATGGATCGGCCGAGACGGTTGTGTGATACTCGATCGAATTCTTGTTGATCCAGTTTTGTTTCTCGTACTTGACCGCTGAGCCTTGGTCGGTGGCTGAAAAGAAATAGTGCTGACCATCCGCGGACTGCAAGTACAGTCTTGCTGGAAGAGGCTGCTGGGAGCCGTCGTCGACGACGATGACCGTGAGTCCTTTCACCTGCGCATCGGCTGCAAGTGGGAAGAAAAAAACACAATAAAGCGGCAGAAGCCTGGAAAGATTCATGATCGGAAAAGCCCGTTTATCCGCTGGGAACACTACTTGCGTGAAAACCCGATTGTAGCCACAGTGATGTGTTCGGACCTGACTGTCCGGTCCTTACCCCCAACGAGAATTGTGATGTCGCGAATCTTTCCAGCATTGATTATTGCCCTTGGTCTGATGATTTGTCCTTGGACGGTAGGTTGTGGTGGCAGCTCGCCCACGGTGATTGAACAGGATGTGTCCGATGCCGACGCCGAAGCAGCGGAACAATTGAAATTAGAAGCGGAGCAAGCCGCGCGAACCAAAGCGTTGGCTGAGTGACGCGGGGATTTTTGATTTCTATCTGTCGGCGCGCAGGGCCTGAGCCAAGCTGAGCCGCCACGGAACAGGCCCGTACGTATGCAGGCCCGGATGATCGTTTGCGGTTCCCTTGTTTGGGGAATCGCGACCCGCAGTTAGCGTGGCAACATGGGTTGATGGCCAAACGCAAGCATCGTCGACATCCCACGGAACGGTCGGACAGTGTCCTATCGCCCGACGGAAACCGGCAAGATTCTGTCGATCAAGAAGCGGATTCCGCTATTCAGCGATTTCCCTTCGGGGCCCAATTATTGGGCGTGTGTGCGGTCGCCTTATTACTGCGCCTGTTGCACGTGATGCAGACGTTCCAGGTGCCGACGGTAGTCGAACTGTTGGGTGATGCCAAAGGCTACTTTCATTGGGCAGCGGAAATTTCCGGCGTACCGTTTCCGGCGAATCCGGCGCTGCCTGCCAAGCCCGGCAATTGGCTGGGTTCGGAAACCTTCTATCAAGCACCGCTTTATCCTTATTTCTTGGCGGTCTTGTTCAAACTGATGGGGCCCAGCATTACCGGTGTACGCCTAATGCAATCGCTGCTGGGAGTCGTCAGTGTCGCCCTGATCGGACTTTCCGGCCGCAAGATGTTCACGCCCCGGGTGGGAATCCTGGCCGCTGCGATGTTGGCTGTTTATCCGCCGGCGATCTACTACGACGGCATCATTCAAAAAGCGTCACTCTCGTCCGTGCTGCTGTGTGGACTGTTGGCCGCTTGTGTCTACCTGCAGCAGGAGCGTCGCGTGTGGATGTCGCTGCTAGCGGGATGCTTGCTGGGCTTGCTGGTGATCACGCGAGAAAACGCATTGTTGTGGGTGCCGCTGGTTCCGGTTTGGATCTTGCTGGCGGTCAAGGAGGCACCGAGCATCAAACAGGTACAAAGCATCAAACCGACGCCGAGCAAGCGCCGTTGGATCTTGGCTGCGGCCTGCGCCGCGGGAATCGCCCTGGTGTTGTTTCCGGTGGCGGCTCGCAATGCCATGTTGGGTGGCGAGTGGTCGCCCACCACCTTTCAAGCCGGACCGAACTTTTACATTGGTAACAACCTGAACGCCAACGGCATCTACCTGCCGCTCGTGCCCGGCCATGAGACGCCGATGTACGAAAGGGCCGACGCGCAGCGACTGGCCGAGCAAGCCGAAGGCCGCGAATTGTCCCCGCGGGAGGTCTCGAAGTTTTGGATGAAGCGGGCGTGGGAGGAAATCAGGCAGTCAAAAGGCCGCTGGATGCAGTTGATGATCGCCAAGACTTTCATGGTTTTCAATCGCTTTGAAGTTCCCGATGTCGAAAGCATGTATCTGTTTCGCGAGTACTCCGCCGTCCTCCGCATCATGCGTTGGTGGCACTTTGGATTCCTCTGCCCGCTGGGGATCTGGGGGCTGATTGCCACGCAGAAGGATTGGCGTCAGTTGTGGCTGCACCACGTGTTGATCACCACCATGATCGCGGCGATCGTGTTGTTCTTTATTCTCGGTCGCTATCGACAGCCGATCGCGATCTTGCTGATTCCGTTTGCCGCCGCCGGAGTCGCGGATTTATGGCACCGCCTGCGCGCCAGGCAGATGAAACCGATTGCGATCGCCGCCGGCACGCTGCTGATTAGCGGCGTGATTTGCAACTTACGGGTTCATGATGAACGCTCCCTGAATGCCAGTTGCTACATGAATCTGGGGATCTCAGCGGCCAAGGCGAACAACATGCAAACCAGCATTCAGTTCTTCCAACGAGCGATTGACGAGTTTCCGGAATTGAGCGAAGCGCACTTCAACCTCGGTCGCGCCTTGGTCATCACGGGGCAGCCACAACGAGCGGTCGCGTCGTTCCAGCGGGCACAAAGGCTCACCCCAGATCTGCCGGGAGTCGACTTTTGGCTGGCAAGGTCACTGGAGCAGATAGGCCAATTCGAGGCAGCCGCGTTTCACTATCAGAGAGCGTTGCAAATGGACCCGAGCGATCAGCGCGCGGTGCAGGCTCTGCAACGGCTGTCCAGAGGGTAGGCTTGTCGAGCCCGGCTGTCATCAAACGGACTTTTAGCCAGCCCAAAGGGACACGCTGATCGATCCCTCGTTCAGGTCTCTTTCCTCATGCGTCGGGTCCGTTTTCACAGAGACAACCGCCGGCTTAATGGGAAAAGGGAAACGTTCGAGAACGAGCAAGGCCGTGTTGCCAACAGCCTGGGAAAAAAATTTGGCGGAATTCCGAGTATCTTTTGTCCACCTGTTGGTTAATCTAAGTTATCTGAGCGTAATGATCATTGCGCGTGCAGGTTGCGGCTCAGTATTAGACTATCTCTTTGCCCCTGGAGTTTCCGTACATGGAACGATCCCCCTTCCGGCGTCAAGCTTTCACGTTGGTGGAACTGCTGGTCGTCATCGCCATCATTGGCATTCTCGTTGGTCTGTTGTTGCCTGC
>JBFJVZ010000322.1:0-9318 GCA_041623895.1 Pirellulaceae bacterium | reverse complement strand
GGCCCAGGATTTACGCAGCCATGACTTCGTGGTTTTATTTCATGATATTGAGCAGCAGTTTCTAAGCGGGACGATCTCTAACGCCCGGCGGCTGATGAGGCGGCATAACACGGCAATTCGATCAAAAAGGTGGCGCTATCCAATCTGTTAATGTCGTCGATTTCTCCGGATTCGATATCACCGCGTGAGGTCGCCCGCCAACGGTCGAAATCGATGTTGCTGTAACCCAACTCGGAGAGTTGGGCGACTTGCCGGCATCAAGTATGATTAGCGTCCGTAATCAAATGGCAGCTGCAGCCACCAGACGACTGGATTGTAAATGATGAAAAGCGTTCCCTTGGCGATTGTCTTGTTCACGATTTCGATGACTGCGGCGGTGGCCGCTGATCGGCCGAACATTCTGTGGATCAGCTGCGAAGATATTTCGCCCAATCTTGGTTGCTACGGCGACCGGCATGCGATCACTCCTAACCTGGATCGTCTGGCCCGCGAGGGTGTTCGCTTTGATCGCGCGTTTACGCCGGCGGGCGTTTGCGCCGTGGTCCGCAGCGGCATCATCACCGGCATGTATCCGCCGGCGATTGGCTCACAGCACATGCGTAGCCGCATGATTCCGCCGCCCAATGTCAAAGCGTTTGCCGAACTACTGCGTGCAGCAGGTTACTTCACCACCAACCGCAGCAAGACCGACTACCAGTTCGACGCGACACCCAGCATTTGGGACCGTCAGGGAAACAAACACAAAGATTGGCGCGAACGCAGTGATCCGGAACAGCCTTTCTTTTCCGTGGTCAACATCACCGTCTGTCACGAAAGTCAGATTCGGCACGGTGAGGACCGGCACCAACAAGTCATCAAGCAGATCGGCGCGGAACACAAACACGATCCCAATGTGGTTGCCGACTCCATGCCAGCGTACTTACCCGACACCCCGGCGGTGCGAAAGAACTGGGCCTGGTATCACGACAACATCACGCTGATGGACAAAATGGCCGGTGATGTGCTGCGAAAACTGGACGATGACGGTTTGGCCGACAATACCCTGGTTGTCTTTTGGAGCGACCACGGGATGGGAATGCCTCGCGGTAAGCGCTGGGTCTACGACACGGGCACGCTGATCCCATTGATCATGCGTTGGCCGGGGGAACTGAAAGCCGGCGAAGTCCGCGAAGACTTGACCAGCGTTCTGGATCTGCCGCCCACGATGCTGGCCGTGGCGGGAGCGGAGATCCCCAACTATATGCACGGCCGAATTCTGATCGGCGAAGGTGCCGGGCCGGAACCACCGTACCTGTTTTTTCACCGCGATCGGATGGACGAAGTTTATGAACTTCAGCGGGCCGCCCGCGACCGCCGCTGGAAGTACATTCGCAACTACGAACCGGAAAAAACTTATGCTCAGCGGCTGGACTACATGGATCAAATGCCGGCCATGAAGGATTGGCGGCGGCTGGCAGCTGAAGGCAAACTGACCGGCGGGCAAGAAAACTGGTTCACGGTGCCCAAACCGATCGAGGAACTGTACGACACCGAAAAAGATCCCTGGGAGCTAAACAACCTGGCCGAGTTACCGCAGTATGCGGCGCGGCTGGAGCGAATGCGGTTGGCAACGGAAGCCTGGCAAGAGGAGATCGGTGATACGGGCTTGATTCCAGAGGCGGTCTTGATGGAGGAGATGAAGCCGGCAGGTGAAACACCCACGGTCGAGCCGCCGGTGTTCGTAGCGCACGGCAAAGAAATCTCGATCGACTGCCCAACCGATGGAGCCTCGATCGTTTACCAGGTCAAGCGGGGCGACCGTTGGAGCGATTGGCAGTTGTACATCAAGTCGCTCGTTGGTCGCGACGCGCCGATCCGCGCGCAAGCCTGCCGGTTGGGTTATCGCAGCAGCCCCGTTGTGGATTGGAAGAGCCCATAGGGGATGCTGGGATGCGTGAGCGGCGAGGCTCCGGCCGAGCCGGAAGATCGGCATCAACGGCTCGGCCGGAGCTTCGCCCCCCCCATCCATTCAGCTCCAACAACTCTAGATGTCGTAGTACAAGCAGAACTCATAGGGATGCGGGCGGAGCCGCATTGCGTCCACTTCGTTCTCACGCTTGTACTCGATCCAGGTGTCGATCACATCTTGAGTGAACACGTCACCGCGAAGCAAGAATTCGTGATCCTGCTCCAGCGCATCCAGCGAGGCATCCAGCGAAGCCGGCGTGGTCGGAATTCCGGCCGCTTCGGCCTTCGACAATTCGTAGATGTCTTTGTCCAGCGGCTCGCCCGGATTGGTTTTGTTCTGAATCCCGTCGATGCATGCCATCAACAGCGATGAAAACGCCAGGTAGGGGTTGCAACTGGGATCGGGACAGCGAAACTCGATCCGCTTGGCTTTTGGGTTGGGACTGTACATTGGAATCCGGCAAGCGGCCGAACGGTTGCGCTGTGAGTAGGCCAAATTCACGGGTGCTTCGTAGCCCGGCACCAAGCGTTTGTAGCTGTTGGTGGTCGGATTGGTGAAGGCGAGAATGGCGGGCGCGTGCTGCAGAATGCCACCGATGGCGTGCAACGCGGTTTCGCTCAAACCGGCGTAACCGTTACCGGCAAACAGCGGATCACCGTCCTTCCAGAGCGAAATGTGCGTGTGCATTCCGCTGCCGTTGTCGGTGAACACTGGCTTGGGCATGAATGTCACGGTCTTGTTATGTCTGGTGGCGACGTTCTTGATGATGTACTTGTACATCAACATGCTGTCGGCCATCTTCACCAATTCGTCGAATCTCAAATCGATTTCCGATTGGCCGGCCGTGCCGACTTCATGGTGCTGACATTCGACATTCAAGCCGCAATCGATCAGCGTCTGCATCATTTCATTGCGCAGATTCATCATTTGGTCGGCCGGGGGCACCGGGAAATAACCTTCCTTGTGCCGTAGCTTGTAGCCCAAGTTCGGTTGTTCGTCTCGGCCGCGATTCCATTCACCTTCGATGCTGTCGACGCTGTAATAGCCTTCGTGGGCGTTTTGATCAAAGCGGACATCGTCAAAGATAAAGAACTCAGCCTCGGGACCCAAATATGCGGTGTCGGCGATGCCGGTACTTTGCAGGTAGTTGACCGCTTTGCGGGCGACGTTCCGCGGGTCACGCGTGTAGTCTTCACGCGTGATCGGATCTTGGATGTTGCAGATCATCGCCAACGTCGTCAAGTCCGTGAAAGGATCGATGAAGGCGGTTGCCGGATCGGGCACGACCAGCATGTCGCTCTCGTTGATGGCCTGCCAGCCTCGGATACTCGATCCGTCAAATCCCAGCCCATCTGCAAACAGAGCTTCGTCCAATCCCGAGACTGGAATCGTAAAGTGTTGCCACAAACCGGGAAAATCCATGAATCGAAAATCTACCGCCTTGACATCTCTTTCGCGACACAAATCGAGCACTTCTTGTGGAGTCACTGTTGATACCTTTCGATCGTGAGGTAGGGAACGTGTGCCCGCGTGATAATCGCTGGGCGAGAGCAAGGCCTATAATAGCGCATTGAAAGCGTCCGTGCCATGGATAGGGAGGGCGCGGCGGGCGAAGCGCCTGCCTAGCTGCGACTCGAACTTGCGGCCTGGCGGGAGCTGCGGCTGTCCAGGCTGCAAACGGGTACCGAGTACTTGATCGCGTCCAGCCAATTCGCTCGGACGACCGAGTTCTTATCTTCTGTTAGACGATCGAGCGGTGGATCCAGCGTAAGCAGCGGTTTTGGCAGTGGGGCCAAGCATTCCAGGTTGGGATCGCTTAGTTGATTCAGTGTCTCCAGCTCCTCTGGACTGACAAAGATCTCGCTGGGCAAGTCGAACAGCATCTTGATCGCGGCGGCGGCGTGGATGCGGCAGATGATCGCCCGCTGGCTCTCATCCAGGGCCATCCAGTTTTGCATCAACGAATCGCGGACGCGGTCTTTGGCCTTTCCTTGGCCGAACCGCTCAATGACTTCCTGCAGCTCGGGCAGTGCGACGCGGCCAGCGGATGAGCGATGGTCGTACAGAACGACTGTCTGAGGCCCAGCGGCGGGTAGCTCGCCCACCTGTTCCTTGGGCAGCTTGATGATTTCCGGTCCGTCGGGCCGGTTGAATGTTTCGCCGCGTATCCACAGCCGCCGCCAACCTTGCCAATGACCCCGCTTGTCCCGGGTCGCAGACTTGTAAAAGCGATAGTGGGAGGGAAAATAGTCAGCGTTGTTGACGTAAATCTTCAGTTCATCCAGGTCCAACCCCAGCAAGCCGCGGCGGTACACCAGTGATGAAATCACAACGGTGATGTAGTAAACCCGGAACGCTTTGCGAAATGGCTCCTGCTGAGCATCGACAATCGATTGCAGGGTGTCGATGACGTCCGCGGTCAGCTCCGGGATCTCCAATCGATCGGTCAAGTCATCCACGTGGGGATCCCCCAGTTTGCGTAACAGCTCCTTGCCGCTGGTGTAAATCAACCAGTCGTTTTCCCTGCCCAGCAGCTGGCGAAGGTCTCCAAGGGCTTGCTGTGCGATGGCGGAATTGTTTTCGCCCAGTTTGCCGATCGTCCAAACCGCCAGAAATCGGACCCAGTTATCGGCGGTTTGCATCAGTGTTTTGACCAGCGGGTAAGCCACCTCCCCGCGGCTGGCCAAGGCCTGTGCCGCGTGCACGCGGACTTTGCGGGCGTCGTGAAAGAATGCCGTGCGGAGCTCTTGATCAGCGCCCCAGTATTCAAGGGCGCCAAGGTTATCGACGGCCATCACGGCGAGATCGGGGTCTTGGAGTTCCAGTACCCGCTGGTAAAGCTCCAACAAATTCACTCGTGACGTCGTGCCCCGCAAGTGCGCATTTAGCAAACCCAGCCGCCGCACGGGCATCTGACGCAATGCCTCCAGCAGTACCTGCACGAATGCTTTCGATTCGACGTAGGCTTCGTTGTACCAGTCTCCCCCGTGAGCCTTCAATTCGCGGGTCTTGTAGTGCAGCAAGTGTATCAGTGACTTGAAGGCTTCCTCGTCGCAGGATTCCACCACGATCGAAAACATTTCCTTGCGGACCGACAAGTCTTTCACGAGCGGATAAACTTCCGCGTACAGTCTGGGAATCCAAGAGAATTGCTGCTGGCGAAGAGCCTCGAGTTTTTCAAACTCGCGTCGGTTATTGTTGGATGCGGGTGAGAGCCCGCTGAAGTACGCTTTTTCGGCGTCGATCAGTCGGCGGACCAGAAACTCCTCGACCTCCAGCAGGTGTGTCCGACGAGCGCCCTGGGAATCGGGCGATATGATCAGTTGCGTTTCGGTGGTTCGCTGACTGTCCGAATCGACGAAGCGTCGGAACAGCAAACCGTCAGGACCGACCCGCAAATAGCCACCTAAGCCCTCGTCGAAATCAACAGCAATGCAGATTTGTCGGTTGACGCCCGCCACGTTGACCGCGTCGCTGCGGTGGCGATGACCGAACACAAGTTGTCGAATACCGAGCGGGTTATAAGCGAGATCGAATTGTTTGGCCGACGTGATTTCAAACATGCCCCACAAGGGCGAGATATCCGTCTGCAGTAAAGCAGAAAAAACAGGATGCTTGGCAGATGCGACCTCGGCCAGATCGCGTTGCATTTGCTGGAGTGCTTGCATGCCGCGTTCCGTTTGATATTGAACTTCGACCCGACCACCGCGCGTGATTCGGGGCGAGGCGTGCAGATAGCCCGTGCCGTACATGTCGGTTGCAACCATCTGATGAGTTTTTTGAATCCACCACATCATTTCTTGCAGCCGCTGACAGCCGCGTATCTCGGCCAGATCATCGGGGCTTGGTGATTCGTGGTCAGCGGCGGAAAGCATAGGCTGCCCGTCTGCGGCCAATTCCGCGTTCATTTCCGCGATCAGCTCACGGCCGCCAAAGCCAAAAAAGAATCGCAGTTGGCTATCGTTACCCAACATGCCGGCGACAAATGCTAGCTCGTGGTTTCCCCACAGCGGAACAACACGTGGTGGCTGAGTGGAATCAATCAGGGGACGCAAGGTTCGGTAGACGGACCAACCGTGATTGCCCGAGTAGATGTCTCCGACCAAATACAGACAATCGATTTCTTCCCGCTCGGCGGTGGCGAGGATTTCTTTCAAACGCCAAGCGTTGCCATGCAGATCCGAGGCGGCCAGGTAGTGTGGCAGCTCTGTCGAGCCAGGATTCTCAAGTTCATGCCGCACCAGGATCAGTTGCTCGATCAGACGTGTGAGCTCTTCTTTCATGCTTCTATACGTTCCAGTTCAGTGGCCCAGCAGCGGGGTGAGCGGCGGATCGTTGCGAGTCCAGGTGGCTGCCCAGATCGTCGCGTACAACTTCGCCCCCAAATTCGGGTGTTTGCGGCTTTTTGAATCACCTTGTGCGATCAGACTTTCGCTTTGAGACGATGGAGGTATTTTAATGAGTTCAGCGAGCTAGCCGCGTGAGGAGCTGTGGCTAAGGGTCCTGGGGTTCAACACGAATTCTGAGCAGGACCGCTGGGTTTGGTAGGTAGTTTGCGTAGGAATTAGTTTTGAACCATTTCAAGGCGTACAGAATTCGACCCGAGTGGGCGAAAGAACGCCGAGGTCAACTCGTATTCAGATTCACAAGGGGGAATCGATTTTATGACCAAGTGCAAGTTGGAGTACATCTGGTTGGACGGCTATCAGCCAACCCAAAGCCTGCGAAGCAAGACAAAGATCGTCGATGATTTCAGCGGCAAAGTTGAAGACGCCGATATGTGGGGATTCGACGGTTCATCTACCGAACAGGCTCCCGGCGGATCGAGTGATTGCCTTCTCAAGCCAGTTTTCGTCTGCCAGGATCCGGCCCGCATCGGTGGTAACGGTTTCCTGGTGATGTGTGAAGTGCTGAATGCCGATGGCACCCCTCACAAGAGTAACGGCCGGTCGACGATCGAGGATGATGACGACGATTTCTGGTTTGGCTTCGAGCAGGAATACACGATTTGGGATCCGGAAATCAACAAGCCGATCGGCTTCCCAGCCGAGGGCTACCCGGGACCTCAAGGTCCGTACTACTGCAGCGTCGGCCACGGTAAAGCAGTCGGTCGCGAAATCGTCGAAGAGCACCTGGAATTGTGCTTGGAAGCCGGTCTGAATGTCGAAGGCATTAACGCCGAAGTGATGATGGGCCAGTGGGAATTCCAAATCTTTGCTAAAGGTGCCAAGGAAGCAGGCGACCAGGTCTGGATCGCACGTTACTTGCTCGAGCGCGTTGCTGAGAAGTACGAGATGTCGATTAACTGGCACTGCAAGCCGGTTAAGGGAGACTGGAACGGCAGCGGCATGCATGCGAACTTCAGTAACTCGTTGCTGCGAACTTGCGGTAGCAAGGAGGTCTACGATTCGGTTTGCCAGGCATTCGAGCCGCGAATCAAGCATCACATCGATGTGTACGGCGCCGACAACGATCAACGACTGACCGGTCTGCACGAAACTCAATCGATCGACATGTTCAGCTACGGTGTGTCTGACCGTGGCGCCTCGATTCGCATCCCCATCTTTACGGTCGAGCATGGCTGGAAAGGATGGCTGGAAGACCGCCGTCCGGCTTCCAATGCCGATCCTTACATGGTCGCCAGCGCGATCATCACGACCGTCAAGGCCGCCAATATCTCGGTCCCCGTGTAGGTCTGCGAATCCGTTTTTTTGATCAACGCCAGCCCGGCCGTGTGACTCCACACCGCCGGGCTTTTTTTCGGGCCATCACGATTTCGTGTGGCTCGGTGGTGGCAAAACGGGCTTTTGTTGTGCCCGGCAACGACAACTAAAATAGCAGGCAGACTGCGACTCAATCACCCACTCCCAAGTCGTCATCGAGCGACTCGAGAATCAACTTCAGCTCAGCTTCCTCGTGTTTCTCGAAGGCATGCTTGAAGTGACCCAAGCCTTTGATGAAGTGGGAAGTTTGCTCTTCGCTTTCGACCGAAACTTCGGCAATTTTGTCAGCCAATTCACAGATTTGCGGAAACAGGTTTCTGTGCTCGCCGCGAAGCGTTTCCGCCTGCGCGCTCAATTGGGGGGCGATGTCGATAGCATCGTCAAAATATCCATAGGCCTCTTCTAAGGTGAAGTGGATGGCCAGCTGGTCGCGCAATTCCGCCAACAATGAAATCAACTCCGGCCAGTGATTGATGGCCGTTTCAACATGAACCGAATACGAATTGATTTGGTCCCACAGCGATTTTAAATGGTGGTTGTCTTCCTTGATTTCCTTGAGGAATGCAGCATTAACGGTCAGCTGCCGCGTTGATGTGTTGGTGTTGGACATAAACGCTACTCCAGTAGGCGCGACGAGAAGACTTTCCATTGTACCTTCGCCAAGCAGCCGACTGTAGCTTAGTTCCGCAGCGGACGCGCGAATTTTGCCATGCCCCACGGAAACGCTTGATTTTTCTTGCTTTGTGATTTAGCAAAACTGGCTGTTTATGCACGATCAATCGTCAAAGGAATGACCTCGTCAATCGAGGCGGCCCCCACGGCGACCATCAACAATCGATCGACGCCCAAGGCAACACCGGCACACGGCGGCAACTTCTCGTCGCGCATGCTACGGTACAGCTTTGACTTGGCGACTAGCTCGGCGCGACCAGACGCCGTGCGCTTCAAATTGTGGGTCACCGCGCGCTGAAGAAATATTTCCCCATCCGTTAACTCGTCGTAACCATTGGCCAACTCAACGCCGCTAGCAAATAGCTCGAACCGGGCACAGCAATCAGGGTCTTGTTCCGATTGCCGCGCCAGCGCAGCCTGAGTCAATGGGAAGTTCTTGATCATCAGCGGTCGATCAAATCCGAGTGTCGGCTGTACGCGAGTGGACATCAACAATTCCAGCAGGGCGTCACGATCATCTCCAATCGACGCGGTCAACCGGGCGTCTTTGGGTGAACACGCCTCCCGCAACTGATCAAGGGACGCGTTGATAGGATCCAGCTGTAGAGTTTCTTGAAATACCTGGCGATAGGAACGCACGTCAAACGACGCGTGACCGAGTGTTTGCATTGCCAGACTGCCCAGCAATTCCATCCCGCTGGCCAAATCGCCGCCGACTTCGTACCACTCCAACATCGTGAATTCCAGGTTGTGATACTGCCCGAGTTCGCCGCTGCGAAACACCGGACCGATGCTGTAAATCGAAGGAGCTCCAGCGGCCAACATGCGTTTCATCGATGACTCAGGCGACGTCTGCAGCAACATCTGCGGCGGCAAGTCCACGGTCGCAATCCCCATCTGATCCGAATCTACGACGATGGGATCCAAATAAGCGTCGACGACGCAATCGCTGGCCAGGCACGGTGGCTGGACTTC
>JBFJVZ010000321.1:0-9343 GCA_041623895.1 Pirellulaceae bacterium | reverse complement strand
GGTTACATCATGGTCAACATGATCATCAACGATGATACCTGGTTTCTGGTTCGCGAAACCAATGGCATTAGTGACTTTACCGGTGCGGCCGGTAAGCCGATGCCCATGGAACAGTCCGATATCGATCGCTTCATCAACAAACCTGATGAGGAGGACGAAGACGAACCGGCGCCGATCAAGACCGCGATTCCCTTCAAGGTTGGTGACCGGGTGCGAGTCAAGGAAGGAAACTTTGAGAATCAAGAAGGTGAAGTGGATGCGGTGGACGAAGCCAACGGTCGCGTGACCGTGATCATCAATATCTTCGGTCGCAGCGTGCCCATGGAATTGGACCATTGGCAAGTCGAACCGCTTTAATTCGTCGGGTCGTCAGTCGTAAGCAGTCCTTGCGGATCACAATCACAACATTCAAAACACTTTTTCCCACATCATCGCGAGTAGCTGAAGAGCTGATCGCTAGAGGCATTGAAGAATGGCAAAACAAGTTACAGGCCAGGCAAAATTCCAAGTTCCCGGGGGTCAAGCCACTCCCGCACCACCGGTCGGCACCTCGCTGGGTAAGTTCGGTGTGAACTTGGGGCAATTTGTCCAAGCCTTCAACGATCGAACCAAAGAATACAACGGGACTCCGATTCCCGTGATTGTGACCGTCTACAATGACCGCACTTTTGACTTTGTTACCAAGAGCCCGCCGGCGGCATCGTTGTTAAAGCAGGCTGCTGGGATCGCCAAAGGCAGCGGTGTCCCCAACAAGGAAAAGGTCGCCAAGGTCACACGAGCGCAATGTGAAGAAATCGCGCAGAAGAAATTTGCCGATTTGAACGCGCGAAGCATCGATCAAGCGGCAAGAATGATCGAAGGCACGGCCCGCAGCATGGGCATCGTGGTCGAAGGTTAGCGCTTTTGAAAAGCCATGCCTCAGCTGGACAGCGCCACTGTGGGGTGAAAACGCCGGAAATGGTGGTCTCATCAGCCGCTGGGCATTAGTCCCCGAAGTTGCTACTTGCGGAACTCTCGTTGTGATACTTCCGTCGATCGCGCCAGCATGTCCGTGACTTGATTGATCTTCGCTCGGTCGTTGTCATTGATGGCGGCGGTTACCTGGTGCGTTGATCGATAGCGATGAATCGTTCCGCTTCGCTGGAACTTCAGTTTCGTTTCCAGGGGAATTCG
Organism: Pirellulaceae bacterium; assembly: GCA_041623895.1. Classification (GTDB taxonomy): domain Bacteria; phylum Planctomycetota; class Planctomycetia; order Pirellulales; family Pirellulaceae; genus JBFJVZ01. The sequence goes on along the minus strand of JBFJVZ010000321.1, from coordinate 8,170 downwards.
TCCGTCGGCGGCGATCTGCGAGTTCATTAGCATGCGTCCGAAAGGCGGCAAGCCGCGTCCGTCGGCGATGTTCAGGCGCGACGCCCAGTCGACGAATCTTCCAAACTGTACGGCGAACTCAGGTTCATCGGGTATCTGTGCCGTGGTCGTGTACTCGATCTCTCCATAAGCGACCGAGTAATTTCCGCGTGCGTCGGCTTGAACTTCTGCCGTGATCCCCAGTCGATCTTTCAACTCCTCTGTTGCCGCGTCAGCTCGCAGTTTGGCGGTCATGCTGATCAAATCTGTCATCTTGATGGACGTGTGAGTTTGTGCCTCACGGTCCAGCAAAATGACTCGATTCTCAACCGCGTCGATCACACTGATTGGTTCACTTGCGCTCTCTGGCAGCGAGTAAACCTTGCCCCGATCGAACAAGACCACATGTTCGGCACGCGGCGATTCATCTCCGTCTGCGAAGACTCGGATGTCCACCCGAAAGGAACGGCTTGGCAAATTTTCGCCAACGTCAGGTTTTGCAAAGCTGAGCGAAAAACCGATCAGCACCAAAGTGACAGAGAGTCCGGTGCAAGCAATGATCCGATACATGATTGTCTGGCCGGGTGGCTTGGCTTATTTGGGCAGATTCGAGGATTCGGTCCGCTAGCGATCTGGACGTCAGGCCGGGAGTGAACGTAGAAAAGTGGAGTAGACGAAGTCCAGATCAAGAGCAGCAATTTGGGAGAACCTGCGGCTCGGCAGGAGCCTCGCCATCCCTCGGCGATACGCTCCTTACGATTTCGTGAAACTCCCACGAACACATAAGTCTCGATGCGTCAAACGCTTTTTCTGATTCCCCACGAAATTTTCGGACTTCCGGTTTTTGGAGTCGGCTGGGCGTTGCTTGCACTCTCAGTCCTCTTGATGGCTCGGTTGCTGTGGGCACGGCAGCACAGGCAGCCGCTTGGTGACGTCATTTCCAGCGAAGCAGTGATGTGGGTGATCGTCGCGGCCGCGATTGTGTTCCTGTTGCCGGCCGTCGAGTTGAAGAATCTGGCTGGTCAGCCGGTGGGAATGGCGATCCGCGGGTATGGCGCGATGATGCTGGCCGGTGTTGTCGCTGCCGTTGGCCTTGCTGCTGTTCGCGCCAAGAATCGCGGTCTGGAGCCAGAAGTGATTTTCTCGTTGGCGCCCTGGGTGTTCATCGGCGGGATTGTCGGTGCGCGTTTGTTCTACGTCATCCAGTACCGTGACAAATTCATCGCCGACACGATCGGAGCAACGATTCGCAACATCGTTGCCTTCACCGAAGGCGGTTTGGTCGTTTATGGTTCGATCGTTGGCGGTTTGATTGCAGCGTTGTTTTATATCTCGCGACACCGATTGCCGGTCTGGAAACTCGGTGATGCGATCATTCCCTGTATCTTTTTGGGAATCTTTCTGGGGCGGATCGGCTGTTTGCTGAACGGTTGCTGCTATGGCGGACGTTGTGAAGAGGGCTGGGCATCGGTGCAGTTCCCGCCCGGAAGCCCGGTCTATCAGGAACAACTCTACAACGGCGAACTGCTTGGCATCCAAGTCGATCCGATCACGTTACGAATTGACGAAGTCACTCCCGGGGGTTTGGCTGATCGGGTTGGCATCGCCGTGGGCGATCGCCTGGAGAAGATCGAAGCGACCGTGCCTCCGACCACAACGGCACCACTGGATATTCCCGGCGATCAGGTACCGAGGGGCGCCAGGGCGGTGATCGACGGCAAGATCTACACCTGGGCGGCCGATCAACTGCCGGGGCGAGCATTACCGGTCCAAGCGGTTCAGGTTTTCAGCAGCGTCAGTGCGCTGGTTCTCTGCTGTTTGCTGTGCGGACTTTCCTACATCGTTCGCCGAGAAGGCGCTGTGATGATGTATGGGTTCGCCGGCTATGCGGTACTAAGATTCGTGCTGGAGATCATTCGCGTCGACGAGGGCGGACAATTCGGTACCGAGCTATCGATTTCACAGTGGGTCAGCATTTGCGTGCTGGTGGGTTCGGTTGTTGGCCTCATCTGGCTCCATCAAAAACGTCCGCCGGCCGTCGCCAGTGCCAGCAGTTCGTAGGCTCGGCATCCTGCCGTGCCCATCAGAAATACCAACAGTGGGCACGGCAGGATGCCACGCCTACAATGCGCCGTTCACACTTGTGCCGATATTCTTGTTGATTGAGGATTCATGAAGATTCTTGTGACCGGGGGCTGTGGCTTCATCGGGACGAATCTGGTTCGTCAGTTGCTTGGCCGGAGCGATCACGAAGTTGTCAATTTGGACAAACTGACTTACGCCGCCAATCCACAATCACTGCGGGACGTTGCTGATTCGCCTCGTTATCGGTTCGTGAAAGCCGACATCGCTGACCCCAAGCAAACACGTGAAGTCGTCGAAGATGTATCGCCCGATGCGGTCATGCATTTGGCGGCGGAGTCGCACGTTGATCGTTCCATTGATGGGCCATCCGACTTTATCCAGACCAACATTGTCGGCACGTTTAACTTACTTGACTGCAGTTTGCGACACTTCAGTGAACTGAGTGCCCAGCGGAGGGATCGTTTTCGTTTCCTGCATGTTTCCACCGATGAAGTTTATGGGTCGCTTGCTGACAGCGGCATGTTCACTGAGTCAACGGCTTATGATCCGCATTCGCCCTATTCGGCAACCAAAGCGGCCTCGGACCATTTGGCTCGCGCATGGAAGACCACTTTCAAATTGCCGGTGCTGGTGACCAATTGTTCCAACAATTATGGTCCTTATCAATTTCCGGAAAAACTGTTGCCATTGATGATCATCAAATGTTTGAACGAGGAACCGTTGCCCGTCTACGGCAGAGGCGAAAACGTTCGCGATTGGCTGTACGTGGAAGACCACGCGGAGGCTTTGCGGACGGTACTGGATCGCGGCGTCCCGGGTGAAACATATAACATCGGTGGCAACAGCGAGCGGCGCAATATCGACTTGGTGCATTCCCTGTGCGCGATCATGGATCAGCTGCGGCCCCGGTCAGGCGGCGCAAAGCATGCCGAGTTGATCTCCTTTGTCACCGATCGTCCGGGACACGATTTCCGTTACGCGATTGATGCCAGCAAGATTCAGCGGGAACTGGGCTGGAAACCTCGTCATCAGCTGGAAGAGTGTTTGCGAAGGACGGTGCTTTGGTATTTGGATAATCGGCACTGGTGGCAAAACATTCTTGACGGAAGCTACCAGCTTCAAAGGCTCGGTGGCGTCAAACAAATAGATGACGTCGATAAGCGGCAGGGAGAATCAGCGACATGAAAGGCATCGTCCTTGCCGGGGGCAGCGGCAGCCGACTCGCCCCCATGACAACGGCCATCAGCAAACAGCTGCTGCCGATTTACGACAAACCGATGATTTATTACCCGCTTTCGACGCTGATGTTGGGGGGAATCCAAGACATCCTGGTGATCTCGACACCACAGCACACCCCGCTGCTGCAAACGTTGTTGGGCGACGGGAGCCAATGGGGCTTGGATTTAAGTTACCTGGTGCAGCCGAATCCTGGCGGACTGGCGCAAGCGTTCTTGTTAGGCGAAGACTTCATTGGCGGTGAAACGAGTTGTTTGATCTTGGGCGACAATCTGTTTTACGGCCAAGGCATGACCAGCCTCTTGCAACGCACGGCTGCGATCGAGCGCGGGGCCACAGTGTTCGCGTACGAAGTGAGTGATCCGAAGTCGTACGGTGTGATTTCATTTGATGATCAGGGCCGCGCGACATCACTGGAAGAAAAACCGGTCAATCCGAAATCAAACTATGCGGTGCCCGGTTTGTACTTTTACGATGATCGCGTTTGTGACTTCGCCAAATCGCTGCGGCCTTCGGCTCGCGGGGAGTTGGAGATCACGGACTTGAACCGCGTCTATTTGAATGAAGGGACATTGAATGTCGAAATCTTTAGCCGCGGCACGGCGTGGTTGGACACGGGGACCTGCGAAAACTTGCACGACGCCAGCAGTTTTGTGGGCGCGATTGAAAAGCGGACAGGATTGAAAGTGGGCTGTCCCGAAGAGATCGCGTTTCGCAACCGTTGGATCACGAAAGCACAACTAGCCGATCGCGCCGAAGAGATGAAGAACAGCGAATACGGCGAGTATCTAAAACGGCTGCTCAGGTAGGCCTAGCGTTAAACGGGGGGTGGTAAGAAGACCGTGAGAGGGCTTGTAAGCCGGGTTCTGTGGCGCGGTTAGCGTCGACGATCATCTATCTGTGCACGACGATTGCTCGTCGCCTCAATTGCGACCTACCCGAGTGTCGATAGCGAAGCGGACAACTTCGCGCGGCGGGCGGGCCCGACGACTGCACTCTGTTTGGTCTAGCTCCGGATGGGGTTTACCAAGCCGACCGAGTCACCTCGACCGCTGGTGCGCTCTTACCGCACCATTTCACCCTTACCACGCATCCCGAAGGATCGTTCGGCGGTTTGCTTTCTGTTGCACTTTCCCTAACCTCACGGCCGGTCGACGTTATCGACCATCCTGTCCTGCGGAGCCCGGACTTTCCTCCAGTTGCTCTTGGCAACCAGCGATCGTCCCACCCTCTCACGGTCTGGTCCAACATGATCGACTGAGAGCTTGCCGGCAAGGTTCGCGCGGGGATCCTGCGTCCAACGGCGCTATCCCGCACGGGAAAAATCGGCTTATCTCGCGTTGCCGGCGTGAATCTGGATAATGACGGCATGAACGACCCCGCTTCAGTCGATCTTGACGCCAGCCCAATGCTTGACGAGCATCCCGCGTCGGGCAAACGCGTTGCCTTAGTTGGTCGGCTTGGTGGGATGAATCGCCGAGAGGCGACCAATTTGCTCCGTTCCTACGGCGGTGTTGTTGTGGAAGTTGACCACGGCGATGTCGATTGGGTCGTGGTCGGCGCGGACGAAGCTCCGCTTGCCGAATCGGAACTGCTCAGTCAGGACATCCTGGACGCGGCTGCCCGCGGAGGTTTGGAGATCCTTCACGAGACCGATTTGTGGGAACGTCTCGGTCTGGTCGACGTGGAGCAATCGATTCGGCGATATCACACGCCAGCGATGTTGGCTCATTTGTTGGGTGTTTCGGTACGGGTCGTTCGACGCTGGCATCGGCTCGGTTTGATCACGCCCATTCGCACCGTCCACAAGCTTCCTTATTTCGATTACCAGGAGGTCGCCACCGCACGGCGATTGGCTCAGTGGATCGCGGCCGGGGCAAGCGACAAGGCGATTGAGCGACGGTTGGTCGAACTGGTGCAGGTGCTGCCTGACATTCGCCGGCCGCTGGACCAACTTTCGATTTTGGTCGAAGGCAAACACGTGTTGCTGCGACAAGGCGAGGGTCTGTTGGAACCGGGCGGGCAGTTGAGATTCGACTTCGATGCTTTCGAGCAAGGATCGCAGACGGACGACGGCGAAGAAACCGTATTGTCGTTCGCCACCGAACCAAGCCAACCGCTGACGTTGCGGGAATCCACTGAAGCCGCCGATGACCCGCTACTGTGTGCAATCTACGCGGCGGAGGATCACGGTGATTTGGAGACCGCGGTGGACTACTGTCACGCGGTACTGGCCCGCGATGGTGTACGGTCGGATATCTGTTTTCAATTGGGCGAGCTGTTGTATCGGCTGGGCCACGTGATTGCGGCGCGCGAGAGGTATTACACGGCGATTGAACTTGATCCTGAATTTGTCGAGGCGCGTGCGAGCTTGGGCTGCGTGTTGGCCGAAACTGGCCAGTGTGATTTGGCGATTGCGGCCTACCGGGGGGCGATCTCGCTGCACGAGGAGTACGCCGACGTGCATTACAACCTGGCCAAAACGCTTGATCAAGTTGGTTGTGATCTTGAGGCCTGCCGTCACTGGCAGCGGTTTCTTGAACTGTCGCCCGAAAGCCCCTGGGCTGCCGAGGCGATCACGCGGCTGGCAGAGGTCAAAGATTCGGACTGATAGCACCATGAGCAGTCAGCAGCGAAAAAGCCTGAAAACAAGGTGCTGCGGCCGCGGACATGCCCAGAATCGCGGGTTCCCTGAAGGCGAGGATGACAAATTGGCGTTTCAACGGCTAAGATTTGAACTGGTTGGTCACTTGCGATCGAATTCTCCGAATCTCCATCTCAGCAACATGTGTGTGGTTGGAAGATTGCCGAACCCCCCAAAGATGATGAGCATGTTACGAGTCATTTTTGCCGCTCTCCTGCTGTCGCTGACGATGCTGATCACGCAGTCGGGTTTCACCATTGCAACGGCGACGGCTGAAGATCGCCGGATGCCCAAAGTGAATGAATTAATCGAGCGGCTGGGGAGCGACAGTTACGCGACGCGGATTCGCGCTCGAGATATGTTGCAGCGATTGGGCTTGGAGGCGTTTGATGAACTGCACTCGGCGCAATATCACGACGATGGTGAGATCGCGGCGGCGGCAAGATTCCTGGTCAGCAGCTTGCTGGTCAGTTGGTCCAAGGAAACGGATCCGCCAGAAGTTCGTGATGTGCTAAACGAGTACGGAGCACAGGACTTCAACGAGCGTTACAGCCGCATTCAACTGTTAGCTGAGTTGCCCGACCGAAAGGGACTAGCCGCGCTGGCGCGTCTGGTGCGATTCGAAACTGACCTGAGGCTCAGTCGCGAAGCAGCTTTATCACTGATGAAGCAGCCGATGAGCGATGACCAGGAGACCAGGAAGCGACACGCGCAGACCATTGGCGAAGTTTTGCGAGACAATGACCGCCAGGCAGCGGAGTGGCTGCGCGTGTACGCGGAGGATCTTGCCGGCGGCCAGTACTCCGCCGAACTTTGGTCCAATCTGATTGCTCAGCAGCGGCGTGCGATTGATTCGGCTGCGACAAACAACGCGACGCGAGCTTCGGTACTAAGCCTGGTAAGAGTTTGTGCGGAGCGGGCGGCGTCGATGAACAAGTCCTCGGACGCGCTCGCTCTGGCGATCGATAACGTCGACTTGATTGCTCCGAAAACAAGTGAATTGACAGACGCCAGCAGTTGGGCGATCGATAATCAATTGCACCAGTTCGTGCTTCACTTGAGAGCCAAACACGAACGGATGTTTGATCAGCATCCTCGTTTGCTTTACGCCGCCGCAGAGGCGCTGAAAGTCGAAGGCGATGACGCAACCGCCGAAAAACTTGCCGGCCAGGCACTGGAGATTCTTCCCTTCCCCGCGACGCAGGAGGAAAAGGATAAGCTTTCCGAGAGCGCCCTTGAGGAAATCGCGCATGCCCATCGTGATATCGGCCAAGATCTGAAAGCCCGCGGATTGTTCCATTGGGCCGAACGAGAATTCCGTTTGATTATCGACGAAATGGAGATCACCTCCTTGCCGGGGGCGAGCGCGCGACAACATTTGGCCAGAATGCAAGGTGAACGACTGCGGCATGATGATGTCGTCCAGGTTCTCCAGCCATTGGTGGATCGGATGGAAAACGATCGAGCGCTCAAGAACAAATTGATGTTCAATCGCTTTCCGTACGACTTCATTCGCAGCGAAATCGAATATCACCGCGGGCTGGCAAAACTAAAGGCCGGTGAGCTGGAAGAAGCAAAGCAATTCCTGGTGAGGGCATGGGGCTTGAATCGTCAAAACATTGATATTTTGATCACCATGTATCGCGTCGAAAGTGACGACGAATGGACGAAGCTTATCCAGAATATGCTGACCAGCGAAATTCGCAGTATTGAGTCCGATATTCGGGTTGCAGAATCAAGGGCCAAGCAAAAAGGCCGCCTGGCGGGGGCGACCGAAATTTTGGCAGAAGAATTGAATCAGTACGCCTGGCTGATCGCCAATACCGAGGGTGACTACGAACGTGCTTTGAAGGAAAGTCTGCGGTCGCTGGAACTAACGCCCGATGATCCGGCAAAGCTGGACACCTGCGCGCGCTGCTACTTCGCGCTGAAAAAGTATGACCTTGCTGTACAGGCACAACGCAAGGCAGTTCGCCTGGAGCCACACTCGCCACCCATGGAAAGGCAATTGGCCGAGTTTGAAAAAGCAGCCCAGGAAGCTTCGCAGCAGTAGGGCATTTTCATCTTTCACGTAGCCGGAGTCGCCAGACTTCGGTCCGCGTCTTGGGCAGCTACTTAACGCTGTCTAGAGCATTTTTATCATTGATGTGGGATCATCTGTAGGCCAGGACTTGTCCTGGCAATGAG
>JBFJVZ010000320.1:0-9415 GCA_041623895.1 Pirellulaceae bacterium | reverse complement strand
TTGTTGGTCGCTCTCCCCGTCCTGGCGGCGTATTGTCAGGAGAAGGTGAGCGTCCAGTTTAGTAGGCCCGAAGTGGGCGACAATTAACTTAGCCCAGAAGTCCTGGCCAAAGAAATATCTGAAAATGCGCTACTCATCGTGTTCCGCCAGAAATCGGCGCATCTGTTTTAAGATTGCCGGTCGGGCAATCCATATCTTCACTGGTCTGGCAACGAATTGTCAAGCTTTGAAGCTACACCGTTGATTTGCCGCTCAAGGTATCATCTTAAACATCCGTCACGCGGCCTGAGGTTTGGCTTGCCCGCTGAATATCGCTTCGAAAGTGTGGCTTGGGGACCGGGGCGCGTTTCGGCAGATCTGCCGGATCTTTGGCGGCACCGAAACCGGAGCCGTCCAGGTCGCCGAGATACTCTTCGCGAACTTTTGGATGCTGTTTCACTTCTTCGGGCGTGCCGTCGATCAACACCTGTCCCTGGTAGATCACGTAACAGCGATCAACGGTACTCAGAATCTCGCGGGCGGCATGATCGGTGATCAAGACACTGATTCCGCTGGATCTCAGTTGCTCGATCACAACTTGAATCGATTGCACGGTTACCGGATCGATCCCGGCGAACGGCTCATCCAACATGACGATTTTGGGATTCGAGACCAAACATCTTGCAATCTCCAGTCGCCGTCGTTCGCCACCGCTGAGCCCGGCAGCACGGGCCTTGCGCAACGCATCGATATTGAATTCTTTGAGCAGTTCGTCCGTGCGTTGCTTGCGCGACGCACGATCGAATCCCAGCAATTCCAACAACGCGGAAATGTTCTGTTCGACCGTCAGCTTTTTGAACACACTGGGTTCCTGCGGCAAGTAACCCATGTGACCATCGCGTGCACGGCGAAACATCGGCCAATCGGTAACATCTTGTCCATCCAGATAGACGCGACCTCGGTCCGGCTCGACCATCCCGCAGATCATCCGAAAACTAGTCGACTTACCAGCGCCGTTAGGGCCGAGCAAACCGACGATCTCCGCCCTGCCAACATTCAGATTCACGCCGTCAACAACACGACGCCGACCGTACGTTTTCTGCAAATCAACAGCTTCCAAGATGAAATGGCTGTCAATCGACTTAGCTCTTGAACGTATCACTTGAGATCCTTCTCAGACGAATTCCATTGATTGACTAACGTATCAGCTGCATACGCTTAAAGTTTGGCCAAAACGGCAGCGGCGATTTCCAGTAGTGCGGCCAAAACACAACGAGCGCTTTTCCGACCAGCAGGTCTCTGGGCACATAATCAGCGTTGGCCCACAAGTAGGCGTCCTGTTCAAAACGTTTAGGCAACCCAAACGGGTCACGCTTGGTCCCGGCCCAGCAGCGCGCATCCAAACTTTCAGGACTGTTATCGCCCATGGGAAAGAACTGGTCTTCGCGTAATTCGAATTCGACTGCTCGTCGAGAACTCCAGACAGGAAATGTTGACCAAAGATCTGGCTGTGCCATCAGGGATTGGATGTCATGCAAAGAAACGCCGCCGCCGATCAGCTCCCGTAATCGGTCGTTGTCATAGTCATACAATCCCTGCATGCTATTCTGGGTTGCGATGTAATATTTATCACGATCGATTCGCAAATGATGGGCCGTCGCCTTGCCTCCACGAACCGCAACACCGACCGGCGCGCCATCAAGAGGATTTTCCGGCATGTAATGGGGACGGTTCTCTTCGTGCGTCTGGAATTCTCGATTGTCAAAGGTCGTTGGACCATCAAATTGAACTAGATCACCGTCCACCCACAGCAGCAACTGATCATCAAAGTTGCTCAACCTGAGGCTGTGACGTTCACCTGCTTGAACACTCGTTTGCGCCGTTGGAGACTCGGACGTCTGTCCATCAGCAGCGGTAAATCTACGGGGCTCGACATCCTTGATGCTAAGTTTTGCGGTCCCGGTTTTCAGATCGATCACGCAGCGATAGTCAATTCCGGCTTCGATTAATTGCAACATCAACTCGCCGGCATCGGCTGACGTTTCAACATCTGCTTCCACCATCAGATCGCCGACCCAATGCATTCCGTCGCGGGCGAGATCTCTGTCGCCAAAACTGGCGCGTCCACGGAACTGCTCCAATGGACCACCGCTTTCGTAACCCGGGTTGAAGACACCCGGCGACCAGCTTGACAAAAGACGTCGGAAGCGACGGCCACCGCCCCCGCTGATTTGCATCGGGGGTTCAGTGTATACCAATCGGGCGGGCACTTTGACGTAGCTGTCATAAGCGTAGAAGTCCGTCACCAAACGGCAGGAATATGGATCGACATCGGCCAACGTGATGCCTTTGTTGGCTGCAGCCCACTGATCGTCATCCGGCCAACGATGAAAATATCTAAGCGTATGCCAGCGATTATCACTGGCATCAACGGTCGCCTTCAGTCCATCCGTTGATCTTTCAACTTGCCAGGAATCGGCTGGCGGTTTTTCCGCTCCTTCGGTCCACGGCTGCCAACGACTGGGGTATTTGGCATCGATCAACGCCTTGGATTGATATGCGGAATCGTTGACAAGGTGCCGCATCGCTAAGATCTTGTCCGGCGGCTTCTGCACGATCACGCTCGCCTGATCGCCATCGGTTGGACGCGTGTAAATATCGCCGTGATAAACCGTCAGCGTTTCGTTGGGCAAACCAACGAGGCGTTTGATGTAATTCTGTTTTGGATTGCCAGGGAACTTAAAAACAATCACGTCCCAGCGTTGTGGATCACCCAACGTGTAGGCGAATTTGCTGACCAGGATCCGATCACCGGTAAATGTCGAATCATTCTTGTCGCCCTGCAAATCCAGCAGATTGGTGTAACGACAATTTGGGCAGATGCCGGCGACAACAGTCTCGCTCATCGTGTGGCCACGACGCTCCAGACTGGCACCCACTTGAAATTGGAAGCCACAACGGTCGCATGACAAATCTTTGTGAGCGCCCATCAGCGTGGGTGCCATCGAACCGGTCGGGATCACGAAGGCTTCAGCAATGAAAGCACGAAACAGTAACGCCAAAATAAAAGCAACCACAAACGCTTCGGTGGTCTCGCGCTTGGCGCTGGTGCGGATTTCCTCGGCCCGAATCACCGCGGGGTCACGATCATCGCGCTCGGGCTTCTCGTCGCTATGCTTCTTATCGGCGGTCGTTTTTGCTTTTCGATTCATGGTGGATGCTATGGGATGGGAGTTCCTGCGTGATTGTCACAAGCCCACGTCGTTTGCAACAGCTCCCTGGCACCATTGAAACTGCACCGGGGCGCAGCAAATGGAAATACTCCCGCCGGTATCGTAGCCGTTTTACGAGCCCCGCGAAACTTCGATTCGATACGGCGAATGCTTGTCAATGCTTGAATTTGGGGCAATTCCGAGAAAGCGGTTGGATCCGTAGCAGAAGTTGCCGGACGTCGCCGGGACTGTCGACAAACAGCGAAACCCACAGACCCTGAGAATCCCCAGCATCGGACACGAGTCGCTGTGGCGCCGGCCTCCGCCGGAAGGTGTTGGCTTCTGCGACGCCCAAACGTGTTTCACAGCAGTTTTCCCTACCTTGATGTTCTTGATGGGTATCAGTCAAGACGCGATCGGATTCGATCAGCAGCAGATCGGAGCAGCGGGCGGCACACGCAGCTTGCCGCATACTGTTTCACAAGCTAGCCGGGCACAGTCCCTGCAAAGTCAAGCTAATCGCACCAACACGTTTTATTCGCACAATGACTATCAAAGGGAGCGGATTTTGTCGATCTGTTGGGGTGAGCTTTGATGTTTTATGAGCTCGAACTCAAGACAATTCTGCTTATCTTACCAAAGAGCTTCGACAGAGCATGGAACGCGAGCTCCATCGACCCAACCGGTCATCGACGATCAAACGTTCAGCGGAGCAATCTGACCGCTATCTCGGCTCCGCGGATAGCGGATTTCGCGAGCGCCTGTCGTTTGCAACCGTTCAACTTGCTCGCGCGATTATGCTAGCGTCACTTGTCTACGGCTGCTGGCGACTGGGTGTAGATGGGCTTGGCCTGCAATACAAGCTTTGCATCGCGCTGCTGATAACGCTGCTGCTGTGCCTGGTGCATCTTGTTCTCCGACGAAAATCGTCCAGGCGACCCCTGAAGAGCGGGTTGATCGCGGTCGGTGTTTGCTGGATTGCTTACGCGCATTTCCAGACAGTTCCATTACCGTCGGCTCTTATTTCGCTGTTGGCCCCGGGAACTCAGTCGGTACGAGCGGATTTCATCGACAATCATCTAGCCCAGCTGGAATCCACGCCGGTCAATAAGAACATTGACGATCATGTCTCTCCGCTGACAACGCTAAGTACGGTACCGGGAGAGACTCGTCGCCGGATCGCCAGAGACACGGTTGGGTTGGGGTTCCTGTTCTGCGCTTTGCTCCTATTCAATACTCGTCGATCGCGACATGTCTTTGCTTGGACGTTATTGCTTAACGCGGCCGGGTTGGCCTCCTGGGGTATCATCCAGAAGGCCAGCGATTCGAATCATCTTTTTCCCGGTATCCCCAATCCGATCGACAGCAGCTATTTTTCCACATTCATTTACAAAAACGCCGCTGCCGCTGCCTTGCTTTCCGGAATCGCGATTGCGGCTGGATTCATGTATTGGATCCATTTGGGTTGCGCTCCGAAAATTTTTGCAATGGGAAACGAATCTCGGCCACGGAGATCTCGCGGTTCATTTTCTGATCTCCAACAGAGTCGTGGCAGCTTGAATTCCCGAAGATCTCAAGGTTCAAGAAAGTCGTACGGCAAACCTAATCATTGGATCGAGCCTGTTCACATTGGCGTCTGCTGTTTGCTTGGAGTCCTGGCAGTCGGTTTGATCGTATCGCAATCGCGAGGCGCGTGCGCGGCCGCCTGCCTAGCAACGATCATGACCCTGATCATTGCTCTGCGGTCGATTCGATTGCTTGATACGTTCATTGGAATCACCGTGCTGGTGATTACGGCTACCGTGTTTATCTGGCTGACGGACCTACACGACGACGCATCTCGATCCACACAGCGTGTCACAGTGCAAAGGCTGGCTGCTGACTCACGATGGAATCATTGGCAAGATGGAATTACCACTTCATACTTGCACGCTCCCTTTGGCGCCGGCGTCGGCACGTACGGGTATGCGTCACTCGCACAACAGTCGTATGACAGTCCTGTCTGGTTTCGCGAAGCCCACAATCAATACTTGGAGACGATAACCGAAGCGGGCATCATCGGCCTGCTGTTGCTGGCGGCTTTTTGCGGGATCATTGGCAAGATGTGCTGGCAGCTGGTGAAATCATCTGTCAGCCGCGAAGCCAGGGGTTGGGGATTGATTGGACTGTTGCTGTTCGTGGCCTTGGCATTCCAGAGTCTGTTCGACTTTGTCGTTATCATTCCTGCAAACATGTTCCTCTTCGCCGCGATCTTCGGGGTCGTCTTGTCCGTTCATCAAGAGCACGCGGCAACCAAAAACCGACCTGTTAATTCCGCTGCGGGAGATAACCGCGCAGGCTGGTCAATTGCTTCCATCGCGGCTGCGGCGCGACATTGCTACGGCCGCGTCGGCCACCTGTCATACTCAACGGCCATGCTGCTGATGCTGGGGATTGCTGTAATGAGTTACCAACAGCAAATTTCAAGCAAATATTGTCTCGAGGCTACGGCGCTTCCGACCGACGCGTATCGTCCGACGGCCGAGGAGACAACGACGAATCTGGCCAAGTTGGATAGCGCGATCGCCGCGGAGCCGTCGTGCGCGAATCTTTACAAGCGTCGTGCACTTTGGCAATCCCTGCGTCTCCGCAACGCGTTGCTGGAAGCTGCCGAGAACGAATCCGTTGTCTTACGTTGGGAGCAAACCAGTTACGAGTCGCTGTTTGCGTTATTCGCGTCCTTGGATGCGGAATCGCAGGCATCGCTTCAAACAGAGATCATTTCCAATCAGGCAATCAAGCAAGCACTGGCAAGCGCCGTCGCGGATACTTCCAAATCATTGACGTTGAATCCGTTCATTCCGCAGTCTCACATGACGGCAACTTTTTTGTCGCCGTTGCAACTTGCCGACCCACAGCCCTGGGCCCAAAACTGTCGTCGTTTGTCGCGTAGTTCACCAGAGTTGTTCTTCGCGAACGGCATGATCGGATTATGGCTGAAGGATACGGAAGTGATGCTGGATCAATGGCGCCGCAATCTCCGTTTCTCTCGCGATCGCCAGGAGCTGATTCTTGCTTCCGCGCGGAAAGTTCTACAACCGCGGCAAGTCGTCTTTGAACTGATTCCAGAGGAACGAACTGATTTGCTGCTCCGGTATGTTCAAGCCATTCATCAATCCGAGCAAACGGAATTTGCCGCCGCTCTGTTGGAGCACTCGCTGCAGTCGGCAAGGCAGAACAAAATGATTGACGAAGGCGAACGCCATGCCTTACTGGGCCGCATGTATTCTCTGGCAGCAGACGAAAAGGCATCGCGAGAACATTGGAGCGCGGCCTTGGAGCACGATCCACGCAACCTCAACTATCGATATGAATATGCAAAATCGCTAATTCGATGCAAAGATTACGATACGGCAATCAGGCAAGCCGTACTCGGGCAAACCCTTGAACCCGGGTCCAATCGATTCAAAGTGCTGGCCGACAGAATCGAGCGAGAGCAAGTTCGTCATCAGGCTCGAGCCTATGAACATTTACCCCGATGACGACGAAGAATGACTGCAAAGCACTCAGTTCAAGCAGCTGAGGCGATTCCGACAGCACCTTGCCGTTGAAAATTTGCGGCCTGCGGAGTAACGGATGTGCTTCGAGCCGAGCCGGCCGCAATCGAGCCTGCTCCAATTAATCTGCACAATCCTCACAGTTGCGCCGTTCGTTACAACGCTGCCCGTGCCAGCTTTGGTCGGTCAAGCAAAGTCATGTGCCGATATGCAAGTCAGATGTCTGAATCTACACAGGTTACGCGCGAATCCGCGTAATCTCTGTGATTCACAAGGAAGTGAACCACGTACTCCCAGGCGTTCAAGATGGCTTCACCCACGGAAGATTCCCCAACAGCAGTAGCCGACAAGATTGAGATCGACGTCGCGGTGATGATTCGTCGCCGCTGGGCTCATATCGTTCTCGGCTTGACGATCGGTGTCGTGCTTTCAGCAATTTACTACTTCACAACGACACCGGTTTACGATTCGCATATCGAAATTCTTGTTGGTCAGCGATCCAGCGAAGTAACCAACAGCGGCACGATTACGGGTGCCAGCGCTAGTGGCGATGCGATCCAAGAGGATCAGTTGGCAACCCATATGCGATTATTCGTCAGCCGCAAGCTGATTTCCACAGCGATCAAGGAGGGCAACCTGCAGGAACTCGCATCATTGCGCGAAGCGATCAGCAATGGAGCCAATCCGATCGACTATGTACTTGCCAACATTGAGGTGGAGCGAGGTGGCGAGGGTTCAGCCCGCGACGCAATGGTTCTTCGAGCCACTTTTCGCGATCCCAATCCCGATGATGCTGCCATTGTCTTGGCAGCGATTTACGAGAGTTACCGATCATACGTCGAAGCTCATGGCCAGAACTCGACGGCCCAGGCGGTAAAACTGATCGAGGACGCACGGGAAACTCACGAGCGGGAACTTGCCGCCGCAGATCAGGAGTACCGCGAATTCGTGAGCTCAGTACCGGTGCTGGTAGACGGCGAGAAGGTACAAGACATCCACAAGGATCGCCTGACCAATCTAGAAGCGGAACTCAATGGCGTCCGAAATATGTTGGCCGAATCAACATCCCGGCTCGCGGTCGTTGAAAAATCCTATTACGACCGCCGAAACAGCAAGTCAAATAGTGAAATCGATCACTTGGCTTTGTTGAGCCACAATGAAGTCGCGCGACTAAAATTGTTCCTGGATGTGACGCGAGGCGAATCGCAGTCGGAAGAATTTCAGGCTGAACAACCAGTGCGAGTCGAAGTTGCAAAACTGCAATACAACCGCTTGCTGGAGCTGATGCAAAAGGAGAATTCGCTCAGTGACGCGTTCGGGCCCGGTCACCCCATGGTCGAAGCCGTTCGTCAGGAAGCGGAGATTGCGAGACAATTCATAGCTGCAAACGCACCACGGCTGGCCAAGGAGCCATCCAAAAAGCTTGATCCCGCCGAAATGCTCAAGACCTACACGATGCTACTTCGCAACGACATCGCGGAGCTGGAAAAACGCGAAGAAATGCTGGTCGCAGAATCGGCGAAGGAGCTGCGTTTGGCGAAACAAGTCGAAGCAGACTTTATGAAGGGAAGTTCATTGAAGGCCAAGCTGAAACGCGCACAGGCACGATATGACCAGGTGATCTTACGTTTGCAGGAATTGAGGCTTGCTCGGTCATATGCTGGTTTCTCCACAGACCTGCTGGCCGATCCGGAACCGGCAAAAAGTGCGGCCTGGCCGAATTTGCCGATCATCGGAGCGCTCGGTTGCTGTTTGGGTCTGATCATGGGCCTTACTCTTGCCGTTGGCGCCGAATTGGTTGATTCAACGTTCAGCGATGTGAAAGAACTGGAACGTACGATTGGTGCACCGGCGATCGCTCACGTCCCGCGTTTTGACACCACGGAGTTGCTGGAACTGGCCAAGCGTGATTCAGGTCTGGACCCATCGCTGGTTACTTTCCACACGCCTCGCTCGGTCGAATCGGAAGTCTATCGTGTGGCTCGAACGTCTCTATTGGTTGCCAACCGCAAGCAATCCTTGCAAACCATGATGATGACCAGCCCGCAGCCCGGCGACGGAAAATCAACAACCATTTCCAATCTTGCCATTTCCTTTGCCGGCACGCGAAAGCGAGTTCTGTTGATCGACGCGGACATGCGACGTCCAGTTATTTCCAAGCTGTTTGGGATTGATGATCATCTTGGGCTGGCGGACGTGCTGTTGGGGGAAACAAGCTTGGAGAAGGCGACAGTAGCCTCCGAGGTTCCTGGCCTGGACATCATGCCCAACGGCCTGCCGACATCCGTTCCCGCGGAGCTTTTGGAATCCCATCAGATGGTAAAGATGCTGCACGACGCGCGTCGTTTGTACGATCTCGTACTAATCGACGCCCCACCGCTGCTAGCTGTTGCCGATCCGGCGATCATCGCCCCCTTGGTGGATTCCGTAATCTTGACCGTCCGCATCACCAAGAATGGTCGCAGCCCGGTCGAACACGCCAAACGGATCCTGAAAGACATCGATGTCACACCAGCCGCGGTAATCGTCAACGGTGTTGATAGCGAAGCCAAGTCTTATTATGGCTATGGAACTTATTCCAACGATCCATACGGCTACATCGGTCATTACCACTCGCAATACGGTGCGCGGGACACGTCGAGCGAACAAGATGACGATTCGCGGTCGGAAAACGCGACCAGTCAAGGC
>JBFJVZ010000319.1:0-9470 GCA_041623895.1 Pirellulaceae bacterium | reverse complement strand
GAAGAAGGAACTCGCCAAACCAGAAGTTGAATCGCAGTTTCCAGCCTGCATCGAAGCGATCTTTCGCTCGTTAAGAATGCCGGCCGCGGCCCGCGAGAACAAATTCGTTGGGGGAACTGCTCTTTATCTGAGTTCCACGGCCACGACAGATGAGACTCTCTCGCTGCTCACCGAAATGCCTGAATTGCGTCTGTTGGCGCTGGGGTGGACATCCGTTTCGGATGCGGGGATGAAGTACGTGACCCGGCTACCTAATCTAAAAACACTGCAATTGGATAGCACAAAAGTAACCGACAAGGGGCTGAAGGAGTGTGCCAGGTTAACGCGGATTAAATCTTTAGATCTCTACGAACTGTCGATTACCGGCAAGGGGCTGCGCTACCTTGAGTCGCTTGAATCACTATGGTTGTTGAGGCTTGACGGCACAACACTCACGGATCCCGACCTGAAGCCGCTGACGAAAATGAAATCCCTGGCATCCCTAAAGCTTGAGGGCACCAAAATAACCGACAAAGGCGTGCGGGAACTCAGTAAGATTAAGAGTCTCAAGTTGCTAAATTTGTCAGGCACGAAGATTACCGACGCTTGCGTGCGGTATCTGGCCCAACTGCCAAACCTGGAGACACTGTGGGTCAGGGAAACGGGAATCACCCTGAAAGCGGCGGCCAAACTGAGGCCAGGGATTTCTTGTGGCGGTGGTCCTTACGCGGACCCATGGTCTCTACCGGAAGATGCGCCCTGAACCGCATTCGCCATGCTCTAAGCGGCAATCAGGCGAGACAGAGCGAGACATGATGAAAGACGGCGAGCCTTCGCAGAGCTTGCTGGGAAACGAACGGACCCCAAAACGCGGTCACTTGCAAGAGATAGTAACGGTGTATGAGATTGAGAGATTGCGTCATCGCACTGATTCTGACTGAGCCGGCACACACTGGTTCCGCTGTTATAACGCTCAGTTCGCCCGAAATTCGAGGTCTTCTACCTTCTCATGTTCGGAGGACTTACGGTTTTTGCTGGTATCTACCTCACGTACGCATTGGCCAGCCGTGTCGATATCAACGACGAACGCGTATCGGTACGGTGCTTCGGGATGACCATTTCGACCTGCGACAAAGATGAACTCGCGTCAGCCTACAAATCTTCTTTACATGAATCCGTAGTGCTACAGCGCGCGGACGGCAAGAAGACGCGAATTTCAACTCAGTACGATGGTTTGAGGGCGCTGGTCGCATGGCTTTGGCAATGCACCGATAGCACGCTGACTGATTCCATCCGTGATTGGATGCTGAAAGAAGCACCTGACGTGGGCGAAATGGGGTAGCCGCGGCAATTGCTGACCGCGGTCCCCTCACCACCGTCAGGCCGCCGCTCATGCTATGGTTCTTGAGGTGAAACAAGGGTACCACGCATTCCACTACGACGACTGGCAACGCGGTGACTTTCGTGCAGGCGGTTGCATCGCCCGGCGCGTCGTAGCGAAATCGCTTCAGCGCACATTCCACCAAATCTCGGATCAGATTCTGGCGAAAGTGCAGCGAAGCCTCTAATCCGCATCGGTGCCTTCACCGATGCATCGAAGCGGATTTCCTTCGAGATAGAGAATGGTCCAGCCTCGTGCAGTTCCACCGTGTCGAACTGTCGTCGGTTCTTTCGACCTCAGCAGCTTCGCGCGCCCACTCGGGACGTGCGTTCCGGCATGATCTGCATCCAGGGTTACGGCGAGGCAATCGTGAGAACCGATCGCTCTGCGAAACAGGTGCCCGCAAGTCCAAACGATGTGTAAAATGGCAGCTTTCGCGCAGGAGAACAGAGATGTTGTTACGATCAACCGCACGTTTCCTTGCCACTCTGTCGTTCTGCCTTACCGCCACCTGTTTCGGTCAAGAGCCGGCGCCGCCCGTCAAGACAGCTGTAGAACTGGGAGGAGATGCTGAGTTAGGCATCAGTTCTCTAAAGCGCATCTTGGAGATTAGATCGATCACCGGATCGTTCCAACTGGATGAGACGGCCAACTCGTTCCGGCTGCGGTTGGATTTCTATCGCAAAGCGAAACCGATCCCCGTATCCGTACGAAAACCAGGCGTTGGTGGTCAACAGGATCGCCGTTACGGTCGATTTGATGTGCAGATCGTAGACCTCGACTACTTGAAACTCGGCGATGCACCACCCGGCTATTGTCGGATTTTTGTCAGCCTAATGACCAGTGAGGAGCCGATGGGTAGAGGAACAACCGCGTTGACCCAATTCGACGTTGCTAAGACGACGTTCGATACCCGACCAAGAACGGGCGCTATAGGTCGCTTTGAGCAGTTCCCGCGAGGCGACGACGGCTCGATTCCCCTATTCTACAGCGCCTCGGGACAAGTTAAGCGAGCCAACACATTGTCGGAGTTGTTGAAGGCGAATCCAGAAGCGGACATCCTGGTCGGCGTCCTGGAAGTGCGGTAGCTATCTGAACTTCCAAGGCCTTTCGTTTCAGAATGTTCCAACGTATTGAAAAACGACCCTTTTTCGGTTCGGGAATCGTGCCCACCTGCGGAGATCGCTTTCACCGCAGCCGTTTTGCAGCCACCGAAACTCGCGTCGGATGCATCGGTTTCCGCGCCGGAGCAAATTTACTTCGACGCGGTCCTCCAGAAATCTGTGGCCAAAATTCTGGAAAACTGCGCCGAAACCCGTCAAACTGAGAGATCCTTTCGAGACGCGGGATACCAACCCTTACGCCTGCAAGACATGATTGGGCGCGACTTGCATCAAGTGTCGCAACGCCTTTTGAAAGAATGAAACCGAAATCAACGGATCTCACAGCCCATTTGACCTGCTCAATGGCGTAGACTGTCTCCCTAGGTCATTCTCAAGTCGCAAGACGGACAGAATCTCCACACAATCCATTTCTTGATTTGAGGAATCCACGCATATGCAGTGTCCAAGATGCAATGTTGTATTACGTCAGACGCATCTAAGAGAACACGGTACGATGGTTCTCGACACATGCGAAACATGTAATGGAGCATGGTTCGACCAGGGAGAGCTTGATCGCCTTGATGGAAGTGTCTGGACGAATATGGAGGATCACGAATTCGACGGGGCCGAAGGAGATCATCCCTCGGTCGACTGTCCAAAATGCAGTGTGCCGCTAACGCCACTTTCGCCCAGAGGCGCACAAGACCTGGTTGTTGACCGTTGTTCGTCTTGTAACGGGTTTTGGCTTGATCTTGGGGAATTGGACCGCATCATCGACCTCGCCGGCGCCGTCGATGCTGACTTTTTTAACGAAACGACCAATACAAAGCCTTCAAGTAGTTCGGATCCGGGGCAATCCGATTGATCGACCTACAGACTTTGGGCACTGATTCTCCATTACCTTGAGGATTGCATCACCGAATGCACGACCCTTGAGGTACTACGTCTTGCCTGAGCCGACCTAGTGCGTCGCGATCTCAGAAGTCACTGGGAGAACGAAGACGTGACTACGACATGCACACGGAGCCACCGCTCGAGGAATTGCGGCTGCTGATACCCGGCACGGAACCGTGGCACGGAAAGCGCATGGGGGTGAAGCTGGCCGTAATTGCCCGTGCCTCTCCTCGTTCAAACTCCATGCGGGTGCATCGACCGCTATCTCGAATCTTTCGCCCGAACTCGCGTCGGTGTCTCGAACTCTAGGAAACCGATGCGCCGTAGCGATCATCCCCAGCCTGCTCCGGTTTCATCGACCGAAGCAGCGCATTCGCATCCGCTGAAGATCCGCAAGCGCACGAAAACCCCTCTCCAAATCCAGCTGGGAGATTGTCGCGCCATCAATCACTGCCAAAGAAGCCAAAGAGTTTATACAGCGGTAGAATCTCGATCAGAATCACATCACGGTCCGCCAACGGTGCAAAACGATTTTTCAGAAACGGGGTCGCGATCGTGTATTCTGGCAACCCGAACGTTATGTGATGAGCCGGTCCAATCCAAAAGAGACATTTTTCGAATTTGGCGATCAACTTCTGACGTCGCGAATGAAGGGTCAGTGTACCGTCGCAATATTCGACCACAGGCATGTTTGATCCTGTCCAACCGTTTCTCGCGTATGATCCGATCGCAATCACGAATATCGCCGCAAGTGTGCTGATCACGATGTTCACTATCACAAGCACGAACGCCGTCGCGGCATCTAATTGTCCCGCAAGCAATACTGGAGCACGGGGACCCAGCGTGGCACGAGCACGATCCACAGGATCACGCGTGGCAGTTCAGGGAATGACGCGTAGTTCGGACAGGATGGTCCATCCGGCCGCCGTCTGGAGTTGGTTGGCGAAGCCGATCGCGGGGCGGTCTTGCCAGGGATCTCGAATCCCAATCGCCAGCTGATATCGGCCGGGCGGCGAGTCAAATTGAAGTTCGCTGCGCTCGGTAAACAGTCCCGGTTGCCAGCGGCGTACATCCCAGGGAACCGTTCGCGTCGAAACCGGCTTGCCCGCCGCGTCGATCAGCGCCCATTCAATCGACCATGGATAGTAGAAAGGAGCCACGCCCGTGTTCTTTCCATCAAGTTCAATGCGAACCTTCTGGCCGGTCTTGATCGCCGCGGTGTGTCGCACTTGGGTCAGCTGAAACTCGTATCCCATCGCGCGAACCATTGCCTGGCTTCGTTTCCGAAAGTCGTCCGTCTCCCCTTTTTCCAAAGCCGGACAATAGGGGCCAACCCAAGTGAAGTGACTTCGTTTGAGCATTTCCGTCGTCAACGCGAAGTCGCGACCGAGCCATCGTGATGCTTGATGAGGCACCATTTCGCCCCCGATCACGGCCTGCTTCCAATTCTCCGTGCGGCCGGAGGCTCGGAGGCCCGCCAGGAAAGACCAATCTTTTCCATTGTCGGTATCTTGCGGAAACATGTCGTCGTGAAATCCGATCCATGGTTGCTGACCGGCATCGTTCCGCGCGTAACGCACCATCAAGGACTTGTTGGGAAATGCCTGGTGGTAAGCATCAATGACGCGGCGCTCGGTCTGGGGCGACGCGTACAACGTTTCCTGCGGCCAGGTGTGCCATTCACCCCAGAAACCGAGCAGTCCCAATTGAATGAAAGCGATCCGGGGATGTTCGTTGTATCTTTTGCCCAACGCCTCGATCAGCCGCAGCATCGCCGCGATCATCTTGGGATCGTCGTAGTCGGGTGAAAGCCCACTGCCGTGATGCTGGTAGGGCTTCTGTTTTACGCCGGCCTGTTGCAGCCAGGCAGGCAGTCCCGAAGGCTTTCCGGGATAGTCCACATAGACGCGAAACACAATGTGCTTACGCTCGGCCGCGGGAACATTCCAAGTCTGCTCCCAGTGGTCGAATCGATATTCGCCGGGGCTTGGTTCGAGCTGACTCCACGGGACGTAGAAATAAACCATGGAGTACGGTTGGTGAATTTTGCCGGCGTTGGTGTACGGGCACCAACCCTTGAGCGGATTGTCCAGGGGACCCAGTGCCGGCGGCAGCGTAACGACGATTTCTTCGGCCAGCGAGGGAATCGCCAAGAGTACAAGGATCGCAAAAATTCTGGGCGGATCGTAAAGCTTCACGCGCGTCGTCTTCTCGTTGGCCCGCCAATCAACCGTTACCTGAAACACACGAGCGCCATGTTATCGGCCGGGAGATACAGGTACAAGCAAATCATAACGCCCCGGCTGACCGGACGACGACTACTGGAAAGGGATGCATTTCTCTCGCGCGATGGCCAAGTGCGACTTCAACCGGGATGGCCGAGTCGACATCGTGGCGCGATCAGAGTTTCCGTTGATCGTTCCTGAATACCGAAACGTTGCGGAGGAAGTAGGGTTATCATTTCGATATCAAAACGCGTCTGCTCCAGTCGAGCGAGAGTTTTTGATCTTTCAGGCACTCGGTGGTGGCGTTGCCTGCATCGATTTTGATCGCGATGGCAATCTGGATTTTTACTTCGGTCAAGCTGCAACGGATCCGCCCGACGGCTTGGCAACGGAACCGAATGCACTTTTTCGCAACTTCAACGGCCGGTTCGCAAATGTTGTCGCCAGCGCGTCGGCCGATGACCGTCGCTACACGGTAGGCGTGACCGCCGGCGACTGGAATCAGGACGGATTTCCAGACTTGTTACTTGGAAACCTGGGCGCAAATCAACTGTTGATCAATCAGGGCGACGGAACGTTTCGAGTCCATATTCAGAACTCGCTTGGTGAAGATCCAACATACACCACCAGCCTCGCAATCGCGGATGTAACGGGAGACGCACTGCCGGATATCTTCGAAGACAATTCCATCGCACCGTTGCGAACGAGGCGTGAGGCGTCCTGCAAACGCTGCTCCCTGGTCTCGATTGGCTTCGGGGCGGAGTTTTGGATTGGCAGCGCTGTTCCGCCTGAGTTGGATTGCTCGCTTTTCCCGCGGCAGCCGGCAAGCAGCAGGATCAGCAAAAGAATCTTTATTGCACCATTTGGAAAGATCGGCCGCCCGCTATCTCGCGCCGTGTGTAATGGTGTCTTTATAATTTCATTGGTGTCGCGCACGTCTCGGTTGCGTACGCAATTGCCAGGAAGACGTACTGACAAATTCGACGTCACGAATATTTGCCTGCTTGTGGCTATTGACTCAAGCTGCTTGTGCCGGGCGTTGGTGACGAAAAGACAAAGGCGTTGGGATCATCCTCCACCAGTAAGATCGATTCATCAACTGGAATATCCTCAAAGATTTGTTTTTGTCCACTTGGCCAGTTAATCAAGACACGGTCGATGTTCGTTTCCTGTCCGATCCCAAAATGCAATGCCGATTCATTTTTGCACAAGTAACCGTCGCCTGAGGTCACCCAAGCTGCCCAGCTCTGATTGCCGGCCTGCAGATCGACTCGCGCACCAATTGCATCGCGTTCGCTGGACCTTCCCACCAGCCGGATTTTGACCCAATGGTTCTTTGTCGCTGAGCGGTTCAGCAGCAGTTCCGTTGATTCAAGCAAGTCGGTCACGATAAAGTCCATGCGCCCGTCACGATCAAAGTCAAGGCTCGCCAAGGCTCTTCCCAAATGTGGCTTTGACCAGAATGGCGAGTCCGGTACTTCCACCAGTTCAAACCGTTCGCCAAGGTTGGCAAACAGCTGAATAGGTTGGCGAAATACTTGTCCTTTGCTTTCCAAATCCTCGACGTGTCCATTGGTCACCACCAAATCGAGCCAGCCATCATTCGTGTAGTCGATCGCTTGTGAGCCAAATCCGACCATCGGTGTACTGTCGCGCGCCAGTTTGAACTTGACATTCAAGTCACGAAAAACTCCGTCACGATTGATGTACAAACTCGCCGGCTCATTCACATAATTGGACACATGAAGATCAATCGTTCCGGTGCGATCCAGATCGGCTGCGGCGATGCCCATCGCTCCCGTCGAAGAACCCAGCGAGCCGTAGGCACAGCCCAACAGTGAAGCAGAATCAACCAAATTGCCATCATCATCGCGAATCCAAAACTGGTTTCGCATGACGTCGTTACCCACGAAGATTTCGTTTCCCGCCTGATCATCTTTTAAGTCGGCGACGACGATGCCAAGCCCGGTACAGGCATCGGACCGGTCGGTGCCGACGTCCAGGACTTGCCATTTTCCCTCGTCGTTATTGACGTACAGCTGGTCGCGTGAGGGCTTGAAGCTTAATGGGGGAACAGCGTCGATGACGTTGCCGGACTCATCCGATTTTGGCAATCGCGTGATCTCCGGATCGCGCAGGTAATTCAGTACAAACAGATCGGGAAGATGGTCGCCGCTGACATCGCCCATCGCCAACGATGTACAAAACCTTTCGAGGTTCGCTGCTGAATCCAAGGCGTGACTTTCAAAGGTACCGTCGCCCTGGTTGATCAACAGACGATTAATGCCAATGTTGGCCACCGCCAGATCCGGAAATCCATCCTGGTTCCAATCGCCGGCGGTCACGCCCACTGTGTAATCCTGCTCTTGGACTCCAGCCAACTCGGTGATATCAACAAGTCGGCGTGACTGTGATGTCACGATTGTTCGGTACAGTAAATCGGATTCCGCCGCGACAAAATCCACAGGGTCAGCTGCACCTTGAGCCAGGTACAGGTCTGATTCGCCATCCAAATCAAAATCGCTGACTGCGACTCCACCGCCGTAGGCTTGATAAATCGCAAACCCTTTTTTTGCCGGCTGCCTGGCGATCCGGTAGGTGTGTACCAATCCGATCTGGCTGGAAATTTCTCGAAAGGTTGCTGAAGCCGCTTTGTCGGGAAGTTTGTAATTCTGTGATGCGATTATTGCTTCGTCGCTTGGCGATCGAATCTGCGCTGGAAACGGCGGCAGTGGATGATCATCAAGGTCCATTCCACACCACAGTTGCTGGCGATTCGGGAAACCATCTTGCTTAGCTACCGTCTGTTTCAATTGCTGATTCAGTTCAGCAAGTAATTGCTTGGCGTCCGGTTGTCGGGACGCATTGATGGAACGCCAGAGGATGGCCTCTAACTTTCGCCCCACCGACTCCAGGTCGCTTGCCAACGATTGAAACGATGCAGCCGATGTTGTTTCGGATCCGGCAATTGCGTTGCTTTTCCGCAAGATGCTGTTCAGCAACGCGTAGTGCTCGATCCAGATTTCCGCATCCTCCGGCCGTTGCATCGAACGCAATCCCTGAAAGATCCGCCGAATCGAGCGCAGATCGGTTGGATCAAGTCGGATCGCCTCGGCCAGTGCGCGGACGGCCGGCTGGTACTGCGTTTCACGCATCAGATAAGTGCCGATCGCCGCCCAATATTCGGGAAACTCTTTAACCGAATCGTTCACATGCCCCCGCCACCAGGCGAGTTTTTCCTCGTCTTGTGCTTCCACTGCAGCGCGTCCAAAGAACGCGATGACCGACGCCGGCGCCTCACCTGATTCGATCATCGGCTGCACGATTTCGGCTGCCTGTAAATACTGTTTTTCGGTAAACAGGTAACGCGCTTGGCCCATCTTGCCAATCGGCCAATAAGGGCGCGAGCCGGCAGCCGGTCTCGAACCAGGCGGGTCGTACATCGCATCCGATTCAACAATCAAAGCGTGCAATTCATCCTGCATCACATCACCGGCCGCACAAAGCTGACGGATCAGCGTGACAGCTTCGTGGCGTCGCCCTTGGCGATTAAGCAAGTAAGCTAGCCTTCGACGCGCGAAGTTGATGGACGGATCCATCTCGAGAATCCGGCGATAACGTTGCTCCGCATCTTTGTACCGCTCCGTCTGAAAACACCAGTCAGCGGAAACTCCCAGTGATGGGATCCCCGCCTCCGCATGGTCGACGGGGATCTCACCAAGCAGTTCGATGGCCTCGTCAAAACGACCCTGAGCCGCCTCTGTATTTGCCAATTGGAAAATGGCTTCGTAATCCTGCGGGTTCTTCACAAGCAAGCGACGTAGCAGATCGGATGCCGCGCGGAGATTTCCCTGTTTCTGGTACGTTGTTGCCTGAGACATCAGACTT
>JBFJVZ010000318.1:0-9481 GCA_041623895.1 Pirellulaceae bacterium | reverse complement strand
TTTTCCGTCATCGTGGTTTCGTTGATCGCCGGAAACTTTTCGCGTCGAATCGAAACGTTCTTGTAGACGGCCAGCAACCCCTGAAAGTCACGTTGCTTGTAGTCGTCAATAAACAGGTGATCGTGGCACTCGGCACATTGCAGGTCGACACCAAGAAACAGTCGACCCACGTCACGAGTCAGTCCGGGGTAGTCGGTCGGGTTTTGGCCGACCTTTTCCAACCGCTGAGTGTAAAAGTACGCGGCGCCGCGGAGCGCTGCGTCTTCATGATTGGGCTTCAGGATTTCGCGGACGATCCGATCCCACGGTTTGTTCTGTTGGAAGCAAGCCTTCAGGAACACCTCCCACTCAGCGTGATCGCCGCGCCGCTCCATCAGCATGAGATCAAACAGGTTCGTCATCGCCTGGGCATACTCCGGCGCCTCGAGCAATTGCTCAATCACCTTTCGCCGCTTCTGGGGAGACGTATCGGCCAAGAACGTACGTGTTTCCTTTGCCGTCGGAATGCGGCCAGCCAGATCCAGGTTGATGCGGCGAAAGAATTCCGCGTCATCTGATAGTGGTGCGACTTCGCCGTCAAAGCCGGCGGCAATCAACTGATCGATGCGCTCGTGCAACGGTTGTTCCGCGCAACACACACAGCAAGTCAATGCAACCAGGATGCAGGCAAGCAGCGAATCTCTTGGCATCGAAGAATTCTTGGGGAGGATTACAGGCGGGCCATCGAGTATAGCAACCCGCCCTGCCCTATGCCAAAATCTCTTTGACCACGGTGCCCTCGACGTCCGTGAGTCGAAAATCGCGGCCGCTGTAGCGATAGGTCAGTTGTTCATGGTCCAGACCCAATAAATGCAGCATCGTGGCGTGCAAGTCGTGAATTTGCACCTGGCCTTCGACGGCCTGGCGTCCATATTCATCGGTCCCGCCGTGTCGGATACCGCGTTTGACTCCTCCGCCAGCCATGAACATCGTGAAGCCCTTAGCATTGTGACCTCGGCCATCGCGAGTCCCATCATCGGGTGAACGACCAAATTCGCCGCCCCAAACAACCAGCGTGTCGTCCAGCATGCCACGTTGCTTCAAGTCGCCGATCAAACCCGCGATTGGCTTGTCGATTCCAGCGCAGCGTCGCGGCAAGCCCGCGGACAAGCCGCCGTGATGATCCCAACCGTCATCGGTGACTTGAATAAAGCGGACTCCTGCTTCGGCCATCCGCCGGGCGAGCAAGCATTGCTGCCCAAAATTCTTCGAGGCACTTTGGTCCATCCCATACATGGCCAACGTTGCAGTTGATTCGCCGGAGATATCCATCACATCGGGCAATGCCTTCTGCATGCGAAAACCAAGTTCGAAAGATTCGATCACGCCTTCCAGCTCCGTGGATTGCTTTTGCTGCCGTAACAAATCGCGATTGATCGATTGCAGGAGATCCAGCCGGCTGCGCTGCTGATCGCGAGTCAGCCGAGAGTTATCGATGTCTCGAATCTTCACCTTGTTGATCGCTTTGTTGTTTCCGCCGATTGGCGTGCCCTGATATGCCGCGGGTAGAAAGGAGCTGCCGTAGTACTTCGCGCCACCCAAAACCGTGGGGGGATTGATGGCGACAAAGCCCGGCAGGTTTTGATTGATCGCACCGAGACCATAAAGCACCCAGGAACCCATCGAAGGGCGAACAAACTGAAAGCTGCCGGTATGCAGGAAATCGAGCGCCTGAGCATGCTCCGGGTTATCGGTCTGCATGCCGCATAACATGCATAACTCGTCAGCCTGGTTTGCGAGATTGGGCAATAACTCGCTGACCCATTGGCCGCTGTCACCGTGCCGGGCAAATCGCCACAGTGAGCCGAGTAAACGAATCTTCTCCTGCGCCCCAACCGCTTTCCCGTCATCGGTGGCGAGTTGCGGCTTGTAATCGAACATGTCGATGTGCGATGGCCCGCCTTTCATGCACAGAAAGATGACCCGCTGAGTCTTGGCGGCATGATGGGGGCGCTTGGGGGCAAATGGCGAGACAAATCGAGGCTGAGTTTCGGCGTTTGCTGCCGAGTCAAGCATTCCCGCCAAGGCGACACTGCCGAAACCGAGTGTCGAACGCCGAAGAAAACTGCGTCGTTGCATAAGTACGTCCTCGTTTACATGATGTATCTGAACGCCGCGCTAGCGAACAAGATCTGCATCAGATCGGTCCACGCTTGCAGTTCGCTTGAGTCCTGTGTGCGCTGCCGCAGCCAGCGCTCCGTTTCTTCGGCAACTTGCCGTGAAGGTTGACGAGCGGTCGTCAAGATCCATGCTGATTGCAGTCGTTCGCTAATCGGAAGCTTCAATATTCGCTCGGCCGCGAGTCGCGATTGCCGTTCCATAAACGGACCGTTCATCAGAAACAACGCCTGCGCGGGAATTGTTCTTGAATTTCGGGCACCTGTGGTGACGGTTGGATCGGCGAAATCGAACAAGCCCAGAAAATCCGGGACGCTGTTTCGAGCGATGGGCAAATAGACAGTACGATGCAGATCGGCTGCGATATCGGCATCAAAATTCGCGCGATGATCGTTCGGCTCGCCGTAGTCCGTTCCGGCATAAACATCTGCAAACAGCGAGCCCCTGGGCGGTTGAGTAATCAGCGACCCGCTGACCGCGAGCACCGAGTCTCGGAACGCTTCGACATCCAGTCGCCGAAAATTCGCACGCCACAGGTAACGATTGTCTGCGTCGATGGCTTCATTGGACGCATCATGCGCGCTGGACATGCGCCACGTGCGACTCAGTACAACTCGCCGGATCAAACGTTTCACGCTCCAACCGTCGGCAATGAATCTACTGGCGAGATGGTCAAGCAACTCCGGATGCGACGGTGGATCACCAGTCACGCCGAAGTTATCAACGGTGCGAACCAGGCCTGTCCCGAAAAGATGATGCCAGACACGGTTGACAATCACGCGAGCGGTGAGCGGGTTGTCGGCGGCGGCGAGCCAGCTGGCGAGTTGCCGTCGCCCACTATCATCGTGGGCCACGGATCCAAACTCGGGCATCCCCGGAATCTTCATCGAACCCCGCGGAACGGCCCGTCCGCGGTCGGTGTGAACGCCTCCAAAGCGAACGGCGCAATCTTGCGGAGGCATTTGACTGTGGAGGACCGCCATCGCGTAGCCGGGTCTTTCATTCGGGGGCGTACGAATCATTTGCAGCCGCTTTGCGTTAGCGGCATCCGCCTCGGCCCGCATCCGGAGCATCTTTTTCTCTTCAGCGGCAAGATCATCGGCTTCGTCAGCTTTTTCTAATTCGCGCTCCCGCAATGCTCCGGCAATGTTTCTTTGAATTCGATACGCGGCCGAACGCAGTCCGGTAACTTTCTCGGTTAACGAAAGTATTTCTCCCCGCCACTGCTGTACTGCCGGGTCGAGTTCTCTGGCACGATCGCCGATCGGCACCAAATCCGTATCTTTGTCGTGACGGGCAAAGTACAACGGACCGGGACCATAGCGCAGGTCGCTGCTGATCAAAATGCCGGCCAAGGCGTAATAATCTTCGCTTGCGATTGGATCGTATTTGTGATCGTGACATCGCGCGCAAGCCACCGTCAGACCGAGGATGCTGCGAGTCAATACATCAATCTGTTCGTCAACAACATCCAAAGTGAATTTTTCATTGTCAACTTCTTGAAACGCTTTCGCCCCGAGCGCGAGAAAACCAGTTGCAATCAATTGATCATCGTCGCGATCCGGGATCAAGTCACCGGCAATCTGCTCGCGAATGAAGGTGTCGAACGGCTTGTCGTTGTTGAAAGCGTCGATCACATAATCCCGATACCGCCACGCTTCTGGAAACACGACGTCTCGGTCTTTGCCATTCGATTCAGCGAACCGAGCAAGGTCCAGCCAATGCCGCGCCCACTTTTCGCCGAACTGCGGTGACGCAAGCAATCGATCAACAAGATTTTCAAAAGCAGCGTCGGCGTCCTGCCTGGACGCATGCCGAAACGCTTCGATCTGTTCCGGCGTCGGAGGTAAGCCCACGAGATTGAAATAGGCACGACGAATCAGCGTTTCAGGCAGAGCATCAGCAACCGGCTGAAGCTTTTTCGCTTCCAGCCGACGCAACACAAAACGGTCCAAATCACTCCGCGGCCATGACGTATGCACCACTTGCGGGGGACGATAAACGCGAACTGGTTGAAGAGACCAGTGGTCGTCCTGCGCACCAGCAGGAATCGCAATCAGCAACGGCAGCAGGGCCAAGATCGTTTTGTGCATGAAGACTTCACCGTTACACCAACACAGCGTGCACCATCGTCTCGCCCCAAGCTCTGCACCGCATCGCCGCATTTGGATAACGTCCCATGGTAAACGAAATGCAAAGCAGACGCGATTCATGTAATCGCATGTCAAATGCGTGTTGTTACACGAGGTTCCGTGTGGTTGCAGGATTGACTGTTTTCCAAACAGAGCCGGCAAGATCGTCACAGCGTTGATTTCAATTCCGCCACGACGCCTAATGTTTCTCCTTCGCGGACTCCCGGGAAAGTGCGGAGCACAAGCACCATTCCGTCTGTCTCCGCTGAAATCTCACGAACGTCGTCACCAACAGGACTGCAAACCGTTCCCAATAACTGACCTTTCTGTACCACGGCGCCGAGTTCGACCGCGGACTGGAAGAAACCGGTGATGGGTGACGGGTTACAAACTTGCATGTTGCCGGAATCGGGACGATTGTCTTCCACAACATGCTCGACGCGACTGGGTGGTTGATCGCGCTGGATCATGCCCAACGCTCCCATCACGTTCAGGCATCCTTGCACGTAAGCCTCCACGCCAGCGGGCCTGATCGTCGCTGAACCGTAGTACTCCGCGTAAATCGCCGGGACGTCCGCCGTTCGCGCCACCGACAAAGTCCGTCCGTCTGACTTGGGAAAGGTCCCCCAAATGAAAGGCAGGTTGAAAGCGCGCGCCATCCGCCGCTGAGTGTCCAGGATTCCTATATCGGGTACCAACTGGTAGCCGCTCAAGGGTTGAACCGCCAGTTCGGTTCCGCCGGTGTGCAGATCGATATAGGCATCGGACGCTTGGATCAGATCAGTCAATAAAGCAGCGGTGCGCTGCGTGACCGAGCCCCGCGGATCCCCGGGACATGATCGTGCCAAGTCCAGCTTGTCTTCGGCGGTGCGATGTCCGCGTGCAAATGCCGCTTCGTTGACCACCGGTACCAGTTGCACACTACCGCACAGGTTGCCCGCCAGATCCGAATCATCTTCAAACATTCGAATCAATCGGCGAATCGCCGCCATCGGCTCGAACTCGTCGCCGTGAACGCCGCCGCTGATCAGCAAGTTGGGGCCACTGCTACCACTAAAGATTCGTGACTGAAGATTCATCAATGTAAAGAGTCAAAAATACGTAAGCTGCCAGCTCGCCAGTTGCTACGATTCCATCGCGGGAAAGAACTGGTCCACTTTCTCTTTCGCAGGGGGCGACGTTAACAAGGTCACGACGATTCCGATCACACCGCTTGCGATCACTCCCCAGACGAATTGGTCCAACCATAACAACGGTAACGGCTTCAGTTCGTTGACTCGAATGAAGGCAACTAAATAAAACGACAAATAGACGAATAGCCCGCCAAGCATGGCGGCCAGAACGCCCGGTGTATTCGATCGCCGCCAATAAAGTGTCATGATCATCGGAACCAGAAAAGACGTCGACAAGCCGCCGCCGGCGAACACGATGAAGTATTGAAGAAACTTCGGCGGGTTAATCGCCGCGATCGTGACGACGATGCCGACGACGACCATGCAGCAGTAGCTAAGCCGTTTGATCGTTCGCTCGGAAGCAGCCGGATTGAAGTGATGCTGGTAAATATCGCGCACGAATGACGACGAGATCATCAGCATGAAACTATCGACGGTCGACATGGCTGCGGCGAACGGCGCTGCGACCAGAATCCCGGCCAGCCACGGTACGTTCGCTGCTTCCGAGACCGCGAACGTCATGGCCGGCATGATTCGGTCAGGCTCCTGTTCCAGCCCCGGGACGACGATCCGAGCGCAGCAAAAGATGATCACCAGCGGAAAATAGATCAAGGCAAAATAGATCGCCAAGAGCGTGATCGAACGACGCATTGTCCGGGTCGTATTGAAGGCCATCAGCCGCACCATGTTTCCCGGCTGGCCGGCCGTCGAAAAAGGCCAATGCGCGAAAAACGACAAAGCCAGGCCCAGCGGTAGAAAACCAAAAGCCGCCATTGCGAGTTGCTGTTCGGCGAGCTTGACGTTACTTGAATCGGCAGGCGGTACGGGACCTGGCACGTTTACATAGACGCCACGCTTGCCCGCCCCGTAGGCGTACTCCCGCAGCGATTGACTGCCGATCCTGATACCCGTTGGCAGCGCCGGTGGCCGCCCGTCAGGCCACTGAGAACAGATCGATTCGATCTCTTCAGGCGTCATGATCTCGACGACCTTGACCACAAACTCGGGGGTATCCGCAGCCAGACTCGCGTTGGAATTAGTTCTCAGCAAGCGGAGCGGCTCGCCAGGGGTTTCGATGGCGAACCAGGTCATCCTGGGAATCTCAACCGAACCCTCGCCCGATGCTCGCACAAACAGGACGGTGCCAAGTTTGGGAGGCATCATTTCGGCCAGTTTACGTGTGGCATTGCCAAGCCCACCGACTTGACTGAGTGTCAACGCCAACAGTACTAAGACGCCGGCAACCATCACGACCCCTTGCACGACATCGGTCCAAACCACGGCACGAAAGCCACCGACCGTCGTGTAAAACACAACCAAGACAGCAAAGATCAACAAACACACCAAGTAGGCGCCATCGGCGGTTTCTAACCCCGGAACTCGATTGACGGATGTCGTCAAGGTGACAAACGCGGGCACGTCGGCGAGCAATTGATCCAGGATCAGCGACGCGATCTTGAATTGAGGGATCAGGTAAAACGACAACAGGAAAACAATCAGCATCGTCGCAACCAGCGAGACTTTCGATCCGTAACGCTCCCGCAGAACATCGGGCAGCGTGATGGCTCCGCAAGAACGTGACATCCGGTTCAGCCGCCGGCCCAGCAACCCCATCGCGGTCAGCGGCACCATTGCATAGCCAGCTATCCACAGCCCCAGCACCCATCCATGTGTGTAAATCAAGGAGGGAAAGCCGGCGAAGGAACCGGCGGATGCGGACGTGGCACCAAATGTCAGCGTGAAGGCGATCGGGCCAAAGCCGCGGCTGCCCAGGTAATATTCGCTGGCAAATTGACGTCCGCTCAGATAGCTGTGCGAAAGCCAGGCGACGCCCAGGATCATCCCGGTATAAATCGCAAAGCTGGTCAGCGAAGCAATCCCACGTGAATCAGCAAGCAGCCAGGTTTCAGTCATCTTTTGTCTCGGCTTCGGGATCGTCGGTCATCATGGCCAGCGAAAACCAAATCGTGAATGCGGTGGCGACCGACCAAGGCAGGGCCACGCCAAGCACAATCCACATCGGCATGCCGAGAATCATCCGCGGAGATTCCACCGTCGTCGGCGGCAACCAGTAGCAGGCCGTCAAAACCCAAAAGGCAAACACGCACCACGATACGACGATCCAACACGCCTCGCGAACCGCATCATCTTTGATTGGTTTCATCAGAAGTAACCGAGTTGCCGTTTTAGAATCTTATCCCTGCTTCAGTTCGCCGAAGACTCGCTGCATCCCCTGTTTCATCAACAGCCCATCGCTGCCGTAAACGACCAGCCGCGCGCCGTCGCGGATGGTTCGCAGCGCTTGTGCGGGCTCGCCAAACCAGCTGCCGGCCGCCAAGCCGTGCTTGTCCGCGGTCTTGATAATTTTCTTGATCGTCGCAACCAGATCTGGATGATCGTACTGCTTGGGAATGCCCATGTTGGCGGACAGGTCGCCTGGTCCCACGAACAGCGCATCCACGCCCGGGATGGAGCAAATGGCGTCCAAGTTTTCCACTGCCGGAACCGACTCGATCATCGGAATGAAAATAGTTTCCGCGTTTTTTTCAGCAACGTAATCCTGCGTCTGCTGGCTGGGCCATTGCCCCGTTGCCAGGACTCGGTCCAGCAGCTTGCCTTTCAGCGGACGATACACCGCTGCGGCTGCCAGACGTTTGGCTTCCTCGTAGTCTTCGACATAGGGAACGACCACGCCGTCATACGTGTCGCAGACTTTTGCGATATCGGCTTCATCGCGTCCGTGGGTGCGAGCGATGCAGGGAATGCCCTTGGCCTTCAGTGCGTGCCGAACCGGCAGAAACTCCGCCAAACCATAAGCGGTGTGCTCCGGTGTCACGATCACAAAATCCAACACGTCATCGGGCAGCGAATCGACGATCGCAGGGTCGAGCGCATGCGCGAACATCGTGGCGTAGACAGTTTTTCCCGCAGCGAGTTTTTCTTTGAGAAGTTTACCGCTCATAGGACTTTCATCATTGTGCCAACATTTTCAGGTGGACGTCTCTGAACTGAATTAAGATACACGATCCCACCATCGGTTTGTGATTTCAGCGAGTTGCGCGGATATCAATTCGGCGGAGCGTTGAGTTGTCTCTTCAGATAGTCCTGGCGTATTGCCCGCAGCTGCTTCCAGATCGCCTTATCCGGCGGCTGAGGTGAGACGCAGGCAAAGATGTAGTTGTCCCGGCCCTGGGTCCATGTCCAAATCTCCAGATTCAGCTTCTGACGCTGCTTGGTGGCAAACGGCTCGACCCAATCCAAAGTACTGGTGTAGCGGATGGGCGAAGCGGCATCCTGTTCATCGTCGGCTGAAGGCTTGGCGTCGGATTTCACCCGCTCCAATTTGAGTGTGAATGTTGACATATCGACTTCCGGGGGCTGCCCCTTCAACACGGCTTTGCACAAACCACGATAGTATTTCAAGAACTCATCTTTGACGACGGCATCGGTCAGAGCAGGCTGCGGCTGAAGCTGAAAGACAAAGGCATAGCAAAAGAACGAATCTGAATCCGGGTTCATCATTCCGGGTGCAAAGCGAATGTGTTCCAGACCTGTCAGCTTCATGTCGGGAGCGAATCCGGGCGGAAGGCGAATGGTCTCCCCACCCCAAGACGCCGGGGCGGCAAGCTTTGCAGGGCTCGGTTGATCGGCTGGTAGAAGCGGAGCGGACGCGAGCAGACTGAGAATAAAGATGCGAAGCATGGGGATCTCCTCTGGGCATCGGGCCAATACGTTCATCCGTCCAAGCACTAAAGCTACCATCTGCAAGCGACTCAAGGTTGTGATGACGTTACAATCGGGGTCAGTCGCTACAAACCATTCGCCGCGAGCCAGGACTTGTCCCGGCGCCAGTTTGAATCGCCAGGACAAGGAGAGCGTCCGGCTTAGTAGCCCCGAAGTGGGCGACAATTTACATAGCCCAGGCTAAGCAGAGCGAGCTCCGCGAGCGAATGCAGGCCTGGGGTGGAGCCAATCGAGAATTTGTCTGCCACCAGCCGATCAGTCGGCGGCGACGCCGCC
>JBFJVZ010000317.1:0-9483 GCA_041623895.1 Pirellulaceae bacterium | reverse complement strand
GAAGGGCAAGCTTGATATGTCGGTGGTGGTCACTCAAGTCGAACTGAAAAAACAAGATGCCGGAGCCGGATTCCGGATCGGCGTGAGCAGTGAAATCAATGAGTATCGCAGCAATACGTTTGCGAAGAACGGAATCAGAGCGGGTCTGGTCGACGGCCAACTGATTCTGGCACGAAAAACCAAACCACTCCCGCAAGCCTCCAATCCAAAGAACGTATCGTTGCGGCTGACTGGCCAGGCCAACGGGGACAAGTTCGATTTGACCTTATCGGCCAGCAGTGTGGACGGATCTACACTGGGCAGCGTGTCGACAAGTGTCCCTGCGACGGCCGTCCTGGGGAATGTTTGTGTCGTCAATAACTTTAACGATTCGAAGCTGAAGAAGGGAGCCGGCGCCCGTTATCGTTTTCAAGATTGGACCGTTTCCGGTAACGCGCTGACCGTCACGCCCGAACACAAATTCGGTCCCATTCTGTGGTCGATGTATTCGCTTAGTGACTCGCGAAGCGACGAAGGCTTTGTGATGAAGATCAGTGCGCTGACCGGACCGCTGGGCGAAGAAGATAACAAGGACGTGGAACTGTATGTGGGCCGCGACGGCGATTGGAAATCGCTGGGAAAGGCAAAGTTAGATCCCGACGCTTGGGTGGCGACGTTCCGAATCGCGAACTGGGACGAATCCGTTGAAACGGCGTACATGCTGGTCTATCGTGAAAAACATCGCAGCGGCAGCGAGACCGAATCGGTTTGGACGGGCAAGATCAAAGCGAACCCATCCGGGCGTCCATTGCGATTGGGAGCGCTGACTTGTCAAAACGACTATGCGTTTCCGTACGCACCGGTCGCTGACAATCTGGTCAAACTTGATCCGGACATGTTGTATTTTTCCGGAGATCAGATCTACGAAAGCCACGGTGGATACGGGATCATCCGCGACCCCGCCGAGCCGGCGATCCTGAATTACTTAAGGAAGTTTTATCAGTTCGGCTGGGCCTTTCGCGAAGCGCTCCGCGATCGGCCGACGGTCTGCATTCCGGATGATCATGATGTGTTCCAAGGAAACATCTGGGGCGAAGGCGGGGCGCCGATGGATGTTGATGCCGGCGGTGCTTCGTCCAACGGTGGCTATCGAGAACCAGCGCGAATGGTCAACGTTGTCCACAAAACCAACGCGGCACATCATCCCGATTACTACGATCCGACGCCCGTCAAGCAAGGGATCAGTGTCTATTACGGTGATATGGTTTACGGCGGCGTCAGCTTCGCGATCTTGGGCGACCGACAATTTAAGAGCGGTCCTCAGCGTGTCGAAACGGGCAGCGGCCGTGCGGATCATGTCAAGGATCCCGATTTTGACACATCAAAGCTGGATAAACCGGGACTGATATTGCTGGGTGAGCGGCAGGAGGATTTCTTACAGCATTGGGTCGAAGATTGGCGCGGCCATTCGATGAAGGTGCTGCTTAGCCAAACCGTTTTTGCCGGCGTGGCCACGCACCACGGCGGTTACAACGGTTACCTGAAAGCTGACTTGGATTCGGGAGGTTGGCCGCAGACTGCTCGCAACAACGCCGTCAAAATCATTCGCCAGGGGATGCCGCTGCACATCAACGGCGACCAGCATCTGGCATCGCTGGTGCAGTACGGCGTCGACCAGCAACGCGACAGCAACTGGTCCTTCTGCACCCCGGCGATTGCCGCCGGTTATCCGCGCTGGTGGCGGCCGGATGAAGTCGGGATGCCGCACGAGAACCGTCCAAAACATGGACTGCCCAACACCGGCGCGTACTTGGACGGGTTCGGCAACAAAGCTTATGTTTACGCCATCGGTAATCCGGAAGTCGGCACGAAAAAGAATCGCTATGAAAAAGCCCACCAAAAAGGCAGCGGGTTCGGCTTCGTCACGATCGACACCAAAGCCAAGACCTACCAGATCGAATCTTTCCGCTTCCTGATTGATCCGACCGACGGCAAGCCCGGCAATCAGTTTCCGGGCTGGCCGGTTACGATTCACCAAAAAGAAAACCGCGGCGAAAACATTTTGCAATGATTCTTTGCTGACGTACCTCCCCGTTTCCATCCCACCTGCTTGGATTTTGACATCATGCAACGCTTTTTGATTGCGACCACCTTCGTTATTTCATTGATCTCATTGGCGGCTGCCGAAGCACCTTCCGGATTCACGCCACTATTCAATGGCGAGAATCTGGATGGCTGGCATGCCACGCCGCACTTCAGCCCCATCAAGCTTGCTGAAATGTCCGCCGCGGAGCGGGAAGCGAAGCTGAAGGAGTGGATGGCGGACGCGGAACAGCATTGGACAGTCGAAAACGGCGAGCTCGTCAACGACGGTGATGGTGCGTACCTGGTAACCGACCGGGAGTTTCGCGATTACGAGTTTATGATCGAGTACAAAACGGTGGCGCGTGCCGATAGTGGGATCTACTTGAAAGCCACGCCCCAAGTTCAGATTTGGGATTACACCGACCAGAAAAAATTCAATCTCGGCTCGAATCTGGGCAGCGGCGGTCTGTGGAATAACAGCAAAGGCGCAGCGGGAAAGGACCCGCTTGTTTTGGCTGACAAGCCATTCGGTGAGTGGAACGAGTTTTTCATTCGACAAGTCGGTGCCAGAACGACGGTCAAACTGAATGGCAAACTGGTCGTCGATAACGCGATCATGGAAAACTTTTGGGATCGCGGATCGCCGCTGTTTGCCAAGGGGCCGATCGCGCTGCAGACGCACGGCGGCGAAATCCGTTGGCGAAACATTTACATTCGCGAACTGTCACCTGTGGATGCCGGCGCAGCTTTGTCGGCAAACAAGGAAGGCTTCGAGTCGGTGTTCAATGGCACCGACTTGAGTGGCTGGCAGGGAGCGACTGACAACTACGAAGTTGTCGATGGTGCGATCGGCTGCAAGCAGGGCAAAGGTGGGATGCTGCTAACGGAAAAAGAGTACGCGAATTTTGTTGCCCGCCTTGAATTCAAGCTGCCGCCGGGCGGCAACAACGGATTGGCGATTCGTTCCGATGGCAAAGGCGACCCCGCATACGCGGCGATGTGTGAACTGCAAGTGCTGGACTCGGAAGCCAAGAAATATGCAAATCTGGATCCCCGCCAATATCACGGATCGGCTTACGGCATGGTGGCTGCCAAACGTGGTTTCTTGCGAGAACCGGGTGAGTGGAATTTTCAGGAAGTCACGGTGGACGGCAGCAAGATCAAAGTCGAACTGAACGGTAGCGTGATTCTGGATGCTGATTTATCTCAAGTCACGGAGTTCATGGGGAATCGTCCGCATCCCGGCATGGATAACACCTCCGGTTACTTTGGTTTTGCCGGCCACGGCGACGCGGTCATGTTCCGCAATATTTCGATCAAGCGATTGCCGTAGCTGGACAGAACTTATCAGCCGCAGTGCGTAAGTTGCTCCAGGTTATTGCGTCACAAAACGATCGGTTGATGCCCGGCGGCTAATGAGACGGCACTGGTGAAGGCGGTGATCGCCCAAGCCTGCGGGCGATGCGAAGACCTGCGTTTCGCGCCGCCAGCACAAGTGCCGCCGCAAAAGCAACAAGATAGGCGTTCAAAACCACGATTTCGCCGGAGTCCGCTTCAGAAAAACCGCTCTCAACCGCCTCAATTTCGATCCAGATTAGGAACCCGCAACACGCAAGCACGATGAAAAACCTGAGCCAAATCTTGTCCCCTGTCAGCAGCCCAAATGTGATCAGCAGATGAAGTGGCACAAAAAAACTGGAATACGTCTGCGAAAGCAACATGTGATCCCACTCAAATTGATTCAATCTCCAGTCAGCCAGCCTCAATGCGGCGCGAATTCCCGCGATCACAATTGCACTGATGGCGGTCCAAAAGAGAATCGTTCGGATGCCAAATTGCGTATCCGACGGACGTGGCTGGTTTGCGGTCGCCTGTGGAATAAGCTGCCAACCTAAAAATCGCATCGGCACGACCACGATCAGGCATAGCGCCCAATGAAACAGTAAGGCGAAAATGAAGACAACGGTAATGGATACCAATGAATCAGCATACGAAGGATCTGAGTAGGTGAAAACGCCAATCGCTCTTGCTATGTAGATTGCGGTTGTAGCAATAGCGGCCACAAGAAACAGAAGTGCGATCAGCAGGCGAGCCCTCAAGTCCCCAAAGCCATTGGCAAGCCATACCGCGGACAGCAATGTTTGTGTGTAACTGATTGCCAGGATTGATGCGATCACGTTTATCTCAAGTGACCTCGCGGCGGTGATCGCGATCGCATCGAAAACGCCGACCGCGATCAACAGCACGATCAGCGGCAAACGCTGAGACAGTGTTGTGCGTGGTTGCGGCGATGGATGCTCTTTGATCATCGATGAAAAGACGGTTTTACGGTCGAGTGATCGGGAGCGCGCGGCTCCTACCGAGTCGGTGATTTCGTTTTGCGGCTTAATCCGTCGCGCGGCTCAGCAGGAGCTTCGCCCTCCCGCCGAGTCGATGATTCCAGTCGCTATCTGGTGTGTTGTTCAAGTTGCTGTAGCATGTCGCCTAATTCCCGGTAGCGGTCTTCGCCGATCAGCAGTGCCGCGTGATCGAGCACAAAAATCGTTTCCCCCAGTCGTGTTGATTGATGCAACGCAACTGGTTTGCGGCAACGGCGCTCGCTGCTGCGGACCATCGATCGAAAACCTTCCCCAATTGGCAAGCCGAGCTTCGCGGCGAGATCAATGATTGCGGCGCGATGTTCTGCGGACTGCGCGGCCCAAGCGACTTTGTAGTAGGCCGGTTCGACATGCTCGCGGGACTGACTGAGCCATAGCCAACGAGCAAGATGCGAGATGACTTTTGATTCCAGGTGCCGCACGGTCGCCACACGGCGCTGGTTGCACTCCTGCAGTCTCTGCAACTGCGGCAGTAAGGCGGCGGCTTGCAGCGGGCTCAGTGGCGATGCATCGCTGGGCCGGTCAAGAATCGAATCGATCTTCACCGCGAATCGAGACTCGTTGGTGAGGATAGCGCCACCGCTGCCGGCGGTGAGTGGTTTGCTGCCGCCAAAACTAAGTGTTCCAAGGTGACCGATCGAACCCGCGGGGGCTCCGCCGATCGTCATGCCGGGAACCTGGCACGCATCTTCGATCAGAACCCAGCCGCGCCGGTCACACTCGGATTTGAGGTTCTTGATATCGGCTGCGTTGCCGTAAATGTGGGACGCGATCACGGCTCGGACATCCGCTGCCGCAACAGCCGCCAGTGATTTGGGATCGATACTGAGGGTCTGATCCACGTCGACCAGCACCGGGCGGGCCCCTACCAGCTCGATGGTGCGAAAATTTCCCGGGTAATCCAAAGCCGCCAGGATCACCTCATGACCCGGGCGGACGCCGGCCGCCTTGAGGGCGATCTCGATGGCGGCCGTGCCGCTGCAGCAAAGTCGCACATGGCTGGCCGAGAATGTTGCGGAAATCGCCGTCTTGAGTTGCTCCTGCTGGTCGCTGCGATAACTTCCCCAGTTGCCTGAATCGATCGTCTGATTGATCGAAGCTCGAATCTCGGGCCATTCTGGGGGCCAGGAAGGGCAATCAAATTTCATGAAAACACGTGTGTAGGGCTCTATATGCCGATTTGTCGGATCATCGTAGCGGTCTTGGCGACGTCCCATCGGCCGGCAGAGCCGGGGCCTGATCGACTCCGCGGAAATGGCTGGGCTTGTGACGTAATTTTCGCTTCCATATCATGCCGCATTCGCATTTGGTGACCCAGATGCTCGATTTGGGCCGCTCAAGGTCTGGATACACCTTTCGGGGGGTCCACAACATTCGCCATCAAGACTTGCTTTGGGGGCGTTTGAACTGGACGCAGAAGCGTAAGGCGCTGTGCTGTTGATCGCCAATTCGATCGCATTCTTCATGAATGTTACGACTAGCTTGCCAACACTGTTTGCCATCATTTTGGCACAGGAAGGAGATGCTGCGCCGGAACTTTCGCCGCTCCAGCGGATGCTGAATGGTCCTTGGATTTTGATCATCGGATTGCTGGCAATTTGGTACATCACGATGATCCAGCCGGAGCGACGGCGACGGGCGGACGAAGAAAAACTGATGGGTTCGCTAAAAAAGAATGATCGTGTCATCACGATTGGCGGGATGCACGGAACGATTGTTTCGGTCTCCCAGGACTCCAAGGTGGTCACGCTGAAAGTGGACGAGCACGGAAATACCCGGATCAAATTCAATCGAACCGCAATCGCTAGCGTGATCGACCCAAGTAAAGAAAAGAAAGAAACGACTGACAAGGAATTGGATTCAGCCGCGAAGGACTCTTCGTGAGCAACGCTCGAAGTTTCGCGGCGGGTCAATTTCGACTTTCAACATACAACTCTCCATCGCCATGAAGGCGTGCGAGTAACCGAATCCCCTGATTCAGAAAAAAAACGATGGACTGCTTTTTATTTGCCGAATGGCTCTTCACGCTAGCCTCGACCTTTGCCTCATCGCTCGGCGACATCGCAGGATCTTTGCCGCTTGCTCAGGCTGAGGACCCAGAGGGAATTAGTTGGACGCAGTACATTGCGGTGGGCATCGCGATGGCCGTGTTGGTCCTGCCTTTTTTGGTCGGATCATTTTTGGCCAAGACATTCAGAATGCCTGACTATGGCACGCGTTTCGGATTCATCTTATTGGCATTGGTTGCCAGTGCTGTTGTGCTTTCGATGCGATTGCCCGGCCTGGGCGTCGATTTGCGCGGTGGCACGATTCTGGTTTACGAAATCGATCCCAGCAAAAACATTGCGGCCGATGGCCAAGGTCAACGGATCGTTGCCAAGGACTTGGTCAAATCGCTAACCGATCGGATCAATCCCAGCGGCACTCAGGAAATTGTCATCCGACCCTACGGTGAAACTCAGATCGAAATCATCGTACCGGAAGTCGACCAGCACGAAGTTGCTCGCATTGAAGAACTGGTCAAGCAAGCCGGTATTTTGCGGTTTGCAATCTTGGCCAACCGGCTCGATCACCAGAGAATCATCGAACTGGCAACCGAGCAGTCGCAATCTGAGTTTCAGGCGGAACGAACCCAGGAGAACGTGTACGACGTCAATGGCGAGATAAAAGCTCGCTGGGTCGAGGTGGATCGCGAAAAGAAGGCACCGCCCAACTCCACGATTAAACCGCTCAGAATCAACGTCG
Organism: Pirellulaceae bacterium; assembly: GCA_041623895.1. Classification (GTDB taxonomy): domain Bacteria; phylum Planctomycetota; class Planctomycetia; order Pirellulales; family Pirellulaceae; genus JBFJVZ01. The sequence goes on along the minus strand of JBFJVZ010000317.1, from coordinate 2,296 downwards.
GTGATGCCATTGTCCGCAATCCGGAAACTGGAGCCATTATCGATCTTCCCTTCGATATCCGTGGTGAAAACGGAGAATTCAAGCAGGCTCGCTGGATCGACGATCAGGGATTGCGAGGCCTCGAGACGCTGATGATCATCGACGCGCCTTTGGACGTCAAAGGTGAAGACCTGGCGTTTGCCTCCAGTACCTTTGACCAAAATGGTGCTCCGGCGGTTGCCTTTAATCTGACTGACGGCGGCAGCGGTAAGTTTTTTGCCTTGACCACCAACAACGCGCCCGTTGGATCGCGGCAACGTCAACTGGGCATCGTGTTGGACGATCGGCTCCTGTCTGCGCCGAATATTCTGCAACCGATTCGTAAGGAAGGTCGCATCACCGGCAACTTCACGCGCGAAGAAGTCGACAATTTGGTTCAGATTCTGAAAGCGGGCCAGTTGCCGGCGGCACTGACGAAACAACCGATCGCCAAGAACCAGATCGACGCGACGCTGGGCGCCGATACCATTCGCAAAGGCGTCTACGCGATCGGAACATCGCTCGGCCTGGTGCTGGTATTCATTCTGCTTTACTACAGGTTTGCCGGAGTGGTCGCCTGTATCGCTTTGATACTGAACCTGGCAATGATTTTGGCCACGATGGTGCTGATCAATCAGCCGCTGACTCTACCGGGATTGGCTGGTTTGGTGCTGACTGTCGGTATGTCGGTCGATGCCAACGTACTGATCTTTGAACGTATTCGCGAGGAGTTGAAAAAAGGTGCCGCCGCACGGATGGCAGTGCGAAATGGATTCGCTAAGGCGACCGTGACCATTGTGGACGCGAACCTGACAACGCTGATTACGGCGATCGTGTTGTATGCGATCGGAACCGACCAGATTCGCGGTTTTGCTGTCACCTTGATTTTGGGAATTCTGTTCTCGATGTTCACCGCGATCTACATGTCGCGGACCTTCTTTGATCTTGCCGAACGCCAAGGGTTCTTGACGCTCAGTATGTCTGACGGTGTGAACTCGATCAGGGAACTGGTATTCGGCGAAGGGACTCCGAACTTTATCGGCATGGGCAAAAGTACGCTGGTGATGTCGGCGATTCTGATGCTGGTCGGGATCGGAGCTTTGTATGTTCGGGGCAAAGGTATTTTTGATATTGATTTCGCTGGCGGCTCATCCGTGCAATTCCGTTTGGATACGCCCCAAGAAACTGAGGACGTGCGACGGATTGTGCGTTCGGTGATGGTGAACGAAGAAGGTCAGCCGATCCAATTCACGGTCAACGGCGTCAGTATGGATGAAGCCCCCGAGAACACTGTTTACAAGGTCGACTCGTCTTTGGAGTCGGTGGACGACCTCCAGGATTCCATCGTCCGAGCGTTCGAGGCCGACGGAAAGGTGGGCCTGGTCACTTATCAGGCCAGCGTTACGACGCCCAAAGTTGGCCTCGAAGGCAAGTCTTCCCAGCATCGCCTTGACAATGGTGTGATGCTGACTGCGATGCATCCGCAAGACGACGCGGCTGCAGCTGACGACAAGGCAGATCAGTCTGAAACAGGCGAAGTTGAAACGGCCGCCAAGAATCCGCCTGCTGCGGACGATCTGCCCGCAAGCGATGGCGATGCTGCGACGGCTGCCGAAGTTGCGACGGATGAGGACTTCGACGCAACCGCAATCACGGCGGCGCCGACGCAAGGATTCTGGACAACGGAGATCGAACTAAGTGTGGAAGGTTCGGACTCCGGCGCGGCCATTAGCCAAGGTGCTTTGACGGAAGCGTTGGTCAAAGCTGCGGAAAAGGTTGGCGTTCCGTTGAACACACGCGTGATCGAATTCATCCCCGAAGGCGAGGGATCTGAGGAATGGAGCAGCGGGTCATCGGTGCCGTTTGCCAAGTGGACCATGCGGTTGCCGGTTTCCCCGGAAAAGGGCACTCAGATCATGCAGCAAGTGGAACGAAAACTGGGCAGTGATCCTGTTTGGATCAGCAGCAGCAGCGTGGGTAGCCGGGTAGCCGGCGACATGATTGGCCGTGCCTTGGGTGCCCTGTTTGCAAGCTTGCTGTGCATCATCGGCTACATCTGGTTCCGATTCCAACGCGTTGTTTACGGCTTAGCGGCAGTCGCGGCCTTGTTGCATGATGTCTGTATCACGTTGGGCGCCATCGCAGTCAGCTATTGGTTGGCCGATTATCTCGGTTTTATTCTCGTCGAGCCGTTCAAGATCAGCCTGACCGTGGTTGCTGCCTTGTTGACGATCATCGGGTATTCGCTGAATGACACGATTGTCGTGTTCGACCGGAT
>JBFJVZ010000316.1:0-9581 GCA_041623895.1 Pirellulaceae bacterium | reverse complement strand
TCGTGTACTTGCAGATCAGTTCAAAATCGGCCGGCAGCGGTTTCAGCAGCCTCGCCATTTCGCTTTCGCGTGTCGATTTAGTTTGCTGCAACGCGCCATCGCGGTACTGCCAACCGTCGCCAACGATCTTCCAGATGTCGGGGCGCGGCGCGGCGAAATTGTCCACCACTTCAAAGGACTCTGCCGGCGTGACAGGTCGGGGTTCTGCCGGTGGCGTTTCGGCGAGTTTCTTTTTCGCGGCCGCTAGTTCTTGTTCAGCGGTCTGAACGTTCGACTTTGCCTGTTGCAAATGATCTTGCTGGACGTAGTCACGGGCGCCCGGGGCGTACGCCTGGTAAGGCAACGGTACCGGTTTAATTTCCGGCTGAAAGCTAGCCAGGAACGCCGGCACACTGGCAGTGATTTTTGTCTCCTGGTCGGGTGTTTTTGGATTGCCGCGAATGTGCAAGTGGGTTTCCAGATCGACGTGATCATCAAACACTCGCGGTAAGCCATCTTTTTCAAAATCGGTTTCACCGGAAACGGGATCCAATCGAACTTGATGCGGCTCAAAGATGGCTCGCAACTGGTAGTAGTCCAGTTGCGTGACAGGATCGTATTTGTGGTCGTGACATTTGGCACAGTTCAGCGTCAATCCCAAGAAGGCCTTGCCGGTATGCTCGATGGTGCTGTCCAGCCAGGTGGTGCGATTGAACAAGTAGTAATTGCGAGCCAGGAAACCGGTGCCGCGAAGGACATCGGCATCCGTGGGCGCGATTTCATCACCCGCCAACATCTCACGGATCATCTGGTCGTAGGGTTTATCGGCATTCAACGATTCGATGATCCAATCACGCCAATGCCAGATATGTTTTTGGCTGTAGCGGAGCTGAGCCCCCAAGCCATACCAATCGCTGTAACGCCAAACGTCCATCCAGTGGCGGCCCCAACGTTCGCCGTGATGCGGACTGGCCAGCAATTCATCGACAATCTCATTCCATGGCCGCTCGTCCGCGAGTTGCTGACGCGTTGGCGGAAGCCCGATCAAGTCCAGGTACAAACGTCTGATCAGAATCGACCGCTCGGCGGGCGGCTGCGTCTTGATCCCGTGTGCTTTGTGTTTGGCCGCCAACAACGCGTCGATCGGGTTCGCTTTCGAATCAGGGACCGCGGGACGCCTGACCGCTTGAAAGGCCCAGTGTTGGTTCGGCGCAACGGGGATCGCTTCGTCAGGTGCCTTCGCGCCCTGAGTAATCCAGCGTTGCAAGAGTTCGATTTGATCGCGTTTCAGTGCCGATCCTTCTTCGGGCGGCGGCATTCGCTGATCGTCGCTGGCCATCACGCGGCGAAGCAACTCGCTATCGCCCGGTTTGCCCGGCACGATCACGTCGCCGTCGATCATCAACGATCGCGTTTCCAATCGCAGCTCCGACTCTTGTTTCAGCCGCCCGTGGCAAGCGTAACACTTCTCGGCCAGCAACGGTTTGATCTGCGTGAGGTAATCGACTTGATCCGCAGCCGAAGCATTGCTGGCGAAGATCAAGAGCAAGCCGATCACGCAGGTGAAACGTATTCCTCTGGAGGTTGTGCAGCTTTTAAGTGCTTGTTTGAGCGCGGTTTGCGATCTTCCGCGACCTCTCCCTCCGGGAGTGGTCGCGGTCTCAGCCGCAGGTGAGGGCAATCGATTTATGGTCAACGTACGGATGCTGCCCGTGGCTTCCCAGTCCCTGCGTGTCGACACCGCGCTCTCCCGGCTCTCGAGGTGGGATGACAATCCAAGTCGCTGTACTGATCTCACCGCTCAATCTCAGGAATGTACTTGTTCATCAACTCCGCGTAGTCTTCGCGAATTGGGCTGAAGACATCCAACACCAAGGCGGGCCCATCGACGGCAACGGCTCGGTGAGGAACACCCGGCGGGATTATGAACATCGATCGCGGATGAACGATCCGCGTATCATCTCCAATTGTAAGCTGAAGCTTCCCTTCAAGCAGCATTCCGCCCTGCTCATGGGGGTGATCGTGCAACGGAATCTCAGCTCCTTCGTCCATTTCCAGGTAGGAAAGCATCAGGATTTTGCCGTATGGAGTCCGTAAACGACAACCGGGGCAGACTTCCTGAGCCGGGATCGTGGTGATATCGATAAATGGCATGGAATGGGTTTTCCTTCGTGTCGTCGAATGCTCCGAATTCGATTTCAGCATGACGCATCGCGTGGAGTCGGACAGCGTTACCTTCGGCTAAATGGTAAACGGAAGCGTACCTGTTCACTTTGGCCGCACCACAAGTTCACCTAAATCAAGCGGATCAGGTTGCCCATCGATTTTGGGTATCTCGAAGGTTCCCTCCCAGCATGCGATCACGGAAGTTCGACCGAATCGCTGAGCCGGGCGTCGTTCGACTGGTAACTCGACTTCGTATTTACCGGGCGGTACATCTTCAATTCGGAACTTGCCGTCTCGCCCGATTGCCGTAACGTAGCGTGGTCGTTGGTTTTGCCGCTCTGCGTGTTGCCGACTCAATTCTTGCCACTGCTTGCCGAGTGGCGTTTGCACCCAAGCCTGGTACCACGCCGCTTTTCCGTCCTCGTCCAAGTTAGGCGGATAGGGGATGGACGGCGGATCGCCAATGACGGGCTGTGCGACGATGACGGCGAATCCCCAATCAAGCGGCTCTTTGATATCATCCGAGGCAAGGGCTTGGCCTATCACGGCACGTCCGTTTCCGCCAAGTTTCAACACAAGCGTCTCGCCCGGCTTGGTACGGACGTGTTCGTTGTGCGACCATTGAGTGCGATAACCGTTGCCCGTATCGTGGCTGCGAATCTGACGCGACAACATCCCCTTGCCCGGCAAGACCTTCGCAAACCGAAAGTTGCCGGCATCGTCGGTGGTTGTGTAATAGTCCCAGGAAATATGTGGAAAGCCTTCCAGCGACAGCGAATCGGTGGGTAAGTACACCAAGTTCACATCTTTGCCCGCTGCCGAGCCAACTTGAAGGCTTCCTTCGATCGTTGCCCACGCTGTCAAACGAATTGATTCCGGAGTTCCGGTTGGCTCGCAGGCTACGATGGCGTAACCAGCCTGATCCAAAATGACCAACAGAAAAGATTCCGCTTCCGGATTCAATTTCAACACACCAGCTTTATCGACCTTCACTCGTTGTGCATACGTATTGCTGAACTGGGCATTGCGAATAACCAGTTGTGCACCTTCAATTCCGACGGCGACGTCCGCACCGACCGCCGGCGAACCATCGGGACGTTCAACCTGGATCTCGATGTTCTCAGCTTTCTTAAGTTTCCACTGAAACTTGACGTTGCCTTCATCGACGGCCACGTCACGGGAAACCAGCGGGGCATATCCGGGGGCTTCGATGCGAATCAAATGCGTGGCATCCATGCGGTTGACTATGTAATGGAACTTGCCGCCGCGTCCGTCAAAACTATCACGGCGATTCCAGAGCGGCTTCGTGCTGCCGGGCCATTTCAAGCCAGGAATCACGCGAAAACTTTCCAATGGCTCTTGGCTTTCTGCATCCAGGACGAGGCCTTCGATCGTCAATGGCTGTGCGGAAACAAAGACGTACTCTTCCTCGCGGGCGATCAAGGTTTGGTTACCGATTTGCAGTTTGCCAACGGGGCAAACATCGACGATGATCGCATCCTCGGGAGCATCCTTCCATTCCCAAACACCGTTTTCGTCGGTGTATTGATGGACGGTATCGAGTCCATCGCCGTAATTGTCTTTCCGCCAGCTTCGGAAAAAGATTCGAGCCTTGTTTTCCGGTTTGCCGTCCTTGTCGACAACACGCACGCGAATCGTATTGCCCGGCTTGAGTTGAAAATCCAGCGGCTGCGGATCTTTTCGCAGATCAACTTCTGCCTGATCGGGTGCGAATCTCTTTGCCGTGGTGGTGACCACGACCATGGCGGTCTTGGGGCACCCCGGGATGGCATATTTGCCGGCGGCGTCGGTCCTTGCTTCGCGCGTATCCCGCATCAAGGCGGCACGCACCTTGGCATCCTTGATTGGATTGCCGTCCGCATCGGTCACGGTTCCCGCTAAAGTCACGCCGCGATCAAGGATGATCGTTTGATGCGGTGTTTGATCCATCTGCAACCGATACTTTTTCGTTGCGATAACGGTCATCGTGGGCACAAAATTCGGGTGCACAATCGACAGGCTCAGACGGTCGAGCGCAGCGGGCACACAATCGGCGCGCCAGCGTCCTTCCTTGTCCGTCTTCGTCGACCAACCACTGCCGAGCTGACTTTCATCCGTCTCGCGTTTCTTAAACTCGATGCTCGGATGTATTTTTGCGCCTTCGACAGGCTGGCCCTGATCATCGACGACAATCCCGCCGACCGATTGGCCGGCGTCCAGGTGAGCGGTGTAGCTGGCAGGCAAGACTTCCGTTTTCTCCTGAAAAGACCAGCCGGCCCAAAACGGACCGTAGCCGGGGGCGCGAATGCTGCAGTTCAGGTAAGACAACTCTGCGCCGGGAAGCTTGATTCGCAAACGCCCTTGCCGGTCGGTTCGCATGAAGGTTCCATACCTGGCCTTTCGCAAAAACTTGCCAACCAATAATTCCCATTCTGGCTTCGGCCGGGACCGGACTTCAACTTGCGCACCAGGAATCGGTTTACCTTCAGCATCGGCCACAACCAACTCGAAGTAGCCAACATCGCTGGCCGCAACAAACTTTGGCTCATCGGCGTCCGCGGACTGTTCTGGCGGAGCGGCAATTATTGTCGGCGTGGACGCCGACAAACCCAAAATGATTAACGGGAACAAAATTGCTTGACCAGGTTTCATGGCTGCACCGATGAAAGTTTTCGCATGTCGACCCACCGGCTGGATTTTAACCGACGCTGCAAAGTGCTGCACGATATGATGTCTTCGACCGTATATTGCCCGGCATTTGCATCGTCACTGAACACAGGAGCTACATGTGAGTCGATACCGCTGGTCGTTCCTTTTTCTGCTCGCTAGCACGCTGATTGGGTTGGCAAGCGATGCTGCCCCGCCGAATGTTCTGGTGATCCTGGCTGATGACATGGGCTACGGTGATCTCGGTTGCATGGGGAGTGGGCGTTTATCAACGCAGCAGATCGACGCGTTGGCGTCCTCGGGAGTCTTGTGCACTCAAGCATATGTGACCAGTCCCGTTTGCTCGCCGTCCAGAGCCGGTTTGATGACGGGCCGTGATCCGCGTCGCTTTGGCTATGAAGGAAACTTGAATCAATCTGCCTCAAACTACGCAACGCGGCCGGAGCTGTTGGGGTTGCCCCCGGGTGAGCACACGCTTGGCGATCATTTGCGCGATGCTGGTTATGCCACCGCGCTGATCGGCAAATGGCATCTTGGCACCGGCGAAGGTTTTCATCCCCGACAACGTGGCTTCGATTACTTTTGCGGCATGCTGGTTGGTAGCCACAATTATTTCCCGGATCCGGGCAACAACAAACTGGAACGAAACGGCCAGCCACTGCGTGAGTTTTCAAACCCGTATCTGACAGATTTCTTCACCGACGAAGCACTGGTCTGGCTGAACGAGCAAGCGTCTGTCGATCAACCGTGGTTCTTGTTCATGTCTTACAACGCGCCTCACGGTCCCCTGCACGCGACCGAAGAAGATCTCGCGCGGTTTACACACATCAGCGATCCAAAACGTCGTATTTATGCCGCCATGATGTATGCACTCGATCGCGGCGTCGGACGTCTTCGCGATCATTTGCGTGAAAGCGGCCAGTTGGATAACACACTGATCTGCTTCTTTTCCGACAACGGTGGGGCCACTGGCAACGCAAGCTGGAATGGACCGCTGTCGGGTGTCAAAGGGACGCTGCGCGAAGGCGGTGTGCGGGTTCCTATGATTTGGTCATGGCCCGAAGTACTGCCGAAAGGTAAGACGCATGACGGTGTTGTCTCGAGTCTCGATCTGTTGCCGACGTTCTTAGCCGCCGCCGCCGCCGAGCCGTTACCGCTGTCCCCGCCGCGAGACCATGAAGATAAGAACAATCGCAAACGAGCAGTCAAGATGTACGGCGCGTATGATGGGAAAAATCTGTTGCCGCAGCTGAGCGGTGAAAGGGCCCCCGAACGACGAACACTTTTCTGGCGGCTGCAAGGCCAGACGGCGATCCGCGATGGAAGCGACAAGTTAATCACGCTGTCACATCGGCCGCCACAGTTGTTTCGTCCCGATCAAGATCCCGCCGAAACGGTCGACCGATTTGACATCGATCGCACGCGGACAACGGAGTTATTCCAAATGTTGAGTGAGTGGGAATCGACGTTAGCAACCGTGCCGCTGTGGGGTTCCTCGCCCTACTGGATCGGCCAGAGCGGCAAACAATATGACGAGTGGGTGGTCAGACCCGAGCCGGAGTGAGTCTGCCGATCCCGAAGGCGAGGCCGCCCACAAATCCTGGCCTACGGCATCGGGTTAAACATAGAATCACTCGCGAGCTCCAGTTGGCGCTGTTCAGCGAGGCTCTGATGTCTAATGCATTTTCAAATGTCTCGTAGGCCAGGACTTGTCCTGGCAAGATGGCGCCAGGACAAGTCCTGGCCTACCGATGAAAATGCTCTGGCGGCTTCGCCGTTTCCGATTCGGAAGTCTTCCGCTACAGCAGAATATCTTTGACCACGTTTCCATGCACATCGGTCAATCGGAAGTCGCGGCCCTGATGGCGGAAGGTTAGCCGTTCGTGATCGATGCCCAGGCAATGCAGGATCGTGGCGTTCAAATCGTGAATGTGAACCGGCTTCTCGATCACGTTGTAGCTGAAGTCATCCGTTTCGCCGTAAACGATTCCCCCTTTCACGCCGCCGCCGGCCATCCACTTGGTGTAGCATCGTGGATGGTGGTCGCGGCCGTAGTTTTCTTTCGTCAAACCGCCTTGGCAATAGATCGTGCGGCCGAATTCACCACCCCAGATCACCAACGTATCCTCCAGCATGCCGCGCTGTTTCAGATCGTTGATGAGCGCCGCACATGGTTGGTCGACGATGCCGCATTGTCTGCGAATGTCATTGGGTAGATTACCGTGTTGGTCCCATTGGCGGATGAAGACTTGAGTGAATCGCACGCCGCGCTCGGCCATTCGTCTGGCCAGCAGGCAATTCGACGCGAACGTTCCCGGTTTTTTGACTTCAGGTCCGTACATGTCCAGCACATGCTGCGGTTCGTCCGATGTGTCGATCAACTCGGGCACGGATGTTTGCATGCGGTAAGCCATTTCGTACTGCGCGATGCGAGATTGAATCTCCGGATCACCGACTTCGGCATATCGCTGCTGATTCAGCTTGGCGAGTTCATCCAGCATCCGGCGTCGCATGTTTTCGTCCATGCCGTCGGGATTGGAAAGGTACAAAACGGGATCTCCGGTCGAGCGCAGGCTGACGCCTTGATGACGTGTGGAGAGAAAGCCGGCACCCCACAGTCGCGCATACAAGGCTTGTCCGCCGAAACCGCCGTTGACCGTCGAGTGCAGAACCACAAACGAAGGCAGGTTCTGGTTCATGCTGCCGAGTCCGTACGACAGCCAGGCACCCGTGCTGGGCCGGCCGGGAAGTTGGCTGCCGGTTTGAATGTAGGTGATCGCCGGATCGTGATTGATCGCTTCGGTGTTCACGGTCTTGATCACGGCCAAGTCGTCGACGATGCCTGCGGTGTGAGGCAACAGCTCGCTAACCCACGCGCCGACTTTGCCGTGCCGCTGGAACTTGAAGATCGACGGTGCGATCGGGAATCGCTTTTGACCCGAGGTCATCGTGGTGATGCGTTGTCCGTTGCGAACCGAGTCCGGCAAGTCTTTGTCGTACCAGTCGTTCATCTTGGGCTTGTAGTCCCACATGTCCAACTGTGACGGAGCACCGGACATGAACAGATAGATCACACGTTTGGCTTTGGGGGCGAAATGCGGCAAGCCGGGCAGACCGGCCGTCGCCGCCGGCGCAGGCGGTGTAGACGTGGCGGCAAACAGTTCTGGATTCAGTAGCGACGCCAACGCCGCAGTGCCGATGCCGGTAGCGGAGCGTGCAAAAAAATGACGTCGAGTTTCGATGAGTGCGGCTTCGCGTTGTGGATTCATGATATTGGCTAAAGCAGCACGCATAATGAGTGCTACTTCCTTTATCCCTTCGTTACGGTTTCACTTAGGTTTAAAAGTAAATGTGAGATCATGGTCCAGGCGGCAAGTTCACTGACGTCCAGGGACTCGTCGCGAGGTGATTCGCCGGTCGATAACAGCTTGGTCGCCGCTGCGGCGTTCTTTTTAAAGTCATCGTGACACTGCTGGAATAAACGGGTCAATGATTCTGCTTCCTGCTGTTTCGGTATTCGCGAGGTGATGCTGCGAAAAGCGAACGTCAGACGATCGTTGTCGTCTGCACCGCCTTCGTTCATGATACGTTCTGCAAACTTGCGAGCCGCTTCGATGAACTGCACATCATTCATCAGCACCAACGCTTGCAGCGGCGTGTTCGTCCGCGCCCGGCGGACCTGGCAAGTTTCACGGTCTGGCGCGTCGAACGTCGCCATTGATGGTGGCGGTGACGTGCGCTTCCAAAACGTGTACATGCTGCGACGGTACAGTTTTTGTCCTGCGTCTTGTTTGAACACCGATGTGTTGCTGCCGCCGAAGCCGACCGGTTTCCAGAGCCCAGCTGGCTGATAAGGCTTTACGCTACGGCCGCCAATCTTGTTGACCAACAGCCCGCTAACCGCGAGCGCCGAGTCGCGAATGATTTCAGCGTCCAGTCGGAAGCGGGAACCTCGGGCAAGCAAACGGTTATCAGGATCGGCAGCGAGTTTTCCCGAGGTGACGCGCGATGACTGCTGATAAGTGGCGGACATCACGATCAGTTTTTGCAATCGTTTGATGTCCCAACCGGACTGGATGAAGTCAACCGCCAGCCAATCAAGCAATTGCGGGTGCGATGGCTGCTCGCCCTGCACACCAAAATCTTCGCTGGTCTTGACGAGTCCCGTGCCGAAATAGTGCTGCCAGAATCGATTCACCGTGACACGTGCAGTCAGTGGATGACTGGGATCGACCAACCACTGCGCCAATCCCAGCCGGCTTGCCGGTGCATCCTTGGGAAGTGGTGCGATCCAGCGGGGGACATCTGATGAAACCGGGTCACGTTTTTCGGTGTACTCGCCTCGCTCCAAAACATGAGCTTGCCGCGGTTCTTTGCGGTCTTCCATCACCAAAGTGGCAGGGATCGCCTTTTCCAGTTGCTCCAATTGCTTTTTCAGATCGGTCTGCTGTTTCAGCGGCTCAGCAAACTGTTTGCTGAGTTCGGGATGGGCGTGTTGAATGTAGTAACGAGTCAGTTGTTTGATTTGTTGTTCGTTTCGTTTTTCTGTTTCCACATCCAGAATCTTTTGGATCTCCGCCGGGATCGGCGGTGATTTGACTTGTTTTCGATACTGGTGCCAAAGATTCTCCGAGGCCAGTTGCTGTTCGGACAGCGGAGCGATCGAGACTACGCCGGCTTTGTCCCAATGCACGGTTCCGCCAAACTGCGTGAAGGCCCAGCCGCCAAGTTGCGATTCGGGTTTGAGTCCGACCAGCGCCGCATCCACT